>JANOGP010000165.1:0-3367 GCA_031406075.1 Betaproteobacteria bacterium
CGTTACAATCCGATGCGGGCTATGAACGAGTACAAGCATGAATGCGCCAGATATCAAACCCATCCGACTCACCGAGCTTGCCCACGGCGGCGGCTGCGGCTGCAAGCTTGCGCCGGCGGTGCTGGAGAGAATCATCGCCAAGGCAGGCGCAGGCCTGTTGCCGAAACAGCTGCTTGTCGGCATCGAAACCAGCGACGACGCCGCGGTCTATCAGATCAACGAATCGCAGGCGATCGTCGCCACCACGGATTTCTTCATGCCGGTGGTGGACGATCCCTTCGACTTCGGCGCGATCGCGGCGACCAATGCGATCTCCGACGTGTACGCAATGGGCGGCCGGCCGCTGTTCGCGCTAGCCCTGGTCGGCATGCCGATCAATCAGTTGCCGGTTGAGACCATCCGCACGATCCTCGAAGGCGGCGAGTCGGTATGCGCAAAGGCGGGCATCCCGATAGCCGGCGGCCACAGCATCGACTCCGTGGAGCCTATCTACGGCCTGGTGGTGATCGGGCTGGTTGATCCGCGGAAAGTGAAACGCAATGCCGATGCCAAACCCGGGGACAGGATCATCCTCGGCAAGGCACTCGGTGTCGGCATCTACAGCGCCGCAATCAAAATCGAAAAGCTCAACGCCTCAGACTACGCGTCCATGATCGCGAGCACCACCCAGCTCAACACGCCCGGGCTAAGGCTTGCGGAACTGGAAGGCGTCCATGCGCTCACCGACGTTACGGGTTTCGGACTTGCCGGACATTTGTTCGAGGTCTGCAAAGGCTCCGGTGTGGCCGCGACACTGAACTGGGAACAGGTGCCGCTCCTCCCCGGTGTGCTCGATCTGGTGAAACGCGGGTTAAAAACCGGCGCCTCGACCCGCAACTGGGCCGGCTACGGCAAGAGCGTGGATCTGGGCGGCCATGGCGACATCGAAAAGACTCTGCTTACCGATCCGCAAACCAGCGGCGGGCTGCTGGTGACCTGCACACCTGGCGCAGTGGAACGGGTGCTCGATGTATTCCGCGAAGAAGGCTTCAACCGCGCCGCAGTGATCGGCGAAATCCGCGCTGGCGCCCCATCATTGAACGTCATTTAACCTTCCTGCTGCGCCTTCAACCGGGTGAAGGCCGATCTGCGCGCCGCCTTCCCAGTGGTGCAATGGAGGTAATTCGAGCCGGACTAGAAGAACTAGGTACGAGGGCCGAAGGACGAGGGACGAGAGGTTTCGTTCGATCGTTTTTGAATTTCACTCGAGCCTCGCACCTCGCCCCTCGCCCCTCGTCCCTCGAACCTTAGCCGCTAGGCGACAGGCTTGACGCGCCACGCAAGCGCTATGGCGAGCAGCGTCGCGCCCACCGCGATGAAGCCCACTAGCCAGTAGCGCGTCAGCGTCCCGGCATCGCCGTGGCCGATGATCGTTCCCGCGAGCAGAGAGGCGGCGCCCAGCCCCAGTTGCTGTATCGCCGAATTGATGCTCATGAATCCGCCGCGCAAGTGCGGTTCCACGCTCGAAATGACCAGCGCCATCGCCGGTACGAAACGTCCGGAAACGAACACCATGAAAATGACCGACGCACAGATCGCAACCGGTACCGGTACCGGCGGCAGATTGGTGGTAATCAGCAGCGGTGCGATCGAGATCAGGCCGATGATCGTGAACATCTGCCGCTTGCCGTGCCGGTCCGCCAGCTTGCCGATGTAGCGCGACGTGAACACGGTGGCGAGCCCGCCGAAAAAGTACAGATAGGGCAGGTCGGTCTCCTTCAGTCCGACATTGGCCACCATGTACGGCGCGATGAACGGAATCACCGAAAACCCCGCGAACATCAGCGCGAACATGAATACAAAGGCGCGCAAGTGATTGGCGGTCCCGAACACCGCCTTCATCTGGCGCAGAGGGCGGTGGGACTGGCCCTCGACGATATGGCTGCGCATGGGCGGGAGAATTCTCCAGGTAAAAATCAGAACCAGCGTCGAAGCAACGACGAGGAACAGGAAGGGTGCGCGCCAGGAGAAATTGGCGGCAAGAAGCAATCCGATCGGAACGCCAACGATGGAAGACAACGCGAACGCGGACATGATCATGCCGGTCGCGGCGCCCCGGCGTTGTTCGGGAATCGCGTCGCCGATGATGGAGTGTACGGTCGCACCGGCCAGGCCGCCGAAGGCACCCGCGACCGCGCGCGCGGCAAGCAACGCACCGTAGCCCGGCGCGATGCCGCACAGCAGTGTTGATATCACGAACCCCGCATAAAGAAACAGCAGGATTTTCCGGCGATCGAACCGATCGGTGTAAAAAGCCACGGCCAGCGCTGCGGCTGCCGCCGAAAGGGTATAGGCTGAAACCAGCAGCCCGAACTGCTGCGGCGAGATCAGCATCACCCGCATCAGTTGCGGGCCGAGCGGCATCACGATCATGAAGTCCATGATGTGGGTGAACTGTACGGCGGCAAGCGTGACGAGCAAAAGGCGCTCGCGAACGACCCCGTTATCCGACATGAGCGATCAGCCGGTAACTGGCTCGGGTGCCAGGGCGAAAACTTCGGCCAGCAATTGGTAGGAACGCAGCCTGCTTGAATAATCGCCGGTGATGGTGATCACCATCAGTTCGTCGGCTTCAAAGTCGTTGCGGATTTCCAGCAGGCGCTGCTTGACCCGGTCCGGCGTACCGATCACGGCCCGGGACCGCTCGCGCTGGATGATCGCGCGGTCGCGCTCGCTGTAAGGATAGGCCAGTGCCTCCTGGGCGGTGGCCACCGGCCCTTCGCGGCCGGTCGCCATGAGCAGGCGCCGGTGATCGATGCTGGCGGCCAGCCGCTCAGCCTCGGCTCCGGTCTGGGCGCACACCACGAAAACGCAGACCATTGAATGCGGCTTGGACTCGCGCGCAGAAGCCCGGAAGTCGCGACGGTAGGCCTGGCTTACCGCTTCGCCGCCGTGAGCATTGATGAAATGGGCGAAAGAAAAACGCAGTCCCAGGTACGCCGCCAGCGCGCCGCTGTAGTCCGATGACCCAAGCAGCCAGACCTGCGGAGAAGTGGGGCCGGCAGGCATCGCTCTGACCATCGAGTACGGATGTTCCGGTGGGAGATTGCCGTCGAGCCAGCCCACCATCTCCTGCACCAGTGCCGGAAAGCGATCCACGTCTTGAAGAGCACGGTCATTTATCGCGTTTGCGGTGAGCATGTCCCCGCCGGGCGCGCGTCCGATGCCGAGGTCGATGCGTCCCGGGTTCAGCGTCTCGTGCATGCGGAATATCTCGGCTACCTTCAATGCGCTGTAATACGGCAGCAGCACGCCGCCGGTACCCACGCGAATACGGCTTGTTGAGGCAGCGATCCGCCCCAGCAGGATTTCCGGGCAGGGATCGGCG
>JANOGP010000167.1:0-1893 GCA_031406075.1 Betaproteobacteria bacterium
AGTGAAGCAGGGCAAGGCGTCCTCCGCCGAACTGAAGCAGGCCGAGGACAAGCACATTCGCGACGCCGTCAAGCTGCAGGAGAACATCGGCCTGCAGTCGATCACCGACGGCGAGTTTCGGCGCGACTACTGGCACATCGACTTCCTGCACGGCTTCGACGGCGTCGATCTCAGATACGGCGACGATTTCGCCGGCCCGAATTTCAAGGGCAACCGTGCGCAGCCGCCGACCATGGTGATCACCGGCAAGATCCGGCGCACCAAGCCCAGCATGCTCGATCATTTCAAATTCCTGAAGTCGGTGACAAAGCGCACGGCGAAGTTCACCATGCCCTCGCCGGCAATGCTGCATGGCCGCGCCGACCGCGCTTCGCTGGTCAAGATCTACCCGGATCTCGACGAGTTCTGGGCCGATCTCACCAAGGCCTACCGCGAGGAGATCCGCGACCTGTACCAGGCCGGCTGTCGCTACCTGCAGATCGACGACACCACCATCGCCATGATGGGCGACCCGAAGGTGCAGGAGCATTTCCGAAAGCTGGGCGACGACCCGAAGAAGGACGTGGCGGTGTACGCCGAAGCGGTGAACATGGCGATCCGTGACGTGCCCGACGACATGACGGTCGCGGTCCACACCTGCCGCGGCAACTTCAAGAGCACCTGGCTGGCGAGCGGCAGCTACGACTACGTCGCCGAGACCGCGTTCTCGACGATCGACGTGGACGGCTTCTTCCTCGAGTTCGACACCGAGCGCGCCGGAGGCTTCGAGCCGCTGCGCTACATCCCCAAGGGAACCAAGGTCGTGCTGGGGCTGGTGAGCTCCAAGGTGCCGGAGCTGGAGAAGAAGGACGACCTGAAGCGCCGCATCGAGGCGGCGTCGAAGTTCGTGCCCT
This sequence comes from Betaproteobacteria bacterium, assembly GCA_031406075.1. Taxonomy (GTDB): domain Bacteria; phylum Pseudomonadota; class Gammaproteobacteria; order Burkholderiales; family JACQAP01; genus JACQAP01. The sequence continues at coordinate 894 of JANOGP010000167.1, forward strand.
TCGAGAACCTGTGCCTCAGCCCGCAGTGCGGCTTCTCCAGCACCCACCATGGCAACAACCTGACCGTCGAGCAGGAGAAGGCAAAGCTCAGGCTGTGCATCGAAACGGCCAAGGAAGTATGGGGTTCTCTTTGATATAATCCTCCCCGCTGAGGAGCGTTGCGTTTCCCCTCCGGGGGCAATCAGGCTCAGCTAAATTAAACGGCGCTCGCATCGGAAACGGTGCGGGCGCTTTGTCTATTCAGGGGACGAACATCATGAATGCTGCCGTGCTGAATGCGAAATCCGGCGACTTCCGCGTCGCCGACCTCAAGCTCGCCGACTGGGGGCGCAAGGAAATCGCCATCGCCGAGTCCGAGATGCCGGCGCTGATGGCGATCCGCACCGAGTACGCGGCGGCTAAGCCGCTCAAGGGCGCGCGCATCACCGGGTCGCTGCACATGACCATCCAGACCGCCGTGCTGATCGAGACGCTGAAGGCGCTCGGCGCCGACGTGCGCTGGGCCTCCTGCAACATCTTCTCGACCCAGGACCACGCCGCGGCGGCGATCGCCGCGGGCGGCACGCCGGTGTTCGCCTACAAGGGCGAGTCGCTGGACGAGTACTGGGAATACACGCACAAGATTTTCGAGTTCGGCGACAAGGGGCCGAACATGATCCTGGACGATGGCGGCGACGCCACGCTGCTGGTGCATTTGGGAATCAGGGCGGAAAAGGATCCTTCGGTGCTGTCGAAGCCGTCCAGCGAAGAGGAAGTTTCTCTTTTCAAGGCAATAAAACAGAGAAAACCCGGCTGGTACTCCAAAGCGGCCAAAGAAATCAAGGGCGTCACCGAGGAAACCACCACCGGCGTGCACCGCCTCTATCAGATGCACAAGGAAGGGCGCCTGCTCTTCCCGGCGATCAACGTGAACGACTCGGTCACCAAGCAAAAACATTGATATTTTCCTCTATGCGATCTTTATGAATAGATTTTGGTATTGGAATAACTCCTTGTTCTA
>JANOGP010000198.1:0-1566 GCA_031406075.1 Betaproteobacteria bacterium
CTCTTGATGCGGTCCATGTTCTTTTCCACTACCTGGCGATAGGCCTGCGGCACGAACTGCGGGAATCCGCCGGTGGGCAGGAACGCTGTGAGGTCGGGATACTTGGCCAGGATTTCGCCGAGCTGCCTCACCGACAACGGGAAATCGTCGTTGGTGTACAGCGGGCAGCCATCCACTTCCTTCCAGCCGTTCTGTCCGGTCAGGCGGTCTCCGGGCGGCGGCGTGTTGCTGACTTTTCCGACGATGGTGTCGCGGATGCCTTTCATGCGCTCGTTATGATTCGCCGCCGCCGGGCCACCGGACTGGATGCAGACGGTGCCGCCTTTGGGCTTGAGCTTCATGGCGATTTTCGCCAGATTCACGCCGATGTCGTAGTTCTTGGTGCCGACATAAGCGGCGCGCAGGCCCTTGTCCTTGTCCAGCAGGTCGGAGTCCCAGGTGATCACCGGGATGCCGGCCGTTTTGGCGCGCTCCAGCGCCTTGGCCATCGCCGGTGCGTTGGAAGGCGCCACCGCGATACCGTCGACCTTCTTGGTGATCAGATCCTGCACCACCTTCACCTGCTCATCGCCACCGCCGTGCTCGCCAGGGCCGATGTACATGCACTCGACCTTGCCGGCCATTTCCTTCTCGGCCTTCTTGCAGCCATCGCGCGCCTGGTCGAAGAACGGGTTGTTCATGTTCTTCGGAACCAGCGCGAATACCAACTTGCCATCCGCCGCACCGGCGAGACCCGGCAGGCCGAACAGCCCCGCCATTGCCGCCACAATCAACAGCTTTTTCATTACGTTCCTCCTCATGTCGTTATAGGCCCGGGTTATCACCCCGAGCGCATTCCACGGAACTTGCTCAACAACACTGCAAACACAATAAACAGACCCACGAACGTACCTTCCCAGTTTGCATCAACACCCGCAAGAAGCAAACTGTTCCGGATCACTTCGATCAGGGCGGCGCCGATGAATGCGCCGTATGCGCCGCCGGCCCCGCCCATCAGATCTGCACCGCCGATGACCGACGACGCGATCACGCGCAATTCGTAACCCGTGCCCATGGCGTTGATCGCCGCCCCCTGCCAGCCGACCAGCAAAACTGCCGAGACTCCCGCCATCAGCGCGGAGAGCATATAGACCGACAGCTTCATGCGGTTCACCGGCACGCCGGTCAGGCGCGCTGCATTCTCGTTGCCGCCAAGCGCGAACACCCAGCGCCCCCAGGTCGTGTAACGAAACACGATCATGAACACGACGGTCAGAATCATCAGCAGGATGAACGGATTGGCAACGCCGTAGATCGTGCCGCCGCCGAGGGCGAACAACAATTTCTCGTCCGGACCGAACTCGTAAATCATGTGATTCTCGGACAGCACCTGCGCGAGGCTGCGTGCGATGCCGAACATGCCCAGCGTGACAATGAAGGGCGACAACCGAATGTAGGCGATCAGGAAGCCGTTGACCAGTCCACAGGCCAGCGCAGTCAGCAGGCCCGCGACGACCCCGGCCCAGATGGAATGCCCGGCATTGAGCACCAGCCCGGTCACGATGCCGGACAGGCCGACGATCGAGC
>JANOGP010000206.1:0-2383 GCA_031406075.1 Betaproteobacteria bacterium
GCAGCGATGAAACGATTGCGGGGGAAGGTGTCGGATGCGGAATGATGTGAGGCGAGAGGCGAGAGGCGAGAGGCGAGAGGCGAAAGGAAAGACACCACGCTGTGTTCTGGGTACTGAGTGGTGCTATAGAGCCAGCCGGCTGGTAGTCGGTGATAAGAGCATCAACGCAAAGAGCGGGACAGACACTCTAATTATTCATCACTCATCACCCCTCGCGCCTCACGCCTCACCCCTCCTATCTTTTTTCCGGCAGGATGCGCTGCAGGAGTGCGACCAGTTGATCGCGCTCCTTGGCGCTGAGGTTCTGCACCACGCGCCGTTCGTGCCGGGCGACTTTGCGCTTTAGCTGGCGCAAAAGGCTGCTGCCGACGCCGGTCAGGAACAAGCCGTTGCTGCGACGATCGACGGCATGGCGCTGCACGAGCCCTCTGTCTTCCAACTTGTCGAGAACGGTCACGACGGTGGAGCGATCCAGGTGTGCGGCGTCGGCCAGCGCCTGCTGAGTGAGTCCCGGATTGGCATCGATAATCACCAGGATACCGAACAGGCCGGGGGAAATTTCTGCGCCGTCCACTGTCTCGACGAAATCGGCAAAGATCGCGCGCTGCGCAAGCCGCAACTGGTAGCCGATGAGGCCGGGCAGCATGCCCATGCCGGCGGACTTACGGATCGCGCCCGTCGGATTCAGCCTCTTGCGCGGCCGCATCGATTGTTTGACATCCAACAGTTTGGTTCCCATACTCGAACGATAGTAGCCCATAGCGCCCGCGATCGCCACGCATGCATCGATGAGCCTTACCGTTACAGTCGCCGATATCAGCCAGTCCGCGCCCGCCGAGGAAGGTGATACCGTTCTCGGCGCTTTGCTGGCGCACGGCATAGGCTTCGCTTACAGCTGCCAGGCCGGCAACTGCGGCACCTGCAAATGCGAGCTGGTGTCCGGGGACATTCTCGAGCTGGAATATTCCGAGCACGCGCTCTCCGCGGACGAGCGCAGCCGCGGCATCGTGCTCGCCTGCCGGTCGCAGATGTGGAGCGATGTGGTGGTAAGGCGCCTCGATTCCGAGGACTTTGTCGTGCACCCGTCCATGGTCATGCGCTGCAGGGTCACCGAGCTCGCCAACCTGACCCATGACATCCTCGGGCTGAAGCTGGAAATCGTCGCGGGCGGGCCATTCACTTTTTCGGCGGGGCAATATGCACAGCTCGAATTACCGGTGGCGCCCGGGATCAGCCGTGATTACTCGATGGCGAATCGTCCGGACCAGCCGTTGCTCGAGTTCCACGTGCGGGTGATGCCCGGCGGATCGGTGAGCCATCGCATCGCCACCGCGCTCAAGGTCGGCGACATGGTCAAGGTATCCGGGCCGATGGGCACCTCGTACTTGCGGGCGCAGCATCCCGGGCCGATGCTGTGCGTCGCCGGCGGTAGCGGCCTGGCGCCGGTCAAATCCGTTGTCGAGACTGTGCTCGCTTCCGGCTTCGCGCAGCCCGTGCATTTGTATTTCGGGGTGCGCGCCGAACGCGACGTTTACTTAGAGCGCGAGCTTGCCGGATTGCAGGAGCGCCATTCCAATTTAAGTGCGCACATCATTCTTTCCGAACCTGGCGCAAGGTCATCCCAGACAATGCTCCTGCCTCGCAGGCACGGGCTTGTGACCGATGCAGTGGCTAAGGATTTCGAGAGCCTCGCAGGTTTCAAGGCGTATTGCGCCGGCCCGCCGCCGATGGTAGACGCGGCGACTGAATTGGCGAAGGCGCGCGGGATCGGTCCGCGCGACATACACGCCGATGCATTTTTCGCGGCGAAGGTCGAGGTATCCAAAGCGGCGGCGGTGAGATGATTCCGGGGCAGGTTCTGGCGGGCAGGGTCGCGATCGTCACCGGGGGGGCGCGCGGCATCGGACTGTCTATCGTTGAGGAATTGCATCGCCTCGGCGCGGCCGTCGTGATCGCCGACAGCGGCGTGTCGATTGCCGGGGGTGAACCCGATAAATCCCTCGCGGCAAGCGTGGCAGCCAAACTTGGCGGCAATGCGGCGTCTTTCACCGAGGACATGGCGGCCACCGGTGCCGCCGACGGGGCGGTGAGGCTCGCAAGGGAGAAATTCGGAGCGCTCGATATTGTGGTCAACAACGCGGCGATCTTGCGCGACGCCTATATTTTCAAGGCAAGTCGGGAGAACTGGGAACAGGTCATTGCCAACAACCTGACCGCGCCTTTCGCGCTGCTGGCCGCGGCGACGCCGTTGATGCGCGAGCAGCAGAAAAGCGGCCGGGCGCCAGGGCGCATCGTCAACATCGTCTCGAGTGCCGGACTATTCGGGAACTTCGGCCAGTCGGCCTATGCGTCGGCCAAGGCCGGGCTGGTGGGATTGACCCGC
>JANOGP010000232.1:0-5876 GCA_031406075.1 Betaproteobacteria bacterium
GTCATTGCCGCGTCATTTGTCAGCGCAATTACCGCGAATTCTGTTCAGGTTTCCAAGCGTCAGGTGCAGGGTCGCGAAGACCACGGCTGAAAGGGGCAGGGTTATCCGTCACAGGTGTCTCGCCGGTGACTTGATTGAATCTTGTTCCCGATTGCTTGTTGCGCGCTCATTTGCATTGCTTGCAGTGGTCGAAAAAGTACACCGGTAACGCCCGATTTCCGTCGGCCGCTTCCGGATCATGACTCACCGCGGATTGTGAAAAAGGATGAGCAAACCCCTCGTACTTCTTTCTGGTCTGCTCTGCGACGCGGCCCTCTGGGAACCGCAGTTGTCGCAACTGGCGGATGTCGCCCGGTTCTGGGTGCCGGATCTTACCGAAAACGAAACCATGAAGGAGATGGGCGAGTCGGTGCTGCGCGATGCGCCGTGGAAGGAGTTCGCGCTCGCCGGGCTGTCGATGGGCGGCTACGTTGCTCTTGAAATCATGCGCCAGGCCCCGCAGCGGGTGACGCGGCTGGCATTGCTCGATGCGCGCGCACGGCCCGAGAAGCCTGATGAAACTGTGCGGCGGAAACAACTGATGAAACTCGCGCAGACCGAGCGCGGCTTCACGCCGGTAACGAGCCGCATGCTGCCGCTGATGCTGCATCCGTCGCGGGTCAAAGACGCGCAGCTCACTAAGACCATCCGCGATATGGCGGAGCGAATCGGGATCGAGGCGTACTTGCGGCAGCAGCGGGCGATCATTTCCCGGCCCGATTTCCGGCCTGGACTGCCGAAAATCAAGTGTCCGGCGCTGGTGCTGTGCGGGCGCCAGGACCAGCTCACGCCCCTGGAATGCAGCGAGGAAATGGCAACGGCGATCCCGGGAGCGAAGCTGGTAACGGTCGAGGAGTGCGGCCACCTGTCCACGCTGGAGCGGCCGGATGTCGTGAATGCCGCCCTGAGGGAATGGCTAATCAACTGAGTACCTGCTGACAGGTATGGTGGGCAGGGTGTTTAATAGCGCAAATTGCCAGCGGCAATTGGCGCTTGAGTCCTTCAATGAATGGAAATTGACGACATGGCTACACCCTTTGACGAATTGGAAAAGCAGGCGCGTGCGCTAACCCTCAAACAGAAAGCGGCGCTGGCGCGGGTCCTGATTGATGATCTGGATGCGTCGCCCGATCCTGACGCCCAGAAAGTTTGGATCGAAGAATCTCAGCGCAGGTACGACGCGTTCCTTGCGGGGGGAATGCCCGCACGTCCAGGAGACGAAGTGATGAGAAGGGCTCGCGGCCGCCTGAAATGATCGAATATCGGTTTCTTCCTCCTGCCGAGGAAGAGATGACCGACGCATCCCTTTTCTACGAGGCCGCCTCTCCCGGTCTCGGACTTGGTTTCCTCAACGATCTTCAAAGTGTGGTCGATCTTTTGCGCGAAAATCCTGGATTGGGTCGCCCGGTTGCCCGCGGCCTAAGGCAGACCGTCCTGCGACAATTTCCATTTTCACTGATCTACGTTGAACTGCCTGACGCAATTCTGATTGTTGCGGTTGCTCACCAAAAGCAACGCCCGGGTTACTGGCGAGCGCGGATAAAAGGCCCGGAAGGTCTATAAACAACAACTCCACGAACATGAATACAGGAACTTGACCGCCGAACCGGACCTGCACGACACCCCGAATTGAACTGATGGTGCGCCCGATCGAGAAGTGCATGCAGAACGAATTCTCCAACAAGTCACAGGTTTCCGCCCGTCGCCACCGCGTGCAGGAACACGTGCGCTGGAGCGATGTCGATGTGAGCGGGATCATCCGCTGGGGCACTTACGTGCGATTCGTCGAGTTGGCCGAGACCGAGCTGTTTCGCGCGGCGGGCTTTCCGTATGCGACGCTGTGGGAAAGACTGGATATCTGGCTGCCGCGAGTGCAGTTTCACCTCGACTACCGGAATCCGGCGCGGCTGGACGAGTTGCTCGACACCGAGATCTGGGTGGGTCGCATCGGCCGCAGTTCGATCCGACTCGAATTTGCGGTTAAGAAGCCCGGAGGCGAACTGGCCGCGGAAGGCTACCTGGTGATCGTCTCGATCGAGCGCAAGGCCGGCCGCTCGGTGGATGTGCCGAAGCCTCTGCTGGATGCGCTGGCGCCATACACCGCCGAACCCACCTAAACCCCCACCTCTCCCGGCGCGCGGACGCGTTGTTGGGGAAATCGGCCGCCTGTGGGGCGGCTGTGACACGTTAGCCGCAGGCCCGATTGCGGGAGCAGCCGCATGACGCCCCGATCAACACTGTGCAACACAGCCTTGTGCGCCCCTACCCGCAAACTGGGCTACGCCTAACGAGTCCGGGGCGCGCGCCCAAGCATCGTTTCCCGCCCCGGATGGCTCCGCCAACGCCGAGTCAACGATGCCCCTCTCCCCCTAAAGGCGAAGAGGGAGTGTGAAGCCAAAGAAAAGCAGGTGATGTTTCGATTGCCGGAGGCTGCTTTCGGCGTGCATCCGTTGGTCGTTTAGACCGAGTTCCGCTGCTTGGCCAATCCTGAATTCGCGCCGCCCGCTATACTTCGCGCTGGCGGCAAAACAACAACCGCGCTGCTGGCAAACCACCCGGAGGAGATCAGCGTGACAGCACGAACTTTGGGCGCCCTGACGCTCTGCATTGCCGCAGCCTGCGGAGGCGCGCTTGCCCAGGACAAGCCGGTTGAGTTGAGGTTTTCCCACTGGGTGCCGCCCGCGCACGCGTTGCACAAGATCACGCAGGCCTGGGCGCAGTCGATCGAACAGGCCTCGGGTGGCACGATCAAGATCGAGGTCTATCCGTCGCAGCAACTTGGCAAGGCGATCGATCACTACGACATGACCGTCAAGGGCATCGCCGATGTGTCGTACATCAACGTCGGCTACCAGGCCGGGCGCATGCAGGTGGCAAACGCGGCCCAGCTTCCGTTCATGATGGACAACGCCGGCAACGGTTCACGAGCCTACGATGTGTGGTACCGCCCGTATGCGCAGAAAGACATGCCAGGCGTGAAGTTGTGCCTCATGTTCGTGCACGACCCCGGCACTATCCACTCCAAGACCCGCATCAGTTCGCCGGAGCAGATCAAGGGCCTGATGGTGCGGCCGGCGCAGTCCGTAATCGCCGACTGGATGAAGCTGCTCGGCGCATCCACGGTAAACGTCAGTGCCCCCGAGGCGCGCGAGGCGCTTGAGCGCGGCGTCGCCGACGCCATCACCTTTCCTTGGGAGTCCATCTACTTGTTCGGCATCAACAGGGTCACGCGTTTCCACATCGACGCGCGGATGTACACCACCGGTTTCGCGTGGATCCTGAATCCCGACCGCTACGATTCGTTGTCGCCCGCACAGCGCAAGGTCATGGATGATCACTGCAGCCCCGACTGGGCATACCGCGTCGGCAAGGAGTGGGCGGATTACGAGTCCGCCGGACGGGAGAAGATGAAAGCAGACAAGGCGCACACGGTCGTGTCTCTCACGCCGACGGAACTGGCGGCATGGAAAAAATCGGCGGAGCCGGTGGTTGGGATCTGGAGCGACGACGTGCGCAAGCAGGGCTACGACCCGGCCAAACTTCTGGTGGAGTTCGACGCGGCGCTCCTGAAGTTCGGGGCGAAGGCGAAGTAGCAGCATCGGCGAAATCCGCAATGGATCGCTTTGTCCGCATGGTCGAGGGAACGGCGGGATTGCTTTTGCTGACCGTCGCCCTTACCACTTTCGCGACGGTGATTCTTCGCAAACTCTTCAATTACACGCCGCCGGACTGGTTCGATCTGGCGCAACTGCTGCTCGGAATCAGCATCTTCTGGGGGATCGCGTCCGCCTGTTACCGAAACGGCCATATCCTCGTGGATCTGGTCTGGGAGTTCCTGTCCTCGCGCGGACGCCGCGTTCTGGATGTCACCGCGACCTCGATCCTGCTTTTATTCATGGCGACGCTGACACTCATGCTCGCGGACGCGATCCGCGACACGGCGGCCGCCAACGTGCTGACGATGGAATTGAAGCTGCCGGTCTGGCCCTTTCACCTGCTGGCGGGCGCGGGCATTTTGGCTGGAACAATCCTCACCGCAGTGCGCCTGTTCCGGCTCTGCAGCCGCCGCGAATGAGCGAGCGATGATCGACAGGGACATCATAGCCGTGCTCGGCTTTGCGCTGATGTTCGCGCTGATGCTGGCGCGGGTTCCGATCGGCGTTGCGATGGGGATTGCCGGCGTGCTCGGATACGGTCTGGTCACGGGCTGGGGCCCGGCTCTCGCGCTGCTGGGCAAAGTACCGCTTTCCACGGTCACCGACTACAAGCTCGCGGTGATCCCGATGTTCATCCTGATGGGATCGTTCGCCGCCGCCGGCGGTATGAGCCGCGAGCTGTTCAACGCCGGCAGCGCATGGTTCGGACATTTGCGGGGCGGCCTTGCGGTGGGCTCGATCGCCGCCTGTGGTGGATTCGCCGCGATCAACGGCTCATCGGTGGCCACCGTGGCGACGATGACCAATGTCGCGCTGCCGGAAATGCGCCGCGCGGGCTACGATCCCGGCTTCGCGGCCGGCGTGATCGCCGCCGGCGGCACGCTCGGCATCATGATCCCGCCCTCGGTGATTTTCGTGCTCTACGGCATCATGACCGAGACTGACATCTCGCTATTGTTCGCGGCGGGAGTTCTTCCGGGCCTGCTGGCAATGGCGATGTACGCGGTCACCATCCAGATCGTCGGCCGCCTGCGCCCGCAGCACATGCCGCGCGGTGTGCGCCATAGCTGGCGTGAGCGGTTCAGGGCGCTGAGGGAAATCTGGGCGACCGCCGTGCTTTTCCTGCTCGTGCTCGGCGGCATCTACGGCGGATTTTTCCTGGTGGACGAGGCGGCCGCGGTCGGCGCAATCGGGGCGCTGGTCATAGGACTGGCGCGCGGCCGGCTATCGCGCCGGGCGATCATGGAATGTCTGGTCAGTTCGGTGCGCGTGTCGGCGTCCATCATGGTGATCGTGATCGGCGCTTATCTGTTCGGGTATTTCCTCACCATCACGCAGGCCACGCAGCAGATCGTCGCGTTCATGGTGGACCTGCCTCTCGGCGCCTACGGCGTACTCGCGCTGATCATGATCGGTTATCTCATCCTCGGCGCGATCATGGACGAGCTGGCGATGATCCTGCTCACGGTCCCGATCGTGTTTCCGGTGATCGTGCAGCTCGGTTTCGACCCGGTGTGGTTCGGCGTGATTATCGTGATGGCGGTGACGCTGGGCCTGGTCTGCCCGCCGGTGGGCATGAATGTGTTCGTGCTCAACTCTATCGCGCGCGACATCAGCCTGCCGCGCATCTATGCCGGCACCATGCCGTTCATCGCCAGCGACCTTGTCCGGCTGGTGGTGCTTTGCGCATTTCCCGTAATTTCCCTATGGCTGCCTCGGACCATGGAATAGCAGGTTCAAGACAAAAGTTTTACCACAGAGGGCACAGAGAACACAGAGGAAGGCAAGAGCAAGACAATAAGCGCGGGTGAAAACCGTTCGTTGGCTGATGATCGATTGCATTGAAAGTGGACGAAACAGGTTAGCTGTATTGGTTCAGGCATGAACTGACAAGCGGTGTCCGACCAAGCCGACCGCAAATCATATGTAAACGGCTGGTAACGGCCAGGATGAGACGGTCGAGCATTTCCTCCATAGCAGTCACCCGATCCGCATTATCATTACCCATGCAGACAGACGTCCTCGGAGCGTCGGCTCGGCACGTTCTGCGAATTCCGATAGACCTGACCGGTCGGTCTGGTGAATAACTGTTGGACGTCACGAAGGAGGCGGGCGTGGAGCTGAATCATCTGGGCGTACTGCGCGACGAGGAGCTGACAGAGTGATCCGACGCCTTTCTCG
>JANOGP010000257.1:0-3144 GCA_031406075.1 Betaproteobacteria bacterium
CCGCGCAACATCGCGGCCTTCGCGCCATACGGTCCACGATGCTTCGACCGGGCGCAGCACATTGCCCGCTGCAAAGTACGCCGGATCCGAGCAGCGCCCATACTGATCGACGACCGGTCCGCCGGTTGACGGGTCGAGGACGAGATGGCTGGTCCTGACGATGGCGGTTTCCGGAACGAAACGTCCGCTGAACACAACGCCATCGCATTCGATGGTTTCGCATCGACCGTCGCGTTCGACATCCACGCCGCTGACGCGCGTCTCGCCACGCACTGCGATCACCCGGGTGCGCGTCAGGATCCGCGTTCCGAATGCCGCGCGCGCAATCCATCCACCGGGACGCGGAGCCAGAATCCGCGCCGATTCCTCCAGCATTGCCAGCGGCTGGATGCCGGCGTGGCGCATGGTCAACAGATTGGAGAACGACACCAGTTCGGTTCCCACGATCACCGCGCGCGTGCAGGGCTTGAAGCCGGCAAGATAGACTAGCTGTTGCAGCGAGCCGGTGGTGAATACGCCCCACGGGCGGGTGCCTGAAACCAGCCGCGCCGCGCGCGGGGTCTCGCGCGTTCCAAGCGCGAGCAGGACGCGCTGAGCTTCCAATACCTGGATTCCGAATGGGGTCAGCACGCGCACCCGCGCCGGCTGTTCCAAACGATGCGATTCGAGACTCAACGCCGTGGTACCGGTGCGCAGATCAACGCCGTCCGCGGCAGCAACCAGCCGGCGCGCGTACGCCGGGCCCGCGAGCATGCGCCGGAATTCGCTCCAGCCGAAACCGAGGTGGCCGCAATGGCGCGGCACGCCGCCGGCGTGCTGCTCGCGCTCGATGACCACGACGTCGCCGATACCGAGACGCTTGAACTCGGCGGCAGCGGCCAGACCCGCGGGACCGCCGCCGATGATCACCACGTCATGGCTTGCCACATCTTCGCTCGCAATATCCTGGCTCGGTGCGATCATGCGCTTACCCGTTCGAGGCGTGGCTCGGCGAGTCTGCCGGCAGCGAGTTCCAGCACCCGCCCGCTGCAGTAGAAGCCCTGACAGCGGCCCATCATGCAGCGCGTGCGCCGCTTCAGTCCCCCGAGGTCGCCGGCAGGCAGCGGGCCGGACAGCGCCGCTTCAATCTCGAGGCGCGTCACCAGTTCGCAGTGGCACACGATCTCGCCGGCGTTCGGTTCCTGGTAACGGCGCGTGCGCTCCTCGCACAGGTTGGGCACCGGACGCCAGATCGGCTCCCGGGTGCCATCGAGCTGTCCGAAGTGCCGGGCGTACAGGAGGGCTACGTGCAAGGCGATGCCGAGCGCGCCGGTGAGGCCCGTCGAGCGGATGCCGCCCACCGTGATCCAGCCGCGATCGGGTAAAGCCTCGATCTGATATTCCTTGAACTGCGTCGCGGATCGAAGGCCAGCATAGACGGCAGTGACGGCATGCTGCGCAAGCGCAGGGATCAGCGCACGCGCCTTCTCCACCAGCAGTTCGAGCGCCTCGTGATCCACAGTTGCCGATTCCCGCTCTTCGACTTCTTCCGCCGTGGGCCCGACAATAAGATTCCCGAACGCGGTGCGCGACACCAGCACGCCCTTGGTGCGTTCCGTCGGAACCGGCAGCACGATCGATCTGACCAGCGCGTACGCGGTCTTGTCGAACACGGCGAACTGCCCTTTGCGCGGACGGATCGAGAATGGCGCCTCGCGCGCGATCGACTCGATGCGGTCGCCGTAAAGCCCGGCCGCGTTCACGACCACCCGCGCGCCAATCTTGCCGATTGAAGTTTCGAGCACCCATCGATCGCCAGCTCGGGTCCCGCCAGTAACTTTCGCACCGCGCCGGACCGCGGCGCCGTGCGCAATCGCCTGCAATACATAGGCCAACGGCGCCGACCAGGCATCGATGACATGTTCGCCCGGGACCAGCACCGCCCCAAGGGCGCCCGGCGCGAGATGGGGCTCGCGTACGTAAAGTTCGGTCGGCGTGATTCTGCGGACATCCGAGACGCCGTTTACGTGCGCTTGCGCCACGATGGCCGGAAGCTTCGCCAGCTCGTCATTGTTCCACGCAACCACCACCGCACCAGTCTCCACCAGCGGCAGGTTCAGCCGCTCGCGGATTGCGAGGTATTCCCGGTATCCGTCCTGCATGCAGGACAGTTCCAGGCTGCCGGTTGGCGCGTCGAACCCGGTATGCAACAGGGCGCTGTTGCCCTTGCTGGCGCCGGACAGGATGTCCGCGCCCTTTTCCAGCATCACGCAACTAAGCCCGCCCAATGCCAGTTGGCGCAGAACGGCGCAACCGACTACGCCACCGCCAACGACCGCAACGTCATAGACCTGTTCGCTCACCGGTTCGCTCGTGGGTGGGCAGGCTCACTGCCTGCGGGCAAGGCGCCTGCCAAGACCAAAAGAGATCGTCGTAGAAAGACAAAGGGTGAGGCCCTTTCGGGGACCTCACCCTTCTTCATGGCATGCCGGCGCGACGAAATGTCAGGCCGTTTCACCGACGGCTTTTTCAGCCGCCGTGATCTCCGCCTGCCGCCTGGCGATCATGTCGCCGATCGGCGGACCCTTGAAGCGCCGCACTTCGAACGCAACCCAGATGATCGCCATGACGATCAGCATCCCCACAATCAGGTAACCGACTTTCTCGTTGGGCGGCTGTACCCCGACGAAGATAAGCAACGCGCAACCGATGATGGCCAGCACCGCAACGATCTTCGAGGCAGCTCCCAGATGGAAGGGGCCTTTCGTGGTCCAGGTTCCTTTCATTTCCGCCCGCAGCCCCGCCGCCACCGGCATCAGGTAGGAGAGGTAGAGGAACACCGCGCAGCCGGTCGAGAGCACCACGAAAGCATCGCCATAAAGAGTGGCAACGATCGACAAGACGCCTCCCCACCAGATGGCGTTTACCGGGGTGCGGTGCTTGCGGTTCACCTGGCGCAGCGCACCAGAGAAGGGCAGCCCGCCGTCGCGCGCGAACGCATACATCATGCGGGAGGTGGAGGTGAGTCCCGCGAGTGCGCACAGGTAATTGGCGATCACGATGCCGATGATGAGGATGTCCTTGAAGATATCCGGCATCGGCGATTGGCTCATCAGCCATGGGAAGGCATTCCACCCCTGCTTGGCGCCTTCTTCCACGCTGGGA
>JANOGP010000258.1:0-10443 GCA_031406075.1 Betaproteobacteria bacterium
GTCGCCGCTGCCGACGTAGACGACGCCGTCAACGACTGCGGGGGACGAGTCGACGACGTTGCCCGTGGTGTAGTTCCACAGTTTTGCACACGCAAAATTCCCTTACGCCAAGCCTGCTCGCGGCGGCCACGCTGTTCGCTGCATCGCTGGGTGCATATGCGGCTGACAAACCGATCATCGTCGACACCGAATTCGTAGAGCAGGCCGCAGCGCGCGGCGCACTGATCTGGGACGTACGCAGTCAGGAAGATTACCGGCGCGGGCACATCCCGGGCGCAGTCAACATCGACGAAATCGCGTTGGTGCTGCGCGAGCCCAGCACCGAGGACTACATATCGATGGCAAGGATCGAACAGATCCTCGGCGACGCCGGAATCGATCCGGCCCGCGAAATCGTTCTCTACGGTGCCAAGGCGCACACTTCGACCTACTTCGGCTATATCACGGTGCGTTATCTCGGCGGCAGCGCCGCTCATGTGTACCACGGCGGGATCGACGACTGGAAGAGCGCGGGCAAGCCGATCGCCACGGATCCGGTGAAACTGACCCCGGTCCGCATCAGGGCGCAAATTAATCCCGACGTTATCGTGTCGACCCGGGATATCGTCACGAGGCTGGGGTCGCCCGGGGTACAGATTGTCGATGCGCGCACCGAAAAGGAGTTCAACGGCGAAGATATCCGGGCGCTGCGCGGCGGCCACATTCCGGGAGCGGTGAACATTCCCTACGAGACCAACTGGGTGGACCCTGACACGCCGCGCAAGCTGCAGCGCCGCCAGGTTGCCGGCAAGGACGGCATGAACCTGAAATCTGCGGAAGACTTGCGTGCGCTTTACGCCAAGTTAGACCCGGATAAAGAAACCATCGTTTATTGCCAGAGCGGCGTGCGCTCGGCGGAAACGGCGGCCGTGCTGCAAAGCCTGGGATTCCGCAACGTAAAAGTGTACGACTCTTCGTGGCTGGGCTACGGCAATGCCTTCGACGCGCCGGCGGAGAACGTTACCTATTTCAATGTCGGCCGCGTCAACGGAATTCTCATGCAGATGCAGCAACGCATCGACATCCTCGAGGGGCAGATCGAGGAACTCAAAGCCGCAAAAGAAAAGAAATAGACCCTTTTGCCGTAGACGCGGGAAGGGAACGCTCGGGGAAAACCGCAAGATATCTGCAAGGCAGGGACTGGACGGGAGGGTTCCCGGTTTCCGGAGTGATCTGATTTGCTCTGTTCTAGTTCGCGTTTCCTTTCTCGCCTTTGCATTCAATATCTTTCCCTGACGCTTTACCCCTGCAAGCACCCGGAATTGAGTACAATTCGTGCATTTCGCGGGGCCGCTTACCCTCTGATTTTTTGAAGAATTTATCGATGTTAACGTTCCAGGAAGTGATTCTGACGCTGACCCGCTATTGGGGCGATCGCGGTTGCGCGATCCTGCAACCTTACGATATGGAAGTCGGCGCAGGCACGTCGCATACCGCGACGTTTCTGCGCGCGATCGGTCCCGAGCCGTGGCGCGCCGCCTACGTACAGCCCTCGCGCCGGCCAAAGGACGGCCGCTATGGCGAGAATCCGAACCGGTTGCAGCACTACTACCAGTTCCAGGTGGTGCTGAAACCGTCGCCGGCCGACATCATCGATCTCTACATCGCTTCGCTCGAAGCGCTCGGCATCGATCCTAAAGCGCACGACATACGACTGGTCGAGGACGACTGGGAGAACCCCACGCTCGGGGCGTGGGGCCTGGGCTGGGAAGTCTGGCTGAACGGAATGGAAGTCACCCAGTTCACCTACTTTCAGCAGGTCGGCGGACTCGACTGCAGACCGATTACTGGCGAGATCACCTACGGCATCGAGCGACTCGCCATGTACCTGCAAGGCGTGGAGAAGGTCTTCGATCTGGTGTGGACTCCTGGCCTCACTTACGGCGACGTCTATCACCAGAACGAAGTCGAACAGTCGCGGTACAACTTTGAACAATCCAATTCGCAAATGCTGTTCGCGCACTTCACCGACTACGAATCCGAAGCGAAACGGCTGATGAGCGCGCAACTCGCCCTGCCCGCATACGAAATGGTGCTCAAGGCCGCGCACACCTTCAATCTCCTGGACGCGCGCGGCGCGATCTCGGTCACCGAGCGCGCCGCTTACATCGGCCGCATCCGCAACCTCGCCCGCAGCGTGTCGCAGGCTTACTTCGACTCCCGGCTGCGCAAGGATTTCCCGATGTGCAAGCCGGGCCAGTTGCAGCAACTCGGGCTCGATCTCCAGGCCATGAAGGCTGCGCTGCTGGAAAGAGAGACTGCATGAGTTCGAATCTGCTGGTCGAACTTGTCACCGAGGAACTGCCGCCAAAAGCTCTCAAGGGGCTGGGCGATGCTTTTGCCGGTGCGGTTTTCGACAAACTGAAAGGCGGCGGCGTTCTGGATGCAACTTCGAGGCACAAGGCGTTTGCCACGCCACGGCGTTTGGCGGTCTACATCTCGGCGGTGTTGCCCAAGGCCAGCGACCGCCTGGTCGAGCAGAAGCTCATGCCGGTCGCCGTCGCGCGCAAACCGGATGGCGGCTGGAGCGACGCTCTGCGCAGGAAGCTGGCGAGCACTGGCCGCGAACGGCTTGCCGATGTTCCGGCCAATTCCAAAGTTGGCTCCGAGTCGCTGCTGATCAAGCCGGATGGCAAGGCCGACTCAGTATTCCTGCGCAGCATCGCTCCGGGTCGAACACTCGAACGGGTACTATCCGATGCGATCGGAGAAGCGATCGGCACGCTGCCCATTCCGAAAGTGATGAGCTACCAGCTCGCCGACGGCGCCACGACCGTCAAATTCGTCCGCCCCGCCCACTCGCTGGTCGCGCTACACGGCGACAAAGTGCTCGACGTTTCCGCGCTCGGCCTGGCGGCCGGCCGCGTTACTCATGGCCATCGCTTCCAGGGCGCGAAAAGCATTGCCCTGGTCCGCGCCAACGAGTATGAATCCCGGCTCGAAAAGGAAGGCCGCGTCATCGCCGATTTCGACAGGCGCAGGGCCGACGTCAGCCGCCAGCTCGCCGAGAACGCGGCTGCGCTCAAGGCTTCGCTTGGGCCGGACGTGGATGTCGCGCCGTTGCTCGACGAAGTCACGGGACTGGTCGAGTTCCCGACCGTGTACGTCGGGGAATTCGAGCCTGAGTTTCTCGGCGTGCCACAGGAATGTCTGATCCTGACCATGCGCCGGAACCAGAAGTATTTTCCCCTGTTCGACACGGCCGGCCGGCTCGTCAACAAATTCCTGATCGTTTCGAATATGCGCCTTGCCGACCCGAAGAACATCGTCGCGGGCAATCAGCGCGTGATCCGCCCACGGCTGGCCGACGCGCGCTTCTTTTTCGAGACCGACAAGAAAACGAAGCTCGCCGATCGCGTGCCCCTGCTCGCGTCCATCGTTTACCACAACAAGCTCGGCAGCCAGCTCGATCGCGTCGGGCGCGTTCGTGCGCTGGCCAAGGCGATTGCATTGATGATCGGTGCCGATCCGCCGCTTGCCGGTCGCGCCGCGCTGCTCGCCAAAGCCGATCTGGTCACCAGCATGGTCGGCGAATTCCCCGAGCTTCAAGGCACCATGGGCCGGTACTACGCGCTCGCGGACGGCGAGGATGCGCGCGCGGCCGACGCAATCGAGCAGCATTATCGGCCGCGATTCGCCGGCGATGTCCTGCCTGACATGGGCGTTGCGACCGCTCTCGCGCTCGCTGACAAGCTGGAAACTCTTGCCGGCCTGTTCGGCATTGGCCAAAAGGCGACTGGCGACAAGGATCCATTCGCCTTGCGGCGTCACGCATTGGGCGTGATCCGCATGCTTGTGGAACGTGCGTTGCCCGTATCGCTCTTCGACCTCGTAAATGCGGCGTTTTCGGTTTTCCCCTCTGATGTGCTCGGAGATGCGCAAGCAGATTTGGAAGGATTTATCTTCGAACGCCTTCGGGGTTATCTGCGCGATGCGAGCTATACCGCGAACGAAATAGAGTCCGTCCTCTGCAGGAACCCGGTTCGACTCGATCAGATCCCTCTCCAGTTAGCCGCAGTCCGTGCATTTGCCAGCCTGCCGGAGGCAGAGAGTCTTGCCGCCGCCAACAAGCGGGTTGCCAACATCCTCAAACAAGCCGAGGCGAAGGGAGAGTCTTTCGTGCAAGTACAACCCGAAGGCCTCAAAGAGCAGGCTGAGCGCAATTTGTTCGACGCGCTGAAAAAAGCCTCCGAAGAGGCAAAGCCCCTGTTTGACAAAGGCGACTACACTGGATATCTGAAGACCTTTGCGGTACTCAAGTCCCCGGTCGACGCGTTCTTTGACTCCGTCATGGTGATGGTCGATGACAGCGCCTTGCGCCGGAACCGCCTCGCGCTGCTTGCGGATTTGCGCCGGGAAATGAATCGCATCGCCGACATTTCCAAACTCGCCGCATGATCGACATCCTTGCGCACGGTTTGCCTCGTCCCTTGCCCCTCGACCCTCGCCCCTCAGTCCCATGAAGCTCGTCATCCTCGATCGCGACGGCGTGATCAACCAGGACAGCGATCGGTTCATCAAGAACCCCAAGGAGTGGAAGCCGATCCCGGGAAGCCTGGAGGCGATTGCGCGGCTTAACCATACCGGCCACCGCGTGGTCGTGGCCTCCAACCAATCTGGGATCGGTCGCGGCCTGTTCGACATGGGGGCACTGAACGCGATCAACGACAAGATGTACCGTGCGCTGGCCCAGGTCGGCGGGCGCATCGACGCATTGTTCTACTGCCCGCACGCTGCCGAAGCGGACTGCGACTGCCGCAAGCCGAAGCCGGGGATGTTTCTCGACATCGCCCAGCGGTTCAACGCGGATCTGGCCGGCGTGCCGAGCGTGGGAGATTCTCTGCGGGATTTGCAGGCGGCGGCCGCTGCCGGCGCCCAGCCGATGCTGGTACTCACCGGCAAAGGAACCAATACCAAGAGCGCGGGCGGGTTGCCGGACGAAACGTTGCTGTTCGCCGACCTTGCCGAAGCGGTGCGGCATATTGTTTCATGAGCGTCATGGCGGCCTTCCTGCGTTCGGCCGTCTTTGAGATAGCCCGGTTCGCGCTCACCGTATTCTTCGCCGTCGTTTCGCTGCTCACTTTTGCGTTCGCGCCGCTGACCCGCTATCGCATCATCACCACCTGGTCGCGCCTGGTGATCGCAATGGCACGGGCCGTCTGCGGGGTTCAATACCGGGTGATTGGCGGTGAAAACCTGCCCTCGCAGCCGAGCATCGTCCTGTCGAAACACCAATCGGCCTGGGAAACACTCGCTTACCAGGAAATTCTTCCGCCGCAGGTCTGGGTCCTGAAGAGAGAGTTGCTGCGGGTACCTTTCTTCGGCTGGGGACTGGCGATGATGAGCCCGATCGCAATCGATCGCGGCTCGGCGACACGTTCCCTGAAGCAGACGCTCGAGCAGGGCAAGGACCGCCTCGCCAAAGGCTGGTGGATCGTGATATTCCCGGAAGGCACCCGCATCGCCCCGGGTTGCCGTGGACGGTATCATCTCGGCGGCGCCTGGCTGGCGTGCCGGACCGGCGCGCCGGTGGTGCCGATCGCGCATAATGCCGGGACCTTGTGGCGCAAGAATGCCTTCATCAAGCATCCGGGTACCATTACCGTCAGCATCGGGCCGGCCATTCCTGCGCAGGGGATGACCGCCGACACGCTCAACCGGAAGGTCGAAGACTGGATAGAAACCGAAGTCGCCCGCCTCGGGAACGCTCGCTAGATCTGTTCCCGGTCGCCGCGGTCTCCGAGCCAAAAACCATTTGGCTGGGCGACCGCGACATTCCCTACCTTCTCAAGCGTAGCCAGCAGCGGCGCAGCATCGTGCTGACCGTGGACGAGCGCGGGCTGATCGTGAGTGCCCCCTGGCGCAGCACGGAGCGCCGCATCACCGGCATCATTCTCGACGCGAAAGACTGGGTACTCAGGAAACTTGCCGTCTGGAGCGCCTATCCCTCCCGCAACCAGTCGTGGACCGATGGCGACACCATCAAGTATCTCGGCCGGGATCTGCGGCTGCTTCTCAGGAAAGACCGGACCGCGGCACCGGCGACCCTGGGCGACGCGGACTGCCTGCAAGTGGCGCTTCCCGAGCCCGGCGATTCCGCGGCGGTGAAAGTTGCGCTCCTTAAATGGTATCGCCGCCACGCAACCTCGAATTTCACCGAGCGCATCGGCGTATACGCCGGCCTGTACGGCCTGACGACCCCGCGGCTGTTTCTATCCGGCGCACAGTCACGCTGGGGCAGCTGCAACGTCAAACGCGAAGTCAGGATCAACTGGCGGCTGATCCAGGCCCCGCAGCCTACGATCGATTATGTCGTCGCGCACGAACTTGCCCATCTTGTCGAAATGAACCACTCCCGCCGCTTCTGGAACCTTGTTGCAGCGGTGTGTCCGCATTACAAGGATGCGCGCGCCGAACTTGACCGCATGGGCCGCTATTACATGGACATCTGACTTCTCGAAATCAGAATTGCGAACCACCAAGACACCAAGAACGGCAAGATTCGGCAAAAATCCAGCCGGCAATCCAGTGTTTGCACTTGCCGAGGGGAATTGCCCGCAAACGGAACCGTCCATGGCAATTCAAGTACCGACAGCGGCGGCTTTTTCATTCGATGGGTTTTCTTGGTGTCTTGGTGTCTTAGTGGTGAGATTCGATTTCCTCGACCCCGGTATTCCAGAATCCCTGTGCTAAAATCGAATGCACTTAAGAAAGTCCCCCATGCGCCGCCTCTGTGTCCTGGTCCTGCTCGCGTTCCTGATCTCCGCCTGCGGCCAGAAGGGCGCGCTCTACCTGCCGAAGGAAGAGCAAAAGCCCAGAAAAACCGAAGAAGGAACCATCGAGAAGTGAGTTTTTTTCCCCGGCGCAACGGCACGCTGCACGTCGAAGACGTGCCGCTTTCGCGCATTGCCGAGGAATTCGGCACGCCGTGCTACGTCTACTCGCGCGCGGCATTGACGGACGCCTTCCAGCGTTACGATCGCGCCTTTGGCGCGCGTGCGCACCTGATCTGTTATGCCGTCAAGGCAAATTCCAATCTGGCGATCCTTGATCTTTTCGCCCGACTGGGCAGCGGTTTCGACATCGTTTCCGGCGGCGAACTGGCGCGGGTAATCGCCGCCGGCGGCGACCCTGCGAGGACGGTGTTCTCCGGCGTCGGCAAGACCGCGCGGGAGATGCGCGACGCGCTGGCTGCTGGCATCCTTTGCTTCAACGTGGAGTCCGAATCCGAGCTCCTGCGGCTCGAACGGGTCGCGGGTGAAATGGGCCGGCGTGCGCCGCTGAGTCTGCGGGTAAATCCCGACGTCGACGCGAAGACACACCCGTACATCTCCACCGGCCTGAGGCAAAGCAAGTTCGGAGTCGCGATTCAGGACGCGGAGCGCCTGTATCGTCTGGCGCATGCGTCCAAGCACCTGAGGATTATCGGCATCGACTGCCACATCGGCTCGCAATTGGTCGAGGTGGCGCCGATCGCAGATGCCGTGCGCAAGGTGCTGAACCTCGCCGATCGTCTGGCTGCCGAAGGCATTGAGATGGAACATCTCGACCTGGGTGGAGGTCTCGGCATCCGCTACGCGGATGAGGATCCGCCCGCGCAAGACGTTTGGGTGAAGGCATTGCTGGATGCGGTCGGGGAACGGCCGCAGTCGGTGTTTGTCGAGCCGGGCCGTTCGCTGGTCGGAAATGCCGGCCTATTACTGACCCGGATCGAGTACCTGAAGCACGGCGAGGCAAAAAATTTTGCCGTGGTTGACGCCGCGATGAACGACCTGATCCGTCCGGCGCTCTACGAGGCCTGGCATGAAGTGCGTGAAGTCACGGACTCTGGTACCGCTGCCGCGGTCTACGATGTGGTTGGACCGGTATGCGAAAGCGCCGATTTTCTCGCCAGGGAGCGCGGGCTCGCGATCGACGAAGGTGGCCTGCTGGCGATCATGTCTGCGGGCGCCTACGGCATGAGCCTGAGTTCGAACTACAACGCCCGCCCGCGCGCCGCCGAGGTGATGGCTGACGGCGGGCGCATTCACCTGATTCGCGAACGCGAGCAAGTCGAAAGCCTGTTCGCGGGAGAACGGCGGCTGCCCTGATCCGTTGGCGCAGCGCGTGGAACCAACGCTGCGCACCCGGTTCTATACATTGAATACTGGAAAATCAACCGGCCATGGATGGTAGACTTTGCGCGGTCTTGCGTTGCAGGTGGCCAAAACAAACATGATCGTTTTCAATCTTTCTTGCGATAAAGACCACCGATTCGAAGGGTGGTTCGGCTCTGCCGATGACTTCGCCTTACAGGTGAATGGCGGAAGCATTGCCTGCCCGCTGTGCGGCTCCCTGGACATCGCCAGGCAGCCTTCGGCGCCTTACGTCAGCACACGCGGCAGTGAACCGTCGCAGGAACCGCAGTCGGTCACGGTCGCCAATGCCGCCCAGATGTTGCACAGAAAGTTCATCGAATACGTGCTCCGGAACACCGATGATGTCGGCAGGCGGTTTCCGGATGAGGCCCGGCGGATTTTCTACAAGGAAGTTTCAGAGCGCGCGATTCGCGGCACTGCGTCGATAAAGGAAGTGACCGAACTGAAGGAAGAAGGAATCGACGTTCTCGCTATTTCCGACATTCCGGTTCCGCCAGAAACGTTCCACTGAGGTCTTGTTGTTCCTGCAGGCGGGCGTGATATAACGCGCCATGCCTCCCCATTGGCTTTCGTTCGGCGTCCTTGCGGTCGCGGTCGCCGTGGTCTCGACCGCCTCGATCCTGATCCGTCTGGCGCAAGCCGAAGGCGTGTCTTCTCTCACGATCGCCGCGGTGCGGCTGGGACTGGCCGCACTGCTTCTGGCGCCTTTCGCCTGGCTGAAAGCGGGGCGGGAAATCATGCGGCTGGGCCGGCGCGAGCTCGGCATGTGCCTGCTGTCGGGGCTTTTTCTCGCCATACACTTCTGGACGTGGATCTCCTCGCTGGAGTACACGTCAGTGGCAAGCAGCGCAGCGCTGGTCACCACTAATCCGCTCTGGGTAGGGTTGGCCTCTGCAGTGCTGCTGCGCGAACGTCCCGCGCCCGCCGCGCTCGCGGGCATCGCGCTCACCGTCGCCGGCAGCATACTGATTTTTGCCGCCGATTCCGGCGGGAGCGAAACAACCGCGACAAATCCACCACTGGGCAATGCGCTGGCGCTGGCCGGGGCGATCGCCGCGTCGGGCTATCTGCTGGTGGGGCGCGCGTTACGTGCGCGCATTTCGCTCACCGCGTATGTCTGGCTGGTCTACACGGCGGCGGCGATGCTGCTGGGCGCCGCGGTGGCGGCAAGCGGCACCGAGCTGGCGGCGTTGTCGATGCCGGCGTGGGGATTCATGGCATTGCTTGCGATCGGCCCGCAGCTGGCCGGACACACCGCTTTCAACTGGGCCATCAGACGGCTCACTGCCACTTTCGTCGCAATCGCGATCCTGGGCGAACCGGTCGGCGCGGCGATACTCGCGTGGTTCTTCTTCGATGAAGGATTCACCAGGCTCCAAATCACCGGTTTCGTGCTGTTGCTCGCCGGCATCTTCGTCGCCGCGCGCGGTGAGAAATCCCGTGAGGTCCAGAACTGAAAGCGTTACCGCAGAGATCAAATTCTTACCACGAAGACACTCTTTTCAGTACCTTACTTTTTATACCCGCTCGACGGGTGCCCTTGAGGGGTGCGAAGGCACGAAGAAGGGCGAAAGGGAAAAACACAGGTGCCGTGGTAAGGTTGCGCCGGCTAAAGTGTGGTTGTCAGGATTGGACCAGACAGGTAATGTCCGAACGGCAATTTCCAACCCGAGGCAGCCGATCAATCCTCTTCGAAACGGGCGTTCAGCGTCGGTGCTCAGGCGCGCACGAGCACGCAGCGCGAGTGCGTCGGCTGGAGAGCCTTGTTGGGCGGCACCGCAGCTACAGATTCCACAAACAGGCTGCGCATGACGATGCTATTTATGCCCGGACCGAAATGCCCACACGCACAAGCTGCCAGCAACAACCACCGCAACCCAGGATCCCCACACTGGTATGTCGACACCTCCGACATGCACCGGCCATTGATACAGAGCCCGCACAGCTTGAAGAACGGCTACCACACCGAAGATAACGCCTGAAACGACAGCATACTTGCTCGGCATTTCGATCCTCCTATTCAGTTAGTGACGCCCAACGCCGGGCTTCAGCCGACGGCGACGGCGGGCGAAGCACGCCGTTGACGGTCGGCTGGAAGCACTTGTTGGACGGCGCAGCAAGACTACAAAGCCGCCGTGTAATCGACACGGCGTAAGGCTGCACTAGATCCCTTCTGCGTGCCGGCGAGCGGTAGAAATCCAGCCCACGACTATGCCCACTGCGCACCATAAAACTCCGGAGAGTGTGTGACCAAAGAAGCCTAGCC
>JANOGP010000271.1:0-15273 GCA_031406075.1 Betaproteobacteria bacterium
AGGTCGCAGAGAACGTCAAGAAAGGTCGCAAAGGACTTCAACAAGGGGTGGAGAAAGCACAAACTCGTCGCCTGCGACCGACAGACGCACGATTCGGGATTGCAGAGTAGTCCGGCTTTGCCTCTGTGTGCTCAGAGACAAAAAGGTTGGCTTACTTTGCGTACCATTGCGGCCTTTGCGTTGAACGCGTTTCCTTTCTGATCTTCTCTTTTTTGCTCTGCGGACCCCTCAGGGGCACCCGTCGAGCGGGTATGGAAAATAAGGTATTGAATAGAATCCTCTGCATCAACGCTTCTGTGGCCGGTCGTCAGACCGGCTCCCGATAGGTTTTATTGCGGTGCAATACGCGCTTATCGTTCCATAAATCCGCAACTCGGGGACAAATCTCCCCCGGGAAATCTGTTCAATCCCGCGGCAAAGTGTTAATTTGGCTTCCATAGCAGGAAGCGGGGCCGCAGCAAAATCGCATCCCGCAATCCGGCAGCAAGAAATGGGCTCGAAGCCCATTCCGGGAGGAGGAAACAACCGGCGGTTCGCTTTGCGCTGTTCAGGCGCAGTGCCGGTATTCTCTCCGAAGTTTCCGCGATTGCTGCTGCGGATTGCCGGCCGGTATGCACCGGTCGCGTTGCAGCTTCCCCGTTCCCGCTTCAACTGCTGGAAGGCACGCCGCCGGGACACGATGTTCCGAAGGGTGTGTTTTCGCAGGATTGCCGGGCTGATCTTCAGGCGGACTACTTTTGCTGACCGCCACGCTTGCGAAAATCTGTTCGGCAGCAGTCGTTAGCAGTGCTTATGCCCACAAGAACAAATATGGGCGCTGGTATGCGATTCGGGCTTTCGGTGGGTCGCGTTTTTTCATCATCAGTCGGGAGGAGAGTCATGGCAATTTCCCTTAACGTCAACGGGAAGGCGCAGCAGGTGGACGTCCCCAAAGAAATGCCCTTGCTCTGGGTACTTCGGGACACGCTGGGTCTGACCGGAACCAAGTTCGGCTGCGGCATGGCGCAGTGCGGCGCCTGTACGGTCCACGTCAACGGCATGGCGATGCGCTCGTGCGTACTGCCGGTCGGTTCGGTGTCGGGCCCCGTGGTCACTATCGAGGGCCTGAGCAAGAACGGCGATCATCCGCTGCAAAAAGCCTGGGTCAAGAACAACGTGCCGCAGTGCGGATACTGCCAGGCCGGCCAGCTCATGCAGGCCGCGGCCTTGCTGAAGAACACGCCCAAGCCCTCCGATGCGGACATCGAAGGCGCCATGTCGGGCAACATCTGCCGCTGCGGTACCTACACGCGGATTCGCGCGGCGATCAAAGAAGCTGCAGGGGTGAAATCATGAGCCACATTCAGAACGTCAGCCGCAGAAAATTCGTCAAGGGCACCGCCGCGGCCGGTGGGTTAGTTGTCGGGCTGGAAATGCTCCCGGTCGCCAAGACGGGCCCGTTCTCCGGATTCGGCATGGCCAACGCAGCCGAGGGCGTGCCCTCGGGAGCGGGAACGTTGAGCCCGAACGTGTTCGTTTCTATCGACAAGAGCGGCACCGTGACCATCATTGCTCACCGCTCGGAAATGGGTCAGGGCGTGCGCACCAGCGTGCCGATGATCCTCGCCGACGAGCTGGAAGCCGACTGGAGCCGCGTCAAGATCGAACAGGCGGTGGGCGACAAGATGTACGGCAACCAGTACACCGACGGATCGCGCAGCGTGCGCCACAACTTTCAGCGCATGCGTGAATTCGGCGCCACCACTCGCGCGATGCTCGAGCAGGCCGCGGCGGTCAATTGGAATGTTCCGGTAACCGAGTGCCAGGCGAAGAATCACAAGGTCGTGCACCTGCCCTCGGGCAAGTCCGCCGATTACGGTGAGTTGGTCGAGACCGCTTCCGCCTTGAAGATTCCGAGTGCCAAGCAGGTCTCGCTCAAGGATCCGAGCCAGTGGCGCTATATCGGCAAGGAGATGATCGGTGTGGACAACGCCGACATGGTGGTGGGCAAGGCAACCTACGGCATCGACAGCAAGCTGCCCGGCATGAAGTTCGCCGTGGTCGAGCACTGCCCGGTTACCTACGGCAAGGTGAAGTCCTTCGACGCCTCCGAGGCGATGAAGGTGCCCGGCGTCGAGAAGGTCGTGGAAATCCCGCAGAACCAGCCGCCGATCGTGTTCAACACCCTGGGCGGGATTGCGGTGATCGCCAATAACACCTGGTCCGCCAACGAAGGCCGCAAGAAACTGAAGATCCAGTGGGACATGGGCCCGAACGCGTCGTACAACTCCGAGCCGTATCGCCAGGCGATGGAAGAAGAAGCGCGTAACGGGACCGACGCCAAGGTGGTGCGCAAGGAAGGCGACGCCGACGCGGCCCTGAAAGGCGCCGCGAAGGTGGTCGAAGCGACCTTCTACGTTCCCCACTTTGCCCACGCCACCATGGAGCCGCCGGCCGCAATCGCGGTGGTGAAGGACGGCAAGTGCGAAGTCTGGTCTGCCTGCCAGGACCCGCAGGCCGCACGTGCAACCGTGGCCGGCGCGATCGGCATGGACGAAGCCAACGTGACCTCGCACGCAACGCTGCTGGGCGGCGCATTCGGCCGCAAGTCGAAGCCCGACTTCGCTGCGGAAGCGGCGATCCTGTCGAAAATGCTGGGCGGCACGCCGGTCAAGGTCACCTGGTCGCGCGAGGACGATATCCAGCATGCCTACTACCACACGGTGTGCGCACAGCACGTCAAGGCCGGCCTGGACTCCAGCGGGAAAGCGATTGCCTACCACCACCGCACGGTGTTCCCGACCATCTGGTCCTCGTTCGAGAAGGAGGATCCGCAGTACGGCCATAAGATCGAGCTGTCGCTCGGCTTCCTCGAAGTTCCGTACAACATCCCCAACCTGACGCTGGAAAACGGCAAGGCGAAGGCGCATGTACGGATCGGCTGGCTACGTTCGGTGAACAACATTCCGCACGCGTTCGCGCAGAATTCGATGGCGAACTTGATGGCGTATGCAGCCGGACAGGACCCGTACAAGTACCTGATGGGGCTGCTCGGACCGGATCGCGTTCTGGACATGTCGAACACCGACTACTGGAACTACGACCAGACCTACGACGAGTATCCGATCATGACCGCGAGGCTGAAGAACGTGCTCAAGGTCGCGGCGGAGAAGGCGGGCTACGGCAAGAAGCTCGGCGACCGCGAGGCAATCGGCGTTGCCGTGCATCGCAGCTTCACCAGTTACGTGGCGACTGCGGTGCGTGTGCAGGTGTCGAGGGACGGCAAGATTTCCATCCCGCGCGTCGATGTGGCCTGCGATGCCGGACGGGTGGTCAATCCGGAACGCGTGAGGGCACAAATGGAAGGCGGCAGCATATACGGCCTGACCGGCGCCATGTACGGCAGCATCACCGCCAAGGATGGCGTCATCGAGCAGAGCAACTTCCACGACTACCCGATGATACGGATGCCCGAAGCTCCGAAGGAGATCCACGTGCATATCGTGAACGGTACCTCGGACTACCCGCCAGGCGGCGTCGGCGAAGTGGGTGTGCCGCCGTTCACTCCCGCGTTGACCAACGCAATCTTCGCGGCGACCGGCAAGCGCATCCTCGATCTGCCGATCTCGAAGCACAACCTGGCTGCCTGATTCCGGGGTAACGGGGAGCGTGGCGGAGAGCAGCCGCCGCGTCCCCCGCCCCCGCGCTGGCGCCACGACAAGTAGCCGGCAGGCGTAGTTGGAAGCGCAGATCCTGCCGGAATGAAGTTAAATTGAAGGGTCCGCCGCAACGGCGGGCCCTTTTTTTTCTTGCCGGCGAAAAGAGGGTTGACGCAGAGGCCGCAGAGAACGGCAAGCGGTTACGGTAATTGGTATAGAGTCCTTTCTTCCGTATTCCTTTTCCTTATCTGCCCGTGCAATCTCGAGAACAGCATCGCTGGCCGTTCGATGTCCGGCGGCTGACTCCGCATCTTGGCGCCGAGATCATCGGCGTTGACCTGGCTCGCGGCGTGGATGAAGGACTTTTCCGCTCGATCCGACAGGCCTTCCTGCAGTACCAGGTTTTGCTGTTCGGCACGCAGGACCTGCCGCCGGGAAGGCAGGTGGAATTCGCCCGCCATTTCGGCGAGGTGCAGGTGCACGTAATGAACCAATACCACGCCGACGGCTATCCCGAACTGTATCGCTTGTCCAACCTCGACGAGAACGGCAATCCGAACGGCAAACATCCCGACAAGGGCACGCTGGTGTGGCACACCGACGGCTCGTGGCGCCGCGTCACCGGCCAGGCCACCATCATCTACGCCGAGGTCGTTGCTGGCGAAGGCGGCGAGACGCACTTCTGCGACATGTACGGCGCCTACGAGCGCCTGAGCCCGGAATGGAAGAAGCGGATCGCGAACCTGCGAGCCGTGCACAACCTCGATTTTTCGCGAACGCGCCGCCATGGCGAAGAGCCGATGACCGAAGCGCAGCGCCGCGAAGTCCCGCCGGTGGACCACCCGATCTTGCGCACGCACCCGGACACCGCGCGCAAGTGCCTGTTCCTGGGAGATCACGCCGAACACATAGTTGGCATGAATTACAGAGAAGGCCGCGCGCTCATCGACGAGCTCAACGCCCTCGCCGTTCATCCGGATCTCACCTACGAACATCGCTGGACGCCGGGTGAACTGATGGTCTGGGACAACCGCTGCGTGATGCATCGCGCCACCTATTACGACCCGGCGGTGCAGCGGCGCGTGGTCCGGCGCTGCACGGTGCTGGGGGAGGTACCGGTGTAGGGCCGTAACGCGTGACAACGTGACAAGGTCACGGCGCTACGCTCCCAGCAACCGCCACCCGAACGCGGAGCACTCGCGGCAGATCACGCTTCCAACCTTTCCGACGCCTTCGCAGGATTCGCATTCGACCCAGATGTGGGTGAGTTCGCTCTTGAACAATCCCGCGCAGCGCCTGCCGTGAATCGTTTGGGTACAGCGGTGATTGATCATCTCGATCTGATCGGTCAACTTGCCGCAGATGTTGCAGACACCCAAAGGCTTCCGTTTCTTGATTCGCCTCATGCGTTACGCCTCGCGGACAAAATAGTGGATTCCCGGCCGTTCTCCCTCGCCCGGGCCGGATTGGCTACGTTACACTGAGCCCGGCACGGGTGCACGTTCCCATCAAGAGGTGCCATGAAATCCAGAAGGAGGAAGCGTTGAATCTCGCCGCAGCCCGCGCTGTGCGGGTTCCGTCGTGCATGACGTTTCCCGCGACGGCCGTAAGGTTGTTGCGATGATGATGGAAAACGGGAACACCGTGGC
This sequence comes from Betaproteobacteria bacterium, assembly GCA_031406075.1. Classification (GTDB taxonomy): domain Bacteria; phylum Pseudomonadota; class Gammaproteobacteria; order Burkholderiales; family JACQAP01; genus JACQAP01. The sequence continues at coordinate 5,288 of JANOGP010000271.1, forward strand.
ATCGGCAAATGAAGTCGTCGCGGCGACCCGCGCATGGCTGGAGAAGGTCGTCATTGGCCTTAACCTCTGCCCCTTCGCGAAGGCGGTCCACGTCGGGAACCAGATCCGCTACGCGGTCAGCGATGCGCGAACCCCGGAGGCGCTGTTCGCGGACCTTGCCCGTGAATTGCAGACTCTGGCCGCGGCCGACCCCGCGCAAGTCGAAACCACGCTGCTGATCCATCCGCGTGTACTTGAAGATTTTACCGACTACAACGATTTTCTCGACGTTGCCGACGGCGCCGTAACCGAACTCGGCCTGAAAGGCTCCATCCAAGTGGCGAGCTTCCATCCGCGGTACCGGTTCGCGGGCACCGAGCCGGGTGCGATCGAGAATTACACCAATCGCTCGCCCTACCCGATGCTGCATCTGTTGCGCGAAGAAAGTGTCGGGCGCGCGGCGGCGACTTTTCCCGATGTCGCGCGCATACCAGAACGCAACATCGAGGCCCTGCGCCGCCTCGGCCATGACGGCTGGCGCGGCCTCGGGTTTGCCGCGCCGCCGGATGCGCCGGCAAAAACGCGCAAGTAGGCGCTCGCCTATTGCAGGGTGAGCAACCAGGTGATGATGTCGCCCTTCTCGACCGGCGTGCAGTCGCGCTTGAGCAGCAGACCGCAGTTCTTGCGAAACCACTTCTCGACGAACCATTCGTCGGTAAACCGCCGCGTATTCGCGGACGGCGCCAGCGGCAGGAACTGGCGCCTGATCTTGGGAATGTCTTCGAAATTGCCGGTGTCGGGCATGCCGTGGCAGGCGCGGCAGGGAATCTTGTCGTGATGGGCGAACTGCTCGCGGCGCGGGTCTTCATGATGGCAAGACGCGCAGGAAAGCTCGGAGCCGTCCTCCACCCTGTGACCGGAAAAGTAAAACGCCTTGCCGCGATCGGCCGAGAAACCGATAAAGCCGGGATCCGTCTGCCCGGCTTGCGCCGCATACGCGGTCAACAATGCCTCCGGGCTCGCGCCCAGGCCTGGCGATACCCACAGTGCAAAGGCGAGCAACAAGATCGCGCGCTTCATGCCAGTACGCTTGCGTCCATTGTGCGGCTCATTGTGAAGCGATTTGCCGGACTTTGCACCCTCTCGCGCAAACGCACGCGGCGGACGACGTCTGCGGCCGTGAGGTACACTCGGCCGGAAAAATTCCACCGGGAGGAGAGAATGAAGAAAGTCGTGTGGGGCATACTCAGCACCGCAAAGATCGGGCGCGAGAAAGTCATTCCCGGGATGCAGAAGAGCCAGTGGTGCGAGATCCGCGCGATCGCCTCCCGTTCCGCGGATTCGGCGCGCAAAGCCGCAGGAACGCTCGGCATCCCGAAGGCCTACGGGTCCTACGAAGAGTTGCTCGCCGACCCGGAAATTTAAGCCATTTACAATCCGCTTCCCAATCATCTGCATGTACCGCTGACGCTTGCGGCGGCGGCGGCCGGCAAGCACGTGCTCTGCGAGAAACCCATTGCGCTCAACGCCGAAGAGGCTGCGCAACTGCGCGCCGTGGCCGGCAAGGTGTTGATCATGGAAGCGTTCATGGTGCGCTTCCATCCGCAGTGGCTGCAGGTGCGCGAGTACCTTCGCGGCGGCCGGATCGGAACATTGCGCGTGCTGCAGATGATGTTTTCCTACTTCAACGTCGACGCCGGCAACATCCGCAACATGGCCGCGATCGGCGGCGGCGCGCTTTACGACATCGGCTGCTATCCGATCACCGCCGGCCGGTTCTTTTTCGAATCGGAACCGCAGCGCGCCATTGCGCTGGTCGATCGCGACCCGGGCTTCGGCACCGACCGGATGACCAGCGCGCTACTGGACTTCGGCTCAGGCCGCCATCTGAATTTCACCGTTTCGACCCAGTGCGCGCCCTATCAACGCATCCAGCTGTGCGGATCGGAGGGCCGCGTCGAAATCAAGATCCCGGTCAACGCGCCGCAAGGCGGGAAGGCCAGCATCGACATCGACGACGGCTCGTCGCTGGTGGGCGCGGGCATTCGCACCGAGACGCTGCCGGAAAGCGACCAGTACATGCTCCAGGGCGAGGCCTTTTCGCGCGCGATTCGCGGCGAAATAGCGCTGCCCTACGGGGTGGAAGACGCGGTGCAGAGCATGCGCGTGATCGATGCGCTGTTTCGCTCCGAGAAAAGCGGAAGATGGGAGGAAGTGCAAGGATGAAGGATGATGGGTGATGGATCGGCCGGCCGATGGCCGGCGATAAGAGCGTTGACGCAAAGGTCGCAAAGAAAAGCAAGAAAAGACGCAAAGAAAGACGAGACCTATAAATGGGAAACGGAGAATCGACAGACGTATGCTTCAAAGTGTCAGGGTTTAGTTACGTTCTGCTTGTTTCTGTTCTCCTTTGCGGCCTTTGCGTTGAACGCGTTTTGATGCCGGCCGGCGGCCGGCAATAAGGGATTGGTGCAAGGAAAGCGTGTCCTTTTGCCACAGAAGACACAGAGCACACGGGGAAGAAATCCACACCATTCTGCTATTCCGAACCGCACACCTTCCGGTCAACAGTCTCAGGCGAAAAGTTTCTGCTTTTTCCTCACCCTGGATTTCTTTGCGCCTTTCTTGCCGTTCTTTGCGTACTTTGCGTCAACGCCCCTATCGCCAGCCATAGGCTGGCTGGTCTTTCGCAGCACTCGGCACAACAACAATGGGAGAGAAAATGCAACGCATAGTGAATCCGGCAAAGGAACTGCTTTCGAAAGGCGGACTCGCCATCGGCATCGGGGTGCGGGCTGTGCGCGGCGTCGAGATCGCGAGACTGATGAAAACCGCAGGCTTCGACTGGCTGTTCATCGACCTGGAGCACGGGCCGACCTCGGTGGAAACCGCATACTCGATCTCGGTGGCAGCGCTCGACGCCGGCATCGCGCCCCTGGTGCGCGTGCCGGCCGGCGAACTCGCGCTCGCTACCCGCTGTCTGGACGGCGGCGCGCTCGGAATCGTGATGCCGCACGTGGATACGCCGGAGCAGGCGTGCGCCATGGTGGATGCGTTCAGATTTGCGCCGCGCGGGCACCGGTCCATTGCAGGCGGCTATCCACAATTCGGATTTGCCGCGGTGCCGCCCAATGAAGTGGTCGCCGGAATGAACGAGGCGACTCTGGTGGTGGCGATGCTGGAAACGCCGCGCGCGATAGAAAACGCCGAGAAGATTGCCGCGGTGCCCGGGATCGACGTTCTGCTGATTGGCACGAACGATCTTTGCCTCGAAATCGGGATTCCCGGCCAGCTTGACCACGAACGCGTGGTGGCCGCAATAGACGCGGTCACCGGCGCCTGCCGGAAGCACGGCAAGTGGCCGGGGCTGGGCGGGATCTACACGAAGGACTTGCTCAAGCGCTACATAGGGCGCGGGATGCGCATGATCCTGGCAGGCAACGACCTCGGCCTGCTGCTCGGCGCCGCGAAGGATCAGGCCAATTTCGTACGCGGCTGCATTTGAGTTGCAGGGAATCCGTGGCGCCCGCCCGGGCGGCCCCCGGTCCCGAGCCCACACCCGCACCCGTAATCACCACAGGATTCGCAAGAATTTGCCATCGCACGATTTGCCCATGGAAGTGAGGTAACCTGTCACGCACAGAACCGATCGCTGGCCGTGCGCGTGATCCTGATTCGACTGCTGCTGCTGCACACCGTACTTCTTGCTGCCCCCGGAAGCCTCGCCGAGGAGCCGGCACGGGTTTCGCAAGCTGGGGAGGCGGAGATCGAGGTCAGCACAGACACGGTCATGGTGCTCGACGAGGACGCCGAGGAACCCGATCCCTGCGTGCTGGAAAAAGATCAGGAACTGCTCGGCCTGGACTGGTCCCGGCGCCAATTACACAGGGGCCTATGCGCATCGGTGCGCTGGTTCGACAGTTTTTTCGGCGAGGAGCGCTTCGACGAGGCGGCAAAGGGCATGCGCGGGCGGGTGTCCCAGGCGGTGGAGTATCGCGATCGGGTCGGCTTCGAACACAGACCCCGGTTCCGACTTCGCGTCGGCATGCCCAATCTGAGTAGACGCCTGAATTTTTTCGTCGAACGCGAGGACGAACGCAATACCGTCCTCACCCGGACAGAAGGCGAAACCGAGGCCGAAACGGCGCAGCCATCGTCCACGTCGCAATCGGACGCGGTGCGGGTGGGCTTTGGCTACGACCGCATCAAGAAGGAGAATGAATCGCTGGACTTCCGGCTAAGCCTGCGGATTCAGGAGGGCGAACTCGCGCCGTCCGTGCGCGTGCGGTACCGGCGGGAATTCCTGCGCACCGACACCTCTCAGTGGCGCTTCACCGAGACGCCGTTCTGGCGCAAGGTCGAAGGCTGGGGCGAGACCACTTCCCTGGATTACGAATACAAAATCAACGAGCCGACTCTGGCACGATGGTTCAACGACGCGACCTGGTCGCAATCCACCCTGGGTTTGAGTTGGCGTACCGGAATGACCCTGTACCGGACGCTCGGCACCGCGAAAGCCGGGCTCGCAGAGGTCAGGGTCGAGGGTCAGACCGATTCCCCGGTGGACGTGAGCAACTACGGTGGGCGCCTGGCGTACCGGCAGACGCTGGGGCGAAAATGGCTGCTTGGAGAAGTGTACTCAGGATACGATTGGCCGAAGTCGTACCCCGGCGAAGTCCGCCATTCGCAACTTTACGGTGGTGTAGTTCTCGAAATCCTGTTCGGGCACTACTAGCGTGCAACCCGCCGGCCGATGCCCGGCATTAAGAGCGTTGACGCAGAAGAAAAGCATGAAAGAATTCACTTCAATGGTCGCGACGATTCGCCGGGAGATACACGGTTCTGAATATCAGAATTGTCTGGCCTTCTCTCTGTGTACCCCTCAAGGGCACCCGTCGAGCGGGTATAGAAAATAGGATATTGAAATGAATCCTCCCTGTGCCCTGTGCCAAGAACAGTTGCCCTTACTTTGCGTACCTTTGCGGCCTTTGCGTTAAACGCGTTTTTAGGAGAAGTCATGTCATCGCCAATCCGGTCGAAGTACTTTGTCCGTCAGCAAGATGTCCCGCCCTATCAACCCGCCAACCACACCGGCACGGTCAATCGCCGACTGATCGGCGCCGGCAACGTCGGCGCAGCCAAGGTCGAAGTCGTGCTCGGCGTTATCGAGAAGGGCAAGGGCGCATTGGCGCATTCGCACGCCGGCATCGAACAGGTGTGCTACCTGCTCGAAGGCCGCGCCCGTGCCGAGGTCGGCGGCGAGGTGTGCGAACTCGGTCCCGGAGACTGCTGCTTCTTTCCGCCCGACATGCAGCACGTTTTCACGGTGGTCAGCGACGAGCCGGTGAAGGTGCTGGTGATTTATGCGCCGCCGTATGGCGAGCGGCCGGCCGATGGCCGGCAATAAAAGCGTTGACGCAGATACCCTACGTGCGTAGCACGTCGGAGTACCCTTTTAGGGCGCAGAGGAAAAACAAGAAAGGGCGCAGAGAAAAGCCAAGCCGACGGAACATCAGGACTGATGACGCAGACGGTGCCAAGACATTAGCAAGATTGTCTGCCTTTCTTTCTATGTTATCTGTGTATCTGTGGCAAGTAGGCCCGCTTTCGATTGCATTGAAGGCTCCCGCGTTGGCGATCATCAGGCACCCTCGCACATATCACGAGTCATGACTTTCCTTCACATCGAGTTCTGTTTTTCTCTGCGGCCTTTGCGCCCTCTGCGCCTCTGCGTTGGGTTTAGATTTCGCTAAATGAGAGCGCTAACAACCGTACTTGTGTTTCTGCTGGTGAGCCTGCTCCCGCAAGCGCTGGCGGAGGCCTATCCCTCTAAACCGGTCAAGCTGGTAATCCCATTCGCGGCGGGGAGCGCGACCGATTCCGCCGGTCGCATACTCGCGCATGAGTTGTCGCAACGGCTCGGCCAGAACGTAATCGTCGAGAACCGCGCGGGCGCCAACGGCCAGATCGCCGCGGTGTATGTGGCCAGGAGCGCGGCCGACGGACATACGCTGTTCATGACCACCAACTCGACCCACGGCGCCAACCCGCACCTTTACAGGAAGCTTGCCTACGACCCGATAAAGGACTTCGAGCCGATCGCGCGTATCGGCACGCTGCCGTTCATGCTGGTCATCCACCCGGAACTGCCGGTAAACAACACCGCCGAATTCATTGCGTATGCGAAAGCCCATCCCGGCGGGCTGTCCTACGGCACGGCAAGCACCGCGTCGCTGGTCGGAGCTGAAACCATCAACCGACTTGCCGGGCTCGACCTAGTCCGCGTCGGCTACAGTTCCAGTCCGCAGGCGATCCTGGATCTGACTGCCGGACGCTTGCAGGTCATGGTCGCGGACTTCACCACCGCGATGCCGCATGTGAAGGCCGGCAAGCTCAGGGTGCTGGCGGTGACCACCGCAAAACACACGGCGCTTCTCCCGGAGGTGCCGCCGATCGCGGAGACGATTGCCGGATTCGACCTCACCTCGTGGAACGGGATTTTCGCGCCCGCCGGCACACCGCAAGAAATCATCGCACGGCTGGAACGGGAAATCGTGGACATTCTGTCCCGCGTGGAAATCAGGAGACGATTCGCGGCGATCGGATTCGAAATCGATCCGATGAACACCGGCGAGTTCAGCCGCTACGTGCGCGAGCAGATCGCTTACTGGGGTAAACTCGTGCGTGACGCGGGGATTCCACCCGAATAAGCACAAGTAAAAAATGCCAGGTCCATTATCCGGGGTTCGAATTCTCGATCTCACCACCGTTGTCATGGGTCCGTTCGCAACCCAGCTTCTTGCCGAGCTGGGCGCCGACGTGATCAAAGTAGAGGCGCACGAGGGCGACAACATGCGCCATCCGGGCCCGATGAAAAATCCCGGCATGGGGTACATGTTCCTGAATCTGAACCGAGGCAAGCGCGGAATCGTGCTCGACTTGAAGCAGCCCGAAGGGCGCGAGGCGCTGATGCGCCTGATCCCGGCCACGGATGTGCTGATCTACAACGTGCGCCCGCAGGCGATGGCCCGGCTCCGTCTTTCTTACGATGAGGTGCGCGCGGCCAATCCGGGGATCATCTACGTCGGCACCTACGGCTACTCGCAGCGGGGACCATACGCGGCAAAGGCCGCTTACGACGATCTGATCCAGGGCGGCACCGCCGTTCCGTGGCTGGTATCGAAGAGCGGAGCGACGGATCCGAACTACGCGCCGGTGAACCTCGCCGACCGGGTCACCGGATTGCACGCGGTATATGCGGTGACCGCGGCGTTGTTCCACCGCGAGCGCAGCGGCCTCGGGCAGTCGGTGGAAGTGCCGATGTTCGAGAGCCTTGCGCAATTCGTGCTCGGCGATCACTCGGCGGGTCTGACTTTCGATCCGCCCGCGGGCGACACCGGCTACGCCCGGCTGCTCGCCCGACACCCTTATGCCACGAGCGACGGCCATCTTTGTGTGCTGGTGTACAACGACAAGCAGTGGAAGAGCTTCACCGATGCCATCGGCAGGACGGAAATAATGCAGGATGCGCGCTTTGCCACCCAGGCCAGCCGCGCCAGGAACATATCCGCGATCTACGCGTTCCTTGCCGGGTTGTTCGTAACCCGCACGACTTCCGAGTGGATCGAAATGCTGGAGAACGCGGACATCCCGGTGGCGCGATTGAATTCGGTCGGGGACCTCGTCGCCGATCCGCATCTTGGAGCAACCGGCTTCTTCACCATGGAAACGCATCCCAGCGAAGGTACCGTTCGCACCATGCGCACCCCCACCGACTGGTCCGAATCGCAGCCCGGCGCGCAACGACCCGCGCCACGACTGGGCGAGCACTCGGCCGAAGTGCTGCGCGAGGCGGGATACAGCGACGGTGAAATTGCGGCCCTAGCGAAAAAAGGTGTGACGAGGTTGATGTAACGGTAATGTCGAAGAAACAGACAACCTGAAAAACAAGAATCTCACCACGAAGGCACGAAGAACACGAAGAAGGAAAAGGGGTGAAAGGAATTTCTTGCTCTGACCACACTGGTTGATGATTCGGAAGGACGAAATCGAACAGTCGCCACCATCATGCAAAGAGCACGAAGATCCAACCAGAAAACCGTTTGTAGCTATTGATCTCTTTGTGTACCTTCGTGTTCTTCGCGCCTTCGTGGTGAGCCCTTTGATTGCAAGTAGACAGTAGCCACTCTCCATGAATTTCTCATTCACGCCGGACCAACTGGCCATCAAGGAAGCGATCGCGAAGTTGTGCGCGCGCTTCGATGCCCAGTACTGGCTGGAGCGGGATCGCAACGGCGGCTTCCCCGAGGATTTTTACCGCGCCGTCGCCGAATCCGGCTGGCTGGGCATCGCCATGCCGCAGCAGTACGGCGGCGCGGGATTGGGCATCACAGAGGCGGCGCTGATGATGCAGGCGGTGGCCGAGTCAGGCGCGGGGTTCTCCGGCGCATCCGCGTTGCACATGAACATCTTCGGGTTGAATCCCGTCGTCGTGTCCGGTACGGACGAACAGAAAAAGCGCTGGCTGCCGGCGTTGATCCGCGGCGAAGAAAAAGCCTGTTTCGCGGTAACCGAGCCGGACGCCGGTCTCAATACCGCGAAGCTTGCAACGTCGGCACGGCGCGATGGTGGACGCTACATCCTGCGCGGCCAGAAAATCTGGATTTCGACCGCACAGGTGGCGGACAAGATGCTGATTCTCGCGCGCACCGCCGCCGCGCGAGCCGGCGGCAAGCCCACCGACGGTCTGACGTTGTTCTATACCGTTCTCGATAGGCGCTACGTCGAGGTGCGGGAAATCGAAAAAATGGGACGAAGCGCGGTGGATTCGAACATGTTGTTCATCGAGGAGTTGCCGGTGCCGGTGCGAGACCGCATCGGCGAGGACGGCAAGGGCTTCGACTGCATCCTGCACGGGCTGAACCCGGAACGCGTATTGATCGCCGCCGAGGCGATAGGCCTCGGCCGCGCAGCACTCGCGCGCGCGGTCGCCTACGCCAACGAGCGGGTGGTTTTCGACCGGCCGATCGGCCAGAACCAGGCGATCCAGCATCCGCTTGCGCGGTCGTGGATGGAGCTCGAGGCGGCGAACCTGATGGTGTTCAAGGCCGCAGCGCTGTACGACAAAGGCGAACCCTGCGGCGCGGAATCGAATGCGGCCAAGTATCTCGCGGCCGAGGCCTGCTTCCGCAGCTGCGAGCAGGCGCTGCTCACGCACGGCGGCATGGGCTACGCCAAGGAGTATCACATCGAGCGCTACCTGCGCGAAGCGATGATTCCGCGCCTCGCCCCGGTCAGCCCTCAGCTCATCCTCTGCTTCATCGCCGAGAAAGTGCTTGGCTTGCCGAAGTCGTATTAAAAGGGATTTGAAACGCAAGAAACTTGACGCAAAGATTCTTTTCCATACCCCCTTGAGGGGTGCGCCAAGGCGCGAAGAAACCCTGAACAGGGATTGAAAACAGCGCGAGATCGGGTCGTGCAAATCCCGTTCGTTCCCCTGGACGAAAACCCGTCGGCTCGACTATCCAAGGCTTCTTACTACCGTTCGTTCTTGTCTTTCTTTGCGACTTTGCGTCTTTGCGTCGAATCTTCTGATCCTGCGGGACGAATGCATGCCGGCTACTTCGATCCCCCTGACGCTGACAACCTGTTAGCGTTCGCCGCGCCGTCCCATCGTCCTGCGGCCCTTGTTCCTGGCCGGGGCCGGATTTGCGCCACGCATGGGAGATTCACGCCGTCCTCCCGGGCGCTGGTCCCTGGAAGGGGCCCCCGGGTTCCTGGCGCCCGCGAGTCTTTTCACTCTCTCGATCGCGCCCGCCACGGCCGCCACGTTGGCCGTTTGCTGCGGATTCGGGCCGTCGTTCGGAAATTGCTCCTGCTCCTGCCTGAGGAGTTCCTGCAGCTTGCGCAGCGCCTCGCTGCACGCCGATGCGAGGCTGGTCTCCTTCGCCATTTCCTGCCGGTGCATCTCGATGTGCGCGATGCCGTCGGTGACTTCGTCGCTTGCC
>JANOGP010000307.1:0-6538 GCA_031406075.1 Betaproteobacteria bacterium
CTTCGAGCACCTTGTCGACGGGAACACCCTTCGCTTTCGCCTCCAGCGCCAACGCCTCCCTGATTCGGCCGGTCATGGTCGCCCCCGGGTTGATGGCGTTTATGCGCACGCCGAATTTCCCGTAGACACTGGCGAGCCCCACGGAGGCGAGCATCAGCGCCGAGTTGGCCGCACCGCCCGGCAGGTGAATCGGCGTCGCCACCTTGCCGCCGGTGCCGATGATGTTGACGACCACGCCGCGCCGGCGGCTGCGCATCGACGGCAGCACCGCGTCCATCGCGTGGATGTAGGTGAAGTACTTGGCATCCATCGCCGCATGCCAGGCCTGCGCATTCAGTTCGTCCGGCGGGTAGCGCTTTGCCGCGCCGGCCGAATTCACCAGGACGTCGATCGGGCCGAGCGCACGTTCGGCTTCCAGCGCCATACGCGCCGCCTCCTCTGCTCGCGTGAGGTCGGCGACGATCGTCTTCACGTTCGGTAACCGCGCCGCCGCCGCGTCCAGGTTTGCGCCATCGCGCGAAACGATCGCGACCTTCGCGCCTTCGTCGAGAAATGCGCGTGCGCAGGCCAGGCCGATGCCCTTGCTGCCGCCGGTGACGAGCACCGCGCGTCCTTTCAGTTCAAGATCCATGCTGAGTTCGACGAGTATGTTCCACTATAGGCACAGCATCCGCACACAACAACCCTCAGAACGGCTTCGGGAACCGGAAACTCGCCACCAGTCCGGCAAAAACCATAACGCCGATCCAGTTGTTGTGCAGGAACGCGCGGAAACACGACTTCGGATCGCGATCCCTGATCAGCTGGTAATGCGTCGCCGCCAATCCCGCCGCCATCAGCAGCCCGGCGAAGAAGTAGATTCCCAGCCCATAGCGCCAACCGATCCACGCGAGGATCAGCAAGAACACCGCGAGGCAGATCATCACCGCGCCAACGTCGTGGCGGCCGAAAGTGATTGCCGAGGTCTTGATGCCGATCTTGCGATCATCGTCGCGATCCACCATCGCGTACTCGGTGTCGTAGGCAATCGCCCAGAAAACATTGGCAAGCAGCAGCAGCCAGGCAACCGCGGGCACGCGCCCGGTTTGCGCTGCGAATGCCATCGGGATGCCGAAACCGAAAGCGATTCCGAGGTAGACCTGCGGCAGGGCGAAGAAGCGCTTGGTCAACGGATAGGTCGCCGCGATCACTACCGCGGGGATCGACAAAAGGATCGTAAGCCTGTTGAGCTGCAGCACCAGTACGAAGGCCGCGAGCGCCAGTACTGCCGCCACGATCAGCGCCTCGATGGGCTTGATCAAACCTGCAGCAAGTGGCCGCTCGCGGGTGCGCGCGACCTGGCCGTCGAAGTGGCGGTCGGCGTAATCGTTGATCGCGCAGCCGGCAGAGCGCATCAATACCGTTCCGAGAATGAAAATCCACACGATCTCCCAGCTGGGATTGCCCCGCGAGGACAGCCATAACGCCCAAAGCGTGGGCCATAGCAACAGCAGAATGCCGATCGGTTTGTCGAGCCGGATCAGCTTCTCGTAAGCATTGAGACGATCGAGAAAAGTCATCGCGCAGTCCGCATCACGTCGTAGTCTTCGTCATCGATATCGCGCTCAGAATACCCTGCGTGATCGCCGCCGGCGTGGGCGGACAGCCCGGAACCGCCACGTCCACCGGGGTCACGTTGGCAACGCGGCCGCAACTGGCGTAGCTTTCGCCGAAAATGCCCCCACTGCACCCACAGTCACCGATGGCGACCACCAATTTCGGATCGGGTGTCGCGTCGTAGGCGGCGCTTGAGCGCCGTCTCCATCATGCTGGCGAGATCGGGCGCAAACAAGAACCGCATGACCCCGTTGGCCGCGAGCAGCGGGGTGTCAAGACTCATTTCGATAGGCCATGCTTCAATGTGCGGCGGATGATAGCACCCGGCTCCCGGCTCTCTCAAACCAGACGGGGATTCTCAGACTTTCAGCAACTCCTGCCTGCCGCCCAGCCAGCGCTGGAGGTGGCGCTCGGCGCTTCCCGCATGATCGCGCAGCAACTGCGGCGCGAGATTGCGCGCGGATTCCAGAAGATCGAAATCCTTTTCCAGATCGGCGAAGCGCAGCATCAGCACGCCGCTCTGGCGCGCGCCCAGCAGCTCCCCCGGGCCGCGCAGGCGCAGATCGTGGCGCGCGATCTCGAAGCCATCGGAATTCTCGTAGATGATGCGCAGGCGCTCGCGCGCATTGTCCGAGAGCGGGTTCTGATACAACAGGATGCAGACGCTGGACTCGTCACCGCGGCCCACCCGGCCGCGCAACTGGTGAAGCTGCGACAGGCCCATGCGCTCGGCATGCTCGATCACCATCAGCGATGCATTGGACACATCCACGCCGACCTCGATGACAGTGGTCGCGACCAGCAACTGGATCTGGTTCGACTGGAAGCCAGTCATCACCGCCGCTTTCTCATGGTTCGGCAGCCGCCCGTGCACCAATCCGACTTTCAATTCCGGGAAAGCCTGCCGCAGGCCGTCATAGGTATCGATTGCCGTCTGCAACTGCAGCGCCTCGCTTTCCTCAATCAGCGGACACACCCAGTAGGCCTGCCTTCCCGACAGGCACTCGTCGCGCACCCGCCGCAGCACTTCGTCACGGCGCGTTTCGGATAACAGCTTGGTCACCACCGGCGTCCGGCCCGGCGGCATCTCGTCGATTACCGAGACATCGAGGTCCGCGTAGAAACTCATCGCAAGTGTGCGCGGGATTGGCGTGGCGCTCATCATCAACTGGTGGGGCTGCAACGCCTGATCGGCGCGGCTGCCCTTCATGCGCAGTGCCAGACGCTGGTGCACGCCAAAACGGTGCTGCTCGTCGACGATGGCGAGCCCCAGTTTTCTGAATACGACCTCCTCCTGGAACAGCGCATGGGTTCCAACCGCGACCTTGGCGTCTCCTGCCTCGATCGCTGCAAGAACCTTGCTGCGGTCCTTCTTTTTCAGGCTTCCCGTCAGCCACGCCGTTTCGATTCCCAGCGGCTCCAGCCACAGGGAGAATTTCCGATAGTGCTGCTCGGCAAGGATCTCGGTGGGCGCCATCACCGCGGCCTGATAACCGCTCTCGATCGCCTGCAACGCCGCCAGCGCGGCCACGATGGTCTTGCCGCTGCCGACATCACCCTGCAACAAACGCTGCATCGGATGCGGACGCGCAAGGTCGCTGCGTATTTCTTTAAGCGTCCGCGCCTGTGCGCGGGTGAGCTGAAACGGCAACGAAGCCAGCAGACGCTTGGAAAATTCTGAATGCTGCAACAGGGGATGCGCGCGCGCGCGGTTGCGGCGATCGCGATGTAATCGCATTGACAATTGCTGCGCCAGCAATTCGTCGAATTTCACCCTGCGCCAGGCTGGGTGGGTATGCTCGACCAGCGCCTTCGCGTCCACGTCGGGCGTCGGGTTGTGCAGCACCCGGACCGCCTCCGCGAACAGCGGGAGTTTGAACTTCTTGCGAACCGGTTCCGGCAGCGTGTCTTCGAGGGCGGCACGCTCGAGTGCGCGCCCGGCAAGTTTACGCAGCGTGTCCTGGCCAAGGCCCGCGGTCGTCGGATACACGGGGGTCAAGGCCTGCGGCAATGGCACTTCCCCGCGTAACACGCGGAAGCGGGGATGCACCATCTCTCCACCGAAGAATCCCTGGCGAATTTCTCCCATTACGCGTACGCGTGCACCGGGCGCGAGCGCCTTCTGCTGGCTTGGATAGAAATTGAAGAAGCGCATCATCAGCCTGCCGCTGCCATCTTCGATCTCGGAAATGAGTTGCCGGCCCGGACGGTATTTGACCTCGGTCTTCACCACCGTGCCCTCGACCTGCACCGTGTCGCCCGATAACCCGTCATGGATCGAAACGATGCGGGTCTCGTCCTCGTAGCGCAAAGGCAGGTGCAAAACCAGATCCGAGAGTTGGAAGATGCCGAGCCGCATCAGCTTGTCGCGCACCACCGGGGTGGCGAATTGAAGCGAGGGGTGAGGAGTGAGGGGTGAGGGGTGAGGGGTGAAACGTGAGGCGGAAGGGTCGGTGGGTGAGGCGTGAGGCGAGAGGCGTGAGGCGGAAGAGCTCTCTGTGGCATCTGATGCGGGTCGGGTAGGCGTGCGTTTTCTGCCTCCACTAACGGCGGGCTGTTTCTCTGCAGAAGATGGGACACGTTTCACGCGGACCGCCGCGGCCGGTGCTTGCACCGGTTAGATACTTTCTGTCGAATTCTCGTCTCACGCCTCACGCCTCTCGCCTCACGCCTCACGCCTTCACCAATATCGCTTCGATCTCAACCAGCGCGCCGCGGGGCAATTGGGAAACGCCGACTGCGGAGCGCGCCGGAAACGGCTGCCTGAAGTACTGCGCCATGATCTCGTTCAGACGCGCGAAGTTGGCAAGGTCGGTAAGGAACACGGTGACCTTCACCGCGTCGTCGAGGCTCGCGCCGCACGCGGCGGCCACTGCCCGCAGATTCCCGAACACGCGATGGATCTGCGCATCGATTCCCTCGACAATTTGCATGGACGCCGGATCGAGGCCGATCTGTCCGGACAGATAAAATGTGTCGCCTGCCTGCACTGCCTGTGAATAAGTTCCGATCGCCTGGGGGGCGTCCTTGGTACTGATTGCCTGTTTGGTCACGGCCCGCTCCGGGGTATAGAATGTTGCGTCGAAATACCAGGGCCTGTACCCGATCGTATTTGGCCCTGACTGTAGACTGGCGATCATAACCGATGGGGCCGCTGCATTGCGGCCCCCGGATTACACGACTGGATGGCATTCAACGTCCCGCAACACGGATTCGCCGAACCTACTGCAAGCAGGTTGAAGAAAAATCATCCAAGTTCGATCGCCGCACCTGATTCGTGCCGTAATGCCGGGAATTGCGGCGACATCGCGCTGCGAATTCGTGCATGCCGAGCCCTGACAGGCGATCCGCCATCCGCGTGAATTCCTCTTCCACCACGAATGCAAGACCGGGCGTGGCTGCGCTCGCGATCGCCGCGATCGGGGTGGTATTCGGCGACATCGGCACTAGCCCCTTGTACACCATGAAGATGGTTTTCGGCGGCACTTACGGGATCCCGCTGACGCACGACACCGTACTCGGTGCGCTGTCGCTGGTGTTCTGGTCGCTACTCATCGTCGTCACCATCAAGTACGTGGTATTTATGATGCGCGCGGATAATCACGGCGAAGGCGGCATCATGGCACTGCTGGCATTGCTGCTTCGCACTACCGGAACACATGCGCGCACCCGCTGGATCCTGATGTCTCTGGGACTGTTTGGCGCCGCCTTGTTCTATGGCGACGGCATGATCACGCCGGCGATTTCGGTGCTGTCCGCGGTGGAAGGGCTGGAGGTGGCGACTCCGGCATTTACCCCCTATGTCGTGCCGATCACCATTGGGGTGCTGTTGGTCCTGTTCCTGTTGCAGCGTGGCGGCACGGCCAGCGTCGGCGCATTGTTCGGGCCGGTCATGATCGCGTGGTTCTCGATTCTCGCCCTGCTCGGCATCGTCAACATCGCCGACCAGCCGAGCGTGCTCGCAGCGGTTTACCCGGGCTATGCGGTGAAGTTTTTTGCGCAGAACACCTTCCACGGTTTTCTCGCGCTTGGCGGCGTCGTGCTGGCGATCACCGGCGTGGAGGCGCTGTATACCGACATGGGCCATTTCGGCAGGAAGCCGATGCAGATCGCGTGGCTCTACTTCGTCCTGCCGGCATTGCTGTTGAATTATTTCGGCCAGGGCGCGCTGTTGCTTCACGATGCCTCGGCGATTCAGCACCCGTTTTACCGCATGGCGCCGTCCTGGGCGCTGTATCCAATGGTCGGCTTTGCCACGCTTGCCACCGTAATCGCCTCGCAGGCGGTGATTTCCGGCACCTACTCGCTGACGCGTCAGGCGATCCAGCTTGGCTATTGCCCGCGCCTTGACATCACCCACACCTCCGAAAGTGAAATCGGACAGGTTTACATGCCGTGGATCAACTGGGTGCTGTGCGCCTGTGTGATCGGGCTGGTGCTGGGTTTCGGTTCGTCCAGCAATCTCGCCGGCGCCTATGGCATTGCGGTCACCGGCACCATGGCCATCGACACCATCCTCGCCTTCGTCCTGGTACGCAAATTGTGGAAGTGGCCGCTATGGGTTGCACTGCCGCTCCTGTTGATCTTTCTTACCATCGATTTGTCATTTTTCAGCGCCAACGCAATCAAACTCTTTCATGGCGGCTGGTTCCCGATCGTCGTCGCAATCCTGCTGTTCGCGCTGCTGTCCACCTGGAAGCGTGGTCGCCAACTCCTGATGGAACGCCTGGCTCCCGGAGCGATACCGATCGAACCCTTCATTCAGAGCGTGACTGCACATCCGCCCACCCGTGTGCCCGGTACCTCGGTGTTCCTGACGGCGGCTGCAGAGGGCGTGCCGCATGCGCTGCTGCACAACCTCAACCACAACAAGGTGCTGCACGAGCGCGTCGTGCTGCTCACCGTGCACACACGCGACATCCCTCACGTCCCCGACGAGGAG
>JANOGP010000201.1:0-3261 GCA_031406075.1 Betaproteobacteria bacterium
ACCAGCAGATAGAGCATCGCCAGGTTGCCGTCAATGAACTCGAGCTTGAGAATCGCGGGTCTTTCAAGGTAGGTAGTCGAGGGATCGTGGCAGTGGACCAGCACAGGCACAACGGTGTCGGGTTCGCAGGTGAGCAAATGCCCGTCGTAGTCCTTCGCCTGCTCGATGGTCATGTGGCCAGGCAGGCCTTTGTACTCGAACGGCCTTGAGGATTCGGCGCCGGCAAGCTGAACGTCGCAAAATAAAATGACCGCCAGTTGGACCAGCAGAAAACCTGATGGTATGGGAAACGACATGACCGTGTTCTTTTCTGCGAATTCCTTCTATCGGAAGATTACATATTATTGGTCATGCCCGCTTGACTCGCGGGTGGAAACGTCGCCATGCGCCAACGCTTCCCGATCATTCTCTCGCCCTGGATACGACAAAATTGGCAATGGCGCAATTGCCGGACTTACTGGCTCTTCTGATAAGTCCCCACCAATATCGCCTGTTCGATGATATGCCCCTTCATTGCCTTCTCGACGTCGGCTTTGCGCGGTTTCTTCAAGTTCCGAAGAACGATATCGAGCGCGTAGAGCTTGTGGAAGTAGCGATGGCGCCCGATCGGCGGACACGGGCCGCCATAGCCGGTACGCTGGAAATCGCTGACGCCTTCCAGCGTTCCGTCGGGCAGTTCGTTCGGCGAGACCCCCTGCGGCAGACCCGTCGCCGAGGGCGGGATGTTGTACAGCACCCAGTGGACCCAGGTCATCTTCGGTGCGGCCGGATCGGGCGCATCGGGATCATCGACGATGAGCACCAAGCTCTTTGCGTTTTCCGGAACGCCGCTCCACGCAAGCGGCGGAGAGACGTCCTTTCCCTGGCAGGTGTGGAGCCTGGGAATGCCACCTTCATGCTCGAAGGCAGAGGATATCAACTTGAACGTCATTGCTTGCTCCTCCTTCGCACGGACACTTTGGCTTGCCAATGCGGACAAAACGCGCAACGCAAACGTGATCCACGCCAACTCCCGGCTTACCTGCTGCCGCGGCGACTCGATTGCCGAGTGCCGACCCGTATCCCGCGTTACGTCACTTGATCCCGCCCAGCCACACCAGTACGTCGCCCTTCTCCTGCGCCGTGCATTCGCGCTTGAACACCAGCGTGCAGTTCACCCGCAGGAAATCTTCCACGGTCCGCGGATCGGTCAGGCGCTTCGCGTTCGCTGACGGCGCGAGAGGCTGAATCTTCCGCACTTTTGCCTTTTTGGGGTTCGGGTGCTCTTCGTCATTTATAACGTGACACGCGCGGCACAGGATCTTGCTCTGGTGCGCGATGATCATTTCGCGTGGATCGGGAAGATGACAGGAGGCACAGGTGACGAAACCAAGGCCCCGGATGATCCCTTTTTCGTGATAGAGCTTTTCCCCGCGTGCAGCCGAGAATCCGTGGAATTCCGGGTCTTCCTGTCTGGCCGCCTCCGCATAGTGATCGAGTATCTGTTGCGTCGGTCCGGCTTGGAGAACCGCCGGCCACGGAAAAAGTACCAGTACCGCGGCAAGTCGCTTCATAGCACCCATCCTCCCGGAGATTCTTTCAAGCTTCTTCTTATCGGACAATTTGGGAACCGCATGTTTTAAAGCCATGCAGGCGCTAGAAGCGCATCCTGCCTGTGAGGATGTCTTTCCACATTACCCAGTCCCCGGCAAAACTGTAAAACGGATACTTGAATGTCGCGGGATGATTTTTCTCGAACAGGTAGTGCCCGCTGAAGGCAAAAGCATAGCCGGTGACGAACGCGGCCAGCAACCACCACCCATTCTGCATGACGACACCGGCGATGAACATCACCAGCCCGATGGAGGTGCCGATGAAGTGAAGCCGCCGACTGTTGCGATTGGCGTGCTCGCTCAGATAGAACGGGTAAAAATCCTTGAACGTGCGGTAGCGGCGTTCCATAAAAATTCGTGGCTCCTGGAGTCCAGTTCTTCCTTTGCGTTGAACGCGTTTGTTCTACTTTACGTACTCTCTTTATCTCTTTGCGCCCTTTGCGTCAACGCTTTTAACGCCGGCCAACGGCTGGCCTTAGGACGGGTACTTCCGGTGTAATTCTTCCACCTGCGCAGGAGACAGAATCTGCAGACGATTGCCTCTCAACATCAAATACAGTTTTGCCGTTTCCTCCAGTTCTTCCATTGCATACACCGCGGCCTCGAGGTCCTTTCCGGCGACCACCGGGCCGTGATTGGCGAGCAGGATCGCATGATGCTTGCCAGCAACTTCGCGCACCGCGTTGGCAAGCGTCATGTCGCTAGGAGGGTAATAAGGCAGCAGCACGAGGTCTCCGATCTTCATCACGTAATACGCTGTGATCGGCGGAATCGGCTGTTTCGGGTCGGTATCGGACAGGCAGGACACCGCGACCGAATGAGTGGAGTGCAGGTGCACGATGGCGCCGGCGGACGGCCGCTGCTCGTACACCGACAGATGCAGAAAAGCTTCCTTGGTCGGCTTGCCGCCGGAAACGAGTTTGCCCTTCGCGTCGACTTTGGAAATGGTCGCCGGATCGAGCCGCCCCAGGCAGGAGTTGGTCGGCGTCATCAGCCAGCCTTCGTCCACCCGCGCGCTGATGTTGCCGGAACTTCCGGGCGTCAGTCCGCGATCGAACATCGACTTGCCAAGAATGCAGATCTCTTCGCGAAGTTTCGTTTCGTTCATATCTATTTTCTGGTTAAAGACCCACTCTCACCGCGGAGGACGCAGAGGACGCTGAGGAAAAGGCAAGAGAGAAAGAACACACTGGAGTTAAAGGTATTTATTGGCGAATGATCCCCCACATTGAATTATGCCGATAGTGGTTCGCGATCAATCAGCCCGCTTTGAATTCCAATTTTGCCTTTCCTCGTTTTGCTTCGCCTCTGCGTCCTCCGCGTCCTCTGCGATGAGCGTTGCTTTAGTCAGGGCTGGAGCTTGAAGGCTTTTGTGAAGAAATCAGGAGTGCCGAAGTTGCCGGACTTCAACGCCAGCGCCAAGGCCGGTTCGCCGATCGAAAACGTCCAGGGCACCCCGGGGTCGATCTCGGGGCCAATTGCAAGTCCCTCGACGCCGAGAGCGCCGACCACAGCGCCGGATGTCTCGCCGCCGGCAACCACCAGCCGTCGCACACCCGCCGCCACCAGCCCCCTGGCGATCTTGCCCAATGTTTCCTCCACCAGAGCGCCCGCATGTTCGCGCCCAAGGCGCTCCTGCACCGCCTTCACCTGCTCCGGAGTGGCGGTC
>JANOGP010000352.1:0-9607 GCA_031406075.1 Betaproteobacteria bacterium
GCCCAGCCGGCGCAGGCCGACGACCGTCCTGCCCGCAGCCGATGAAACTGGCGGGATTGCAGTGCGCAGGACGAACGGATTCAGCAGCCGGACGCGTTCGAGCGTTCTGCCCTGAATCCTGGATTCTAGGTTCTCGATGTAAACGACGATGTCAGGAAGTTCGGGCATCGGGCAAACCCTGCATACGCGCGCAGGGTCTTATGTCACGCCGGCGCTGTCAATTGCGACGTGCTGGGCGAAGACCCTGTGCCGGCGGCCTTTGTCGGCTGACGGGGTGCCCCCGGTTTGTCCGGGCGGGTGATGCGGTAGACTGCGGCAACCGCTGTTTCTTTGCAGGGGGCCGCATGCCGGTAATGGAATGGAACGAAAACCTGGTGCTCGATCGGGGGGTCATGGACGATACCCACCGCGAGTTCATCGGGCTGTTGAATCGAGTGGCCGATGCGCGGGATGGCGAATTGCTGGCAGTGCTCGACGAGTTCATCGCGCACACCGAAGCACATTTTGCCCAGGAGCAGTTGTGGATGGAGCAAATGTCTTTTCCTCCGGCGGAATGTCACGCGAAAGAGCACGACGGCGTTCTGGAAGTGGCGCGCGAGGTACGCGTGCGCGCGGCCGCAGGCGAAACCGGCTTCGGTCTTGTGCTGGCTCAGGCCGTGGCGCAGTGGTTCGCCGATCACGCGGGCAGCATGGATAACGTGCTGGAGCTCTACATGAAGGAAGTTGGTTTCGAACCAAAAACCCATTTCATTTCCGCCCACCAACCCTCAAGGGGGTATTGAACAGAGTCCGCCCGACGCGGCCGGACCGACCGTACGCACGGTGCGTCTGAACGGATCTGAATATCTTTTTAGTGGCCGGGCGGAGAAAATCGGATAAATGCACACGGGCGACCTGACTGGATCGCCCCTTTTTTTCGTTTCGCGCCCCGCTCGTGCCCTGGCAGAACCGCGGCAGGGTACGTAGTTGTTACAGAAGTTTTAGCACGTTCTCAGGTGGCCGTCCGATGATCGCTCTGTCGCTCTTTACCACGATCGGTCGCTCGATCAAAATCGGATTTTTCACCAGCGCGTCCAGCCATTGTTCGTCGGTTAATTCCCTGCCGGCGAAATTCTGCTTGTAAATTTCTTCGCCCTTGCGCACGAGCTGTTCCGGCTTCATGCCAAGCTTCTTCAGGATTGCGCGGAGCTCCTCCTTCGTCGGCGGTGCTTTCAGGTACTCGACGATCGTGGTCTCGATGCCGTTTTGCTGCAGAAGAGCGAGCGTGTTGCGGCTCTTGCCGCAGCGCGGATTGTGATAAATGGTAATGCTTGATTTCGTCACGGTGCTTTGCGTTCGTTGTCCGTGCGCCGCCTGCGCTTTCAGCGAGCGGGCGTGTGGGGTGGGGTCGTCAGCGCTTTGGTCACGACCTCCGTTGTGTCCTTGGAGAGCCCGGCCGTGTCGCGGATGCGCTTGAGCGCCGCGTTTGCGTGTTTCTGGTGGATGTCGTCGAATTTTCTCCAGCGGTCGAACGAACGGGCCAGCCGGGCGGCAACCTGTGGATTGAGCGGGTCGAGCGCGATCACCTGATCGGCGGCGAACGCATAGCCGGAACCGTCCGCAGCGTGGAAGCGCACGTGGTTGCCCTGACAGAAACTGCCGATCAGCGAGCGCACCTTGTTGGGATTCTTCAAATTGAACCCCGGATGAGTCATGAGGCGCTTCACTGCGGCGAGCGTATCGGGCAGCCGGGACGTGGCCTGTACTGCGAACCACTTGTCGGTGACCAGCGGCTCGTCCTTCCATTTCGCATAAAACTTCTCCAGCCCATCGAATCGCTCTGGACACTCGGTATTGGCCAGAGCGGTCAGCGCCGCAATTGAGTCGGTCATGTTGTCCGCGCAATCGAACTGACTGACGCACAACGTCCTCACCGCGGCGACGTCCAGTTCCATCAGGTACGACAGGCAGAGATTGCGCAGGCTGCGTTGCCCCGCCGACGTGGCGTCAGGGACGTAGGGGCCAGGCGTCGAAAACGCCTGGTAAGTGGCAAGTAGTTCGCCTTTGAGCGAGGCACCCAGATGTTTGCGAAGTGCCACGCGCACCGCGTGGATGGCGTCGGAATCCACTTCTTCCATTTGCTCTGCGACGTACCCCTCTGAAGGCAGGGCGAGCGCTTCTGCGGCGAAAGCCGGATCCTGCGCCGCGTCGCCGAGCACCCGTGAGAAAGCCCTGACGAAGGTCTCTGGAAACGCCGGCGCATGGCCCGCACGGTGCGAGGCGATGCCGCGCAGGAGCAATGTGAGCGCCAGTCGTTGTCCCGCCTCCCAGCGGTTGAAGGCGTCGGAATCGTGCGCCATCAGGTGGGTGAGATCGGCGTCCCCGTATTCGAAGCGCAGGTTCACGGGCGCCGAAAAGCCGCGAAGCAACGACGGCACCGGTTGCCGCGCAACGTTAACGAACACGAATTCTTCCACGGCGTGTTTCACCGACAGGACGCGTGTTGTGCCGGCCGCCCGCTTCTCGCCATCGAGCTGCAAAGGAACATCGTCGCCGTGCGGTCCGACCAATCCGACCGCCAGCGGGATGTGGAACGGCAGTTTCTCTTCCTGCCCCGGAGTCGGCGGGCAGGTTTGCTTGACGGTCAACGTGTAGCGACCGGCGGCTGCATCGTGGTTCCCGCGCACATCCAGTATCGGCGTGCCGGACTGGTCATACCAGCGCTTGAATTGGGTCAGCTCCACACCCGAGGCGTCCTGCATGGCCTGGACGAATTCCTCGGTTCGCACCGCCTGGCCGTCGTGGCGCTGGAAGTACAGATCCATGCCCTTGCGGAAGTCCGCGGCTCCAATCAGCGTATGGATCATGCGCACAACTTCCGCGCCCTTCTCGTACACGGTGGCGGTATAGAAGTTGTTGATCTCCATGTACGACGCGGGCCGGACCGGGTGCGCCATCGGGCCGGCATCCTCTGGAAACTGCGCACCGCGCAACCCCCGCACTTCCTGGATGCGCTGTACCGGGCGCGAGTAGGTATCGGCGCCGTATTCCTGATCGCGGAACACGGTAAGGCCTTCCTTGAGGCTCAACTGGAACCAGTCCCGGCAGGTCACCCGGTTACCCGTCCAGTTGTGGAAGTACTCGTGCGCCACCACGCGGTCGAGGAACATGAAGTCGCTGTCGGTGGCGGTATCGGCGCGGGCCAGCACATATTTGGTATTGAATATATTGAGGCCTTTGTTCTCCATCGCGCCCATGTTGAAGTCGCCCACCGCGACGATCATGTACTGGTCGAGATCGAGTTCCAGTCCGAAGACCACTTCATCCCACTTCATCGCACGCTTCAGCGCCGCCATCGCGAACTTGCACTGCTCCAGCTTGCCGGGCTCGACGAAAACAAAAAGTTGGACCTTGCGCCCGGACATGGTGACGAAACTGTCCTCGAGCCTGTCGAGTCTCGCCGCCACCATCGCGAACAAATACGAAGGTTTGGGAAACGGATCCACCCATTTCGCCCAGTGCCGTTGACCCTTCCGTTGCGCCTTTCCTTCGTCGCCCTGCGCGACCAGGTTGCCGTTAGATAGCAGCCAGGGGTATCGCTCACGGTCTGCGTGGATGGTGGTGGTGTAGCGTGCCATCACGTCCGGCCGGTCGGGGAAGAATGTCATGCGGCGAAAGCCCTCGGCCTCGCACTGGCTGAAGATGCCGTCCTTGGAGGCGAACAGACCCATCAATTTCGAGTTCTGCCCGGGCCTGATGCGCACAACGGTTTCCAGAACGAACCGGTCCGGCACGCCGGGAATCATCAGGCGTTCCGCGTCCAGCCTGTACGCAGTGTCGCGGAGCGGCCTGCCGTCCAAAGTGACCGATAGCAAAGCCAGTTCGTCGCCGTCGAGTTCGAGCGGTGCATTCAGACCTTCGGCCCGGGGGTTGCGCGAAACAACGAGCTTCGCTTTTACCAGCGCGTCTTCGTCGCGGATGTCCACGTCCAGGTCGACCGTGGAAATCAGGAACGCCGGCGGCGCGTAGTCCTTCAGATGGATGGTCTTCGGCGTTGGGGTAAGCATGTTCATCGCGTGATCCGGCGCAAGGTCATTCATGGAAACGCAATTCTACCGGTGTCGTGGAAAGGCAAGGATGAAGGATGAAGGCGGAGGGCCGGGCGCGGAAGGATAGAGATGGCATGCAAGAATGAGGAAAAAGAGACCAGCAGAAATGCGTCATGACATCGCAAACTGCCGATGTCATGACGGTTCTCAACTACGGGACAGCAAGAGTCAGGCGTTTCTTACTTCATCCTTCACCCTTCATCCTTCACCCTTGTTCTCAATCGTCCCAGCGGTGATCGTGCTTTGCACGCTTGTACGGTTTCTTTTTCCACACCTTCACATCGCGGTCATCGACGTAAGTGACGTGCGTTACCGAAGGACGAACCACGTACGACTGCGGCACGACGAAGGTGCTTGAGCCGCCGTTGCCGGTAATACCGACGCCGATGTGCACGCGCGGACCCGGATCGTAGGGAAGGATCACAGTCGCGTTGCGGCCGTTGTAGTAATACGTGACCTGGTAGCCGCTGATCGTCTTGCGGTAGTTGTCGACCACATTGCAGCGCTGCACGGGCCGGGTGACCGGCGAAGAGTAGCTGTAGCGGTTATCGAGGCGGTCGCCCACCAGTGCGCCGATTACGGCGGCAGTGGCGGAAGCGGCAATCCTGCCGTTGCCCCGGCCGACCTGGGCGCCGAGTAATCCGCCGGTGATGCCACCGATGATGGCGCCGCCGTTGGAACGGCCGGATTCCTCGTAGTAAGTCACGGACTCGGTCCAGCATTGCTGCCGCGGCTCATTCACCGTCTGGTAGATCGGGACGGCGGACACCACTTCGGCGGTGTCGGTGTAGTCGTAGGCATAGCCCGGGGCGGCGCATGCAGCCAGGAGCAGGGAAACAGCGATTCTCTTGTCCACGTCAACCCTCCTTGTTTGCGGAAATTACGCCTCCATAAACGACCGGGTCCGGCAGACGTTTACCACGTGACAATTCGTTACGCGGCCGGTACGCCTTCAGGCGGGCGCGGCCACGACCTTACCACCCGGAATTCTGCCGCTATTTCCAGAAATCGTAGCCGAACGTCAGCATGAGTCCGGCTGTGCCGAGAATAACCAACTGCGCATTCGCTCGCTGATATTGGTAGCCAATTGCGGGGGTGACCCCAAGCCCGATTCCGTTGTCGTTCACGGGAATCTTGTCTTCATACGGTTCCTTGTAACCGTACAGCAGTCCCCCGGTCAGCTTGACGTAGAATCCCGCGTCGCCCGACGCCAAAAACCAGCGCCTTCCGGCATAGACGTATAGGCTCGGCTGATAGAAGGAGTTCTTGAAATAACTCGCCCCGAGCTCCCAGCGCGAAGCGGATTCCCATTCCACGCCAACGAACAGGGGGAAATCGTTGTGCGCAGGATCATATTCGCGATGGTATACATAAGGTCCGGCCTGCAGCATGACATGGTCGCCATCCGCGAACACATCGGCATGCGCCGTCGAGGTGTACGCGAACAGAGCAGCCAGAACAACACAGGCCAGGGTGCGCAGCGATGAGATTGAATGCCGATGCATTGCGAGTCGATCTTCAGGGAGACCCCAGGACCTGCGGGTGCCGGGTTTTCGTGAATGTTGGCGCAACGGCTTCTTTCAGTGTGATGCCTTCGGCCGCAGGATGGGCGAGCCGTTAAACGTTCAAGGTCCGCGGAGGATATCAGTCACTTGAGCGAGCGTTCGGTTCAATAGGGTACATTGCGGCGCAGCTGACGGTAACGTTCCCCCGCTCGGGTGAGGTGCTTTGCCGAAAGCGTGACTAAACGCCAGAAAAGGTTTACCCGCACTTAAAGCAACCCCGTCCTGGGTTGGATTTTCAGGACCTGGCTTGCGAGTCCGCGCATGGCGTCCCTGCCTGCTGCATTTAGCTTCTTTACACACCTGCATTTGCAATAGGACTGTTCCTCAGAAAACACCGCAATTTGTTGATCTAAAGTCCTTTATCTACTGGTGTTTTCTTTATCGTAGCGGTATGCTTTCCGGTGGCAAAGTGACCTGGTGGCGCGTTGCAGGCGCTCGCCGGGAATCCGGCTTGCCAGGCAGAACCTGGATTTGGGTACAACTCGCACAGACACGCGGGCTGGCCGGTCCGCCTATAAAGGTCCAAACGCGGTCTCAGGGATATGGCAACGCTGGGCAGAATCGTCAACTTCATACCGATCAGCAGGCGCCTACTGCTGATCGTCTGGCCGTTCCTGGTCATCGTCGTGATTCTGCTATGGCTGTCCAGCGAGAGCATGAACATCCTGATGGCCACACGCTCCTATTCCGAGGGGGAAAGCCTGTGGTCCAAAGGGCAGAAGCAGGCGATTTTTTACCTGCTTCGTTATACGGAGACCCAGTCCGAAGTCGATTTTCGCAAGTACAGGGACAGAATCGCCGTGACCAAGGGCGACAAGAAGGCCCGCCTGGAACTGCAGAAACCAAACCCTGATTACGCGATCGCATGGCAGGGGTTCGTTGAGGGGGACAATCACCCCAAGGACATTCCCGGGCTGATCATGCTCTTTCGCCGGTTCCAACACATAGATTTCATGGCGGAGGTGATTGCACTGTGGACCGAGGGCGATCGGCTGATCGAACAGATCACCGTTGCGGCGGAGGAACTTAATGCTTCGGTCTTGTCGGGCAACGCTGACCACGCGAGGCTGAGCGCGTTTCGCGATCGCCTGCTGGATATCGATACCGAGCTTACCCCGCTGACCGACCGGTTCACGCGGACGCTCGGTGACGCAAGCCGAAAGACACAATTTCTTCTGCTGCTTGTTAACCTCGCCGCGGCCGGAATCCTGATCCCGATCGGCATCTGGCTTTCTCAGCGCATGGTCAGGCGCGGCGAAGAGGCCGAGGCCGCACTCCATCTCAGCCAGGAGCGTTTCAATCTCGCGGTATCCGGCAGCAATGACGGCCTGTGGGACTGGAACGTGGACACCGGCGACGTTTATTACTCGCCGCGCTTCAAGCAACTGCTGGGCTTAAGGGACAGCGAAATGGAGAACCACGTCTCAGCCCTTATGGGGCGCCTGCATCCCGAGGACAAAGAAGCCACGGCGCAGGCCTTCAAAGAACACTTTCAGCGTGCCGTGCCGTTCGACATCGAGATGCGCCTGGTGACCAAAGCGGGAGAGTATCGCTGGTTCCGATCCCGCGGGCAGTCGGTGCGCAATCCGGAAGGGCGTGCGGTTCGCATGGCGGGGGCGATCACCGACGTCACCGATCGCAGACTGGCGGCCGCCGAGCTGTTTGCGGAGAAGGAACGCGCCCAGGTGACGCTGGCCTCGATTGGCGACGGCGTGATCACCACCGATACCGAGGGCCGGGTGCAATACGTCAATCCGGTTGCGGAGGGACTGACGGGCTGGGTCGCTGCGTCGGCGCACGGCCTGCCGTTGCAGACCATCGTGCGCATGATCGACGAGACCAACCGCAGCCTGGCACCCAGCCCGATCGAGATGGTGATACGCGAGGGGCGCAACGTGGAGATGGCGGCGACGGTGCTGCTGCTGAGGAACGACGGATCCGAAATTCCGATCGTGCAGTCGGCCGCGCCGATTCGCGCCCGCAGCGGCGAAATCATCGGTGTGGTGCTGGTGCTGCATGATGTCAGCAACGAGCGGCAGTACGCAGCCAAGCTATCGTACCAGGCCAGTCACGATTCATTGACCGGGCTCATCAACCGCGCTGAATTCGAGCAACGCCTGAGTCTTGCGCTGAAGAGTGCGGCGCAAATCGGTCGTCACCATTCGGTCATGTACCTGGATCTCGATCAGTTCAAGGTTGTCAACGATACCTGCGGGCATGCCGCGGGCGACCAGCTCATGCGCCAAGTCAGCACTCTGCTGCAGCGGCGCTTGCGCGAGGGCGACACCCTGGCCCGCCTGGGTGGCGACGAGTTCGGCGTCCTCCTGGAGAATTGTTCTCCGGACAATGCGCTGCGAATCGCCGACCAGTTGCGCCAAACGGTGATGGATTTCCATCTGACCTGGGAGGACCGCTCGTTCAACGTCGGGGTGAGCATCGGTGTGGTGGAAATCAAGGATGATGGCCTCTTTACGATCGCGGACGTGCTAAGCGCCGCTGACAGCGCCTGCTACGTTGCCAAGGAAAAGGGGCGCAACCGGGTGCAGGTGTATCACGCCGAGGACAGCGAATTGTCGTTGCGGCAAGGAGAAATGGAGTGGATCGGCCGCCTGCAGAAGGCACTCGAAGAAGACCGCTTCGTTCTTTACTCCCAGGACATCGTCGAGATCAAGGCGCACCGTGGACGCGTCACCCACTGTGAACTGCTGCTTCGTATGCTCGACGAAAACGGTGAGATCGTGCCGCCGATGACGTTCATCCCGGCGGCCGAACGTTACGGGCTGATGCCGTTGATCGACCGCTGGGTGATCCGCAACGCGCTTGCCATCATAGCGAGGCAGCGGGTTGATGGGCGCCACGAAGCGACGGATATCTGCTCCATCAACCTGTCGGGGACGTCCATCGGGGATGACAAATTTCTGGATTTCATCCGCGAGCAGTTTTCCCACTTCGACGTCCCCTTCCATAGCATCTGCTTCGAGATCACCGAAACCGCTGCCATCGCCAGGCTCGACAAGGCCACCCATTTCATCCAGGAACTCAGAGCGCTCGGCTGCCTGTTTTCCCTGGACGATTTCGGTGCGGGCATGTCTTCGTTCGCTTATCTGAAGCACCTCCCGGTGGACTATCTCAAGATCGACGGCGGCTTCGTCAAGGACATGGCCGACGATCCGATCGACCGCGCCATGGTCGAGGCGATCAACAGTGTCGGCCATGTCATGGGCAAAAAGACCATCGCCGAGTTCGTGGACAGCGACCGCGTAATAGCTTTACTGCGCGAAATCGGTGTGGATTTTGCGCAGGGTTATGGGGTGGCCAAACCGCGACCGTTCGGACCGCGGCTGCGCATGGCCGCGGGTTCTGCCTGACCTCGGTGTAAGCGGCCGAGGATTTCCCTGGTCGACTACGATCGCTGCCGGTTTGAATTAGCGTCGCCGTTGCGCCAAGTAGATCTCCGTCCAGGATAGGTCTCGCGCAGACTTGGAACCGGTGCACCCGCGCTGGCTTGGAGCAAGTCATTCAGCCGGCACGCAACTCCGTCCATCAACACGACATCGCCAGTCTCCAAAAAATTCTTTTTTCGGGCCGCCGTTAGGGCCCTCTTTATCTCCATGATTATACGTAATAAAATGGAAATCTATCAAAGTGTTAGATTTGACTTCATTTTACGAGTTATGCATGTTGGGTGCGCGTCGTGAGCTGACTGCGAAGTTTTGATTCAGCCCCTGCGGCGACCGGGAGGGATTTCAGTTCTTGGCCACTATATGAATTGGAGAAAAAATGGGTTCGATGAATGAGTTGTCTCCCCATCCCCAGTGGGTGGATTCCCTTCACGGTTACGTCAAGCCCTACTGGGATGAACTGTTGCAGGGAGAATGGGCAGAGGGCGTGGCGTGCACGCGGCTGTCGATTGCCGAGATGCGGGGTTGGATTCTTCAAATCTATCCGTTCATT
>JANOGP010000361.1:0-28117 GCA_031406075.1 Betaproteobacteria bacterium
CATTCAGATCAGTTTCGGAAACAGTTCAACCAGTCCGCGGTAAACGTATTCGACCGCGATCGCGGCGATGATCAGGCCCATTACCCGGGTGATGATGTTCATGCCGGTCTTGCCGAGGCGCTTTGAAATCCGGGTAGCCGCGACCAGCGTTGCCCAAACAGCGACGGCGATGATCAGCGCCGGGATAAGCAGTTTGAGGTGACTGGTGAAACTCGGCGATTGGTGGGTCGCGATGATCATGGTGCTGATCGCCCCCGGGCCGGCGAGCAGCGGAATGCCAAGCGGCACTACGGCGACTGCGTGTTTTTCCGCCGCCTCCTCTGCCTCGTCCGGCGTCTGCCGTATCCTGCTTTCCTTGGCCTGCAGCATTGAAATCGCCATCATCATCAGCACGATCCCGCCGCCGATCAGGAAGGAGGGAATGCTGATCCCGAAGAAATGCAGAATCTGCGTGCCGACCAGCGCGGCTGCAGCGAGCACGCAAAACACGGTGATCGCCACGACCCGGGCAATGCGTGCCCGCTGTTCGTTGGGTTCGCCGTCGGTCGTGCTTAGAAACACCGGGATGCTGGCGATCGGATCGACGATTGCCAGCAGCGTGACGGTTAACTTCAGAATGTCGGCCCATTCGCTCATTCAGGGATGCAGTGCTGCTCCAGGCTCGAGGGAAATGAAAAAAGGCAGGGACGCCGCCCTGCCTTTATCCGCGGAGTCGGTCCGCCGTTACTTCGTCGATTCCTTGCTGTCCTCGCACTGCTCTTTCCTGTCCTCGACGGGCGGTTTGGCGGGCGCGACTTTTGCCCCCGACTGGCTCATCGCGGATGACCCCGAATTGGGAGCGACGCCGGCGTGCGCCAAGGTAGGCGCCAACGCGATTGCAAGCGACAAGGGAAAGAGTGTGAGGTATCTCATGACGGATCCAAAGGCTACGGTCGTCGAGTTCGGCGAACCCGACCTGTTCGCCACACGACAAAATCGCCGCAAAGAATAAGGATATTTTGCAGCAGCGTCAAACGCTGGTCGCAATGACAAAAGGCCGGCCCTGGGGCCTGCCTTGCGTTGCCAAATCCGCGTCGCGGTTTACTTCCCGGCCGGCGCAGCTTTTTCGGGCTTTTTCCCCGACTTTCTTGTGATGCTTCTCGGCGGCCGAAACGGCTTCAATGCCGCGACTGTGACGGGTCGATGAAGCGAAATTGGCCCGGTGGGATGCCTTTCAGGGTCCAGGGTCCGATGCTGGAGCGGATCAGGCGCAGGGTCGGATAACCTGATGCCGCGGTCATCCGCCTTATCTGCCGATTCTTGCCTTCCTGCAGTTCCATTTCGATCCAGCTGGTCGGTAAGCTCTTGCGGACGCGGATCGGGGGATTCCTTTCCCACAGCCCGGATGGTTGATCGATGCGCTTTGCGCGCGCCGGCTGCGTGACCAAATCGCCGAGGTTGACACCCGAGCGCAACCGCTGCAACGCGGCCTCATCGGGCTCGCCCTCGACCTGTACCCAATAGGTCTTGGCCAGTTTCATTTTCGGCTCGCTGATGGCGTGCTGGAGCTTCCCGTCATCAGTGAGTACTACCAGACCTTCGCTGTCGGCATCTAACCGGCCTGCCGGGTAGACGTCGGCGATGGGTATGAAGTCTTTGAGCGTGCGCTTGCCCGCGCTCGGACTGAACTGGCAGAGAACGCCGCAGGGCTTGTTGAAGAGGAGAACCCTTGCCATGGAATAGGCCCGAGAAAAACCGGGCCGGCGGGATTTTCAGCGATGCTCGTGCGCGATGAGGGAGTCGTACGCAGGCAATGTCAGGAACTCGACGAAGTCTTCGGCCAGCGTCAGCTCCTCGAACATTTTTGCACCCGCGGGATATTTCCCCGACGCAAAACCTGTTTCACCGAGCATTTGCCGTACCTTTTCGAGTTCCTGTGGCACCAGCTCGCGGAATAGCTCCCTGGTTACCTTGCGGCCATCGTCCAGGATTCCCAGGGGACTGCGAATCCAATGCCAGATCTGCGCCCGCGAAATTTCCGCTGTTGCGGCGTCTTCCATCAAGTTGAATATCGGCACGCAGCCGGTGCCGGCGAGCCAGGCGCCCAGGTACTGGATGCCGATATTGATATTGGTACGTAACCCCGCTTCGGTGATCGGGCTCTTGGGTTGGAAATTAAGCAGGTCTTTGGCGTTGACGTTGACATCATCGCGCTTCTTTTGGATCTGGTTCGGGGACTTCATGACCTTGTCGAATGCTTCCTTGGCGAGCGCTACCAGCCCGGGGTGCGCAACCCAGGTTCCATCGTGGCCGTCATTGGCCTCGCGATCCTTGTCGGCGCGTACTTTTGCCAGTGCCGCCTCGTTTGCGGCGGGGTCGTTCTTGATCGGAATTTGCGCGGCCATGCCACCCATCGCAAAGGTGCCGCGCTTGTGGCAGGTCTTGATCAGTTGCAGGGAATACGAGCGCATGAAGGGGCTCGTCATGGTCACCAGATGCCGGTCGGCAAGGATGAAGTCCTTGTGAATCCGGAATTTCTTGATGCAACTGAATATGTAGTCCCAGCGGCCGCAGTTGAGTCCCGCCGAATGTTCGCGCAACTCGTACAGGATCTCTTCCATTTCAAAAGTCGCAAGGATGGTCTCGATCAGCACCGTGGCCTTGACTGTGCCTTGCAGAACGCCGAGCTCCTTCTCAGCGAACACGAAAGCGTCGTTCCACAGCCTCGCCTCGAGGTGCGATTCCAATTTCGGCAGGTAAAGGTACACGCCCGAACGCAGATTGATTCGCGCTTTGGCGTTGTGGAAGAAATAAAGGCCGAAGTCGAACAACGATCCCGACATCGGCTGGCCGTCTACGAGCACATGCTTTTCGCTGAGGTGCCAGCCGCGCGGGCGCACCAGCAGCGTGGCGGTCTTGTCGGCGAGACGGTATTGCCTGCCTTCCGGACTTGTGAACGAAATGCTGCGATTGACTGCGTCGCGCATGTTGATCTGGCCCTGTACCAGGTTGTCCCAGGTCGGGGTCGAAGAATCCTCGAAGTCGGCCATGAACATGCTGGCGCCGGAATTCAACGCGTTGATCACCATCTTGCGGTCGGTGGGCCCTGTAATCTCGACGCGCCGATCCTGGAGATCTTGCGGAACCGGTGCGACCTGCCAGGCCGCCGCGCGCACGTGCTTTGTTTCCGGCAGGAAATCGGGCAGCCTTCCGGCGTCGAGTTCCTTCTGGCGCTGCGTGCGCAGCGCCAGAAGCTCGAGGCGGCGGACGTCGAAATTGCGATGCAGCTTGGCGAGGAATGCGAGCGCATCGCCTGTGAGAATTGCGGCGTATTCTGGGGTAATCCGTCCTAGCACTTTCATGCCGGCGGGGATGTTCGGCTGGGTCATGTGGGGCTTCCGGTTGGTTCGGGTTTTTATATTGTGAAATCTTATTTTGTAAAATGATAAAAGTGAAAGGCCGCGGCGGCAAGCACAGCTTGCCTTACCGCGGCCGCTTGGGACGTGGCGACGTACCTATACGAACTGTTCTTCTTCGGTTGATCCGGTTAAAGCCGTGACCGAAGATCGTCCGGACTGTACCGCCTGGGTCACCTCGTCAAAGTAACCCGTGCCGACTTCGCGTTGATGCTTGGTCGCCGTATAGCCGTGCGCCTCGGCGGCAAATTCGGCCTGCTGCAGCCGCACGTAGGCGCTCATGTTCTCGGTGGCGTAGCCCCGTGCCAGCTCGAACATGCTGTAGTTGAGCGAGTGGAAGCCGGCCAGCGTGATGAACTGGAACTTGTAGCCCATTGCACCCAGTTCGCGCTGGAACTTGGCGATCGACGCATCGTCCAGGTTCTTCTTCCAGTTGAACGACGGCGAGCAATTGTATGCGAGCAGTTTTCCCGGATACTGCTTGTGAATCGCTTCGGCAAATTGCCTGGCGAATGCGAGGTCGGGTTTACCGGTTTCGCACCAGATCAGGTCCGCGAAGGGCGCATAGGCGAGGCCCCGCGAAATCGCCTGCTGAATTCCATTGATCACCCGGTAATAGCCTTCGGCGGTGCGCTCGCCGGTACAGAACTGTTTGTCGATCTCGTCGATATCCGAGGTCAACAGGTTCGCAGCTTCGGCGTCCGTGCGCGCGAACAGAACTGTCGGTACCCCCATGATGTCCGAAGCCAGCCGGGCGGCGGCGAGCTTTTGCACCGCCTCCTGCGTTGGTACCAGCACCTTGCCGCCCATATGGCCGCACTTCTTCGCCGAAGCCAATTGATCTTCAAAATGCACGCCGGCGGCCCCGGCTTCGATCATTGATTTCATCAGTTCGAACGCGTTCAGCACTCCGCCAAATCCGGCCTCGGCATCGGCAACGATCGGGGCGAACCAGTCGATCTCGTCCTTCCCTTCGGCGTGATGGATCTGGTCGGCGCGGACGAAGTTGTTGTTGATGCGGCGGACTACTGCGGGAACGCTGTTGGCCGGATACAGCGACTGATCCGGATACATTTCGCCGGAAAGGTTTGCGTCCGCCGCCACCTGCCAGCCGGAGAGATAAACCGCTTTGAGCCCGGCCTTGACCTGCTGCAATGCCTGGTTGCCGGTGAGCGCGCCCAGAGCGTTGACGAATGGCTCCTGCTTGAGCTGCTGCCACAGTTTTTCGGCTCCACGTCGGGCGAGCGTGTATTCGATGGCAAGTGTTCCGCGAAGCCGGTAGACGTC
This sequence comes from Betaproteobacteria bacterium, assembly GCA_031406075.1. Classification (GTDB taxonomy): domain Bacteria; phylum Pseudomonadota; class Gammaproteobacteria; order Burkholderiales; family JACQAP01; genus JACQAP01. The sequence goes on from JANOGP010000361.1 coordinate 4,683, forward strand.
CTCTGCGGAGTAGGGACGTTGCACGCCTTTCCAGCGCGGGTGATCGGACCAATCCTTCTTGATTTTTGCGATTTCCAGATCGCGGGACATTGGGTCTCTCCTTTCGGCAAGTACGAGTGTGTTTAATTTTGGGCGCAATCGGGCCGCGCCCTCGCAACAGGAAATGCCGCGCTTGTGTCGCGGATCACGCGAGACATCGTGGACACAGATCCCGCCTTGCGGAGTGCCGGCGTGCCGGCACTCTTACCACGGGGAAGCCAGTGATCGGATCTGGTACGCGCCTGGAGGCATCGCGCTTGTGCTAAGCCCCACATCCGCATTGCGCCAGCGGTTATTGGCGCAATGGTGGTCGCCGTGACATTACGTCAGGAAATTCATGCGCTGCAACAAGAAAACGGGTTTATAAAACGATGTGAATTATCAATTAGTTGCATGTTTACCAATCGTGAGATTTTGCAATGCGAAATTAGGTTTTAGGAACTTGGCTGACCCGAGTTTGGCGGCGTATCGATGCATCTTGGTGTGTGCGTCGGCGAGGCGGGTACGAGGTTGCCGAAAGCATGGCGCGCTACGGGTGACGGGCGAGTATTTCCTTTTCCGCATCGTCGATGAAATCACGCGGACGGGGCCGAGGTGCGCCAGCAGTGGCTTCCTGTGTGCCGCGAGCGGGCGTTGCTTTACAATTGGCGCCTTTGACCGCTTCGCATTACTGCTTGCAATTCAATCACATCCATCTACACGTCGAATCGAGGCCGATTTCATGTACCAGCACATCAAGGTTCCTTCCGCAGGACAGAAGATCACCGTAAACAAGGACTACATTCTCAACGTTCCCGCCAATCCGATCATCCCATTCATCGAGGGTGACGGTACCGGTGTAGACATTACGCCCGTGATGCGCGGGGTCGTGGATTCAGCAGTCCAGGTGGCCTATGGCGGCAAACGCAATATCTTGTGGATGGAGATGTATGCCGGTGAGAAATCCTGCAAGGTCTACGGCGAAAACGTCTGGCTGCCGGAAGAAACGCTTCGGGCCAGCAAGGAGTTCGTGGTCTCGATCAAGGGACCGCTCACCACGCCGGTGGGTGGCGGCATCCGCTCGATCAATGTCGCGTTGCGACAGGAACTCGACCTGTATGTGTGTCTACGCCCCGTGCGCTACTTCAAGGGCGTTCCCAGTCCGCTGAAACAGCCAGAAAAGACCGACATGGTGATCTTCCGGGAGAATTCCGAGGATATTTATGCGGGCATAGAGTGGGCCGCGGAATCCGACAATTGCCGCAAGGTTATCGATTTCCTGATCAATGAGATGGGGGTGAAGAAGATCCGCTTTCCCCAGACCTCGGGAATCGGCATCAAGCCGGTTTCGCGCGATGGCACTGAGCGCCTGGTGCGCAAGGCTCTCCAGTACGCAATCGCGAACAAGCGCCGGTCGGTCACCCTGGTACACAAGGGCAACATCATGAAATTCACCGAAGGCGCGTTCCGGGATTGGGGTTACGCGCTCGCCGAGCGCGAATTTGGGGCCAAGTTGATCGACGGCGGTCCGTGGATGAAACTGCCCAACGGGATCGTGGTAAAGGATGCGATCGCCGACGCTTTCCTGCAGCAGATCCTGTTGCGTCCGGACGAATACGACGTCATTGCAACGCTTAACCTGAACGGTGACTACATTTCTGACGCCCTGGCGGCCCAGGTGGGCGGCATCGGAATCGCGCCCGGCGCCAATACCAGCGACACGGTAGCGATGTTCGAAGCAACCCATGGAACGGCGCCGAAGTATGCCGGCAAAGACTACGTCAATCCGGGTTCGCTGATACTCTCCGCAGAGATGATGCTGCGTCACATGGGCTGGGTGGAGGCGGCCGATCTCATCGTCAGTTCCATGGAGGCGGCGATCCGCGACAAGGTCGTAACCTATGACTTTGCGCGTCTGATGACTGGGGCCACGCAGGTCTCCTGCTCCGGGTTCGGCAACGCCATGATCGAGCGCATGAAGCATTGACTGACCCGCAAAAACAAAAAGCCCGCGACGGTGTCGCGGGCCTCGAATATTCTGAACCTGCGGGCGGAGTCGAAAAGGCCGCCCGGCAGCCTTTAAGCGGCCTGAATGTTGGAGGCCTGTTTCCCCTTTGGTCCTTGGGTGACTTCGAAACTCACCTTCTGGCCCTCTTTGAGCGTCTTGAAGCCGTTCATCTGAATTGCCGAAAAGTGGGCAAACAGATCTTCGCTGCCGTCGTCGGGCGTAATGAAACCATAGCCCTTGGCATCGTTGAACCACTTTACTGTACCAGTTGCCATACTCCCCTTCCCCTGATGATAAACGCGGGCCGGAAACCCGCCGATCGTTTGAGATTCAAGTCCGCGTTATCGGCAAAACCGGTACTGCAGTAACCTTGAAACCAAACACCTATGCACTTTCTAGGTCATTTATTTTGGGAAGTCAAGTACGCCAAAACCTTCGCAAGCGTTTGTTGCAATGCGGTTTTAGGGAATCTGCCAAATCCATGGCCGGGCCTGGATTCTGTACTTGTAATTTCCCCGGTTATCAGCAAAATTAGGTCTTGGTGAAGGCAGTGGAAGCGAGACAGCAGGTTATGGCATCGGGAACTCGCGACAGCACGCTTCTGGAGGCCGAGAAGACCAAGGTCAAGCCCCCGCCCCTGTTCAAAGTCCTGCTGCTAAACGACGACTACACACCGATGGATTTCGTTGTCTCGGTTCTTCAGACGTTTTTTTCGATGACGCGAGAACAGGCAACTCAGGTCATGCTCAAAGTACACAGGGAGGGCATGGGCGTGTGCGGGGTGTATCCTAAGGATGTGGCCGCCACCAAGGTCGAGCAGGTCACCGCTTTTTCGAGGCAGCATCAGCATCCGCTTCAGTGCGTGATGGAGGAAACATGATTGCGCAGGAGTTAGAAGTCAGTCTGCACATGGCTTTCATGGAAGCGCGGCAGAAGCGCCACGAGTTCATCACCGTGGAGCATTTGCTGCTCGCCATGCTGGACAATCCGTCCGCCGCGGAAGTCCTGCGCGCCTGCGCCGCCAATGTCGAGGAACTGCGGAAGCTCCTGAACGACTTCATCAACGAACACACCCCGGTGGTGAGCGGCGAAGAAGTCGACACCCAGCCAACGCTCGGCTTCCAGCGAGTGATTCAGCGTGCGATCCTTCACGTTCAGTCTTCTGGCAAAAAGGAGGTGACCGGCGCCAACGTGCTGGTCGCGATCTTTGGCGAGAAAGACTCGCACGCGGTTTACTTCCTGCATCAAAAGGGCGTGACGCGACTGGATGTGGTGAATTTCATCTCCCATGGCATCACCAAGGTGCCGCAGGCGACGCCTGCCAAGCAGCAACCGGAGGCGGACACGGATTCCGAGCAGGAACAGTCTTCGGGAGGCGCGCTCGAGAGTTACACCATGAATCTGAACGCGCTCGCTATATCCGGCAAGATCGATCCGCTGATCGGTCGGGAACGCGAACTCGAGCGTGTGATCCAGACGTTGTGCCGCCGGCGCAAGAACAATCCGCTTCTGGTGGGCGAGGCCGGGGTCGGGAAGACGGCGATTGCCGAGGGATTGGCGCGCCGCATCATCGAGGGCAGCGTGCCCGAGATCCTGTCGCGATGCCAGGTCTACGCGCTCGATATGGGCGCGCTGCTTGCCGGCACCAAGTACCGCGGCGACTTCGAGCAACGGCTGAAAGCGGTACTCAAGCAGCTCACAGACAACCCCAACGCGATCCTGTTCATCGACGAGATCCACACACTGATCGGTGCCGGTGCGGCCTCCGGAGGGACGCTTGACGCCTCCAACCTGCTCAAGCCGGCGTTGTCGTCCGGTGCCCTGAAGTGCATCGGCGCCACGACCTATACCGAATTCCGCGGTATTTTCGAAAAAGACCATGCGCTTTCACGCCGCTTCCAGAAAATCGACGTGACGGAGCCTTCGGTTGCGGAAACTGTCGAGATCCTGCGCGGCCTGAAGACTCGATTCGAGGCGCACCACGGGGTCAAATACACCGCTTCGGCGTTGACCTCGGCGGCGGAGTTGTCCGCGCGCTTCATCAATGATCGCCACCTGCCCGACAAGGCCATCGACGTGATCGACGAGGCCGGCGCAGCGCAGCGCATCCTGCCGAAGTCCAAGCAGAAGCGCGTCATCAGCAAACATGAAATCGAGGAGATCATCGCCAAGATTGCACGGGTGCCGGCGCAGAGCGTTTCTTCCACGGATCGCAGCAAGTTGCAGAACCTAGACCGCGACCTGAAGGCGGTGGTATTCGGCCAGGACAAGGCAATAGACGCTCTGGCGGCTTCGATCAAGATGTCGAGGAGCGGCCTGGGCAATCCGCAGAAGCCGATCGGCTGCTTCCTGTTCAGCGGTCCCACCGGGGTAGGCAAGACCGAAGTGGCGCGCCAGCTTGCCTATACCATGGGTGTGGAATTGATCCGATTCGACATGTCCGAGTACATGGAACGGCATGCGGTGTCGCGCCTGATTGGCGCGCCCCCCGGTTACGTTGGTTTCGACCAGGGCGGGCTGCTCACTGAGGCGATCACCAAGCATCCGTACTCGGTGCTTCTGCTCGACGAGATCGAGAAGGCGCACCCGGACATTTTCAATATCATGCTGCAGGTGATGGACCATGGCACGCTCACAGACAACAACGGGCGCAAGGCGGACTTTCGCAATACTGTGATCGTCATGACGACAAATGCGGGCGCCTCGGAGCTATCGAAAACGACGATGGGATTCACCCAGCAGATAGTTGCCGGAGACGAGATGGCGGAAATCAAGCGCATGTTCACGCCGGAGTTCCGCAACCGCCTGGATGCCGCCATTTCCTTTTCGGCGCTGTCCCACGACATCATCATCAAGGTGGTGGACAAGTTTCTCATGCAGCTCGAGGAACAATTGCACGAGAAAAAAGTGGAAGTTGCCTTTACCGATGCGCTCAAGGCCTATCTCGCCAAGAACGGCTTCGATCCGCTGATGGGCGCGCGGCCCATGTCGCGGCTGATTCAGGACACGATACGCACTGCTCTCGCCGAAGAACTTCTGTTCGGACGTCTCGCAAGCGGGGGCAAAGTTACCGTCGACGTGGATTCGGAAGGAAAGACACGGCTGCTTTTCGACGAAGCCAGGGAAGAAAGCATCGCCTGAGCGAACGCAATGGCGCAACGGCAACCGGACCTGAAAGGTCCGGTTTTTTTTCGGCGAGTCCGGGCCGCAGTCCGGTGTACCTGCCGGGTTGCGTCACCTTTCGGCCGCGAGTAACGTGTACGCGCAGCGACCGTACACGGCGTTGCAGTCACGGGTCATGAGAATAGGAGAACAGCCATGAACAGGGCAGGCATCATATCCGCGGCACTGCTGCTCGCCGGAGTCAGCGGTCCGACGCTCGCTGCAGAGGACGTCAACGGGCGCAACTGGGCGGCGACCTGCACCGGCTGCCACGGCACCAACGGCCATAGCGAGGGCGGCATGCCGTTACTGGCCGGGTTGGACAAGGCGTACATCGTCAATGCCATGTATGAATTCCGGGCGGGCACAAGGCTGGCAACCGTCATGCATCAGCACGCCAAGGGATACTCCGACGAGCAGATCGAACGAATCGCGGGATTCTTCGCTGCGCAACCACTGAAGTGAAGCCCGGGAACCGAGGGGAGGGAAAATGTCTTTGACACGTCGCGAATTCGTAAAGTGGTTGTCGGCCTCGGCTGCGTTGTCGGGAAGCATCGGTTGTGCGAACGCCCCGCCTTCGAGGATCGTGGGCAGGGTGGTCGTCATCGGTGGCGGTTACGCTGGTGCGACCGCCGCCAAGTATGTGCGCATGTGGGGGCCGGATATCGAGGTCACGCTGGTTGAGCGGGACGCGGAGTTTATTTCCTGCCCGCTTTCGAACCGCGTGCTTGCTGGTGTCATCCAGTTGAAGGACCTTACCCGCGACTACGGCAAGCTTCAGGCCAAGTATGGTGTTAAGCGGATCCGCGACGAGGCAACGGTGATCGATCCGGTCGCACAGGAAGTGCGATTGGGGAAAGGCGGTTCGCTCAAGTACGATCGTCTGATTGTGGCGCCTGGAGTGGACATTCTCTACGACGAGGTGCCGGGCCTGGATTCGCCCGAGGCGCAGGAGCGGGTGCTGCACGCCTGGAAGGCCGGGCCGCAGACTGTGGCGTTGCGCAAGCAGCTGGAGGCCATGGCGGACGGTGGCGTGTACGCGATAACGATTCCCAGATCCCCGTACCGCTGCCCGCCGGGACCGTACGAGCGCGCCTGCCAGGTGGCGTGGTACTTCAAAACCAGCAAGCCGAAATCCAAGGTCCTCATTCTCGACGCCAATGAGGACGTGGTGTCGAAGAAGGGACTGTTCATGAAGGCGTGGAACGAACGCTATGCCGGGATCATCGAGTACCGGCCGAACAGCGAACTGTCCGAAGTGGATGCTGCCACGCTGACGGCGAAACTCACGTTCGAAGACGTCAAGGCCGATGTGTTGAACGTGGTTCCGCCCCAGCGCGCCGGGAAGATTGCCGCGGACGCCGGGTTGATCACTGCGAACAACAGGTGGTGCGGCGTGGATTTTCTGACATACGAGTCAACCGCCGTGAAAAACGTGCACGTACTCGGTGATGCCGTCATGGCTGCACCGCAGATGCCAAAGTCCGGGCACATGGCGAACCAGCACGCGAAGGTCTGCGCCGCCGCGGTGGTCGCGCTGATGCACGGTGAGTCAATTAATACTCAGCCAATGCTCAGCAACACCTGCTACAGCTTTGTGAGCGACAAGGACGTAATCCACGTTGCTTCCGTGCATGCCTATGTGGCGGAGAAAAAAACGATGGAAATCGTGCCGGGAGGCAGCGGTGTATCTGCAGCGGCGAACGAAGTGGAAGGCCAGTACGCGGAGGCCTGGGGCAGGAATATCTGGTCCGATATGCTGGGTTAAGAGCGCCCGACCGGTACGGTGGAACGGATGGGCGCTTCAGGCCGACTGTATTTCCTTGCAGGGGTATTGCGTCAGTCGAAGGCAATGTCCTTGACGATGTCCACGACTACCCGCGTCTTGGTGTTTTGCAGCACCACGTCGGCACCTATGACCACACGGACATAGCCTGCCGGCAGCTCTGAGAGTCTGGGTTCGAGGTCGCCCGGCAGTGCGCGCCCCTGCAGCCCGGGCGGCAACTCACCGTTCTTCCTGAGCTGCTTTTCCAATCCAGGCGGCAGCTTGTCTTTTTTCGCAAGTCACGGCGGCAGTTTCTTCTTCTGCTTGCCCGAATAGTAGTCCTCGATCAGTTGCCGGTCCCTGTCGCTGAATACTACCGCAACCGTCGTGTTCTGGTCCTTGACTACGACCTTGCCGCTGGTTCGGCCGGGCAGGATTTCGCAACCCGCCAGAACCAGAAAGACTGCGCCGGCAACTATGGCGATGGTGCCACGCCGTGATATTACGGATGGCATCGATTTCTCCTTTTCAGGGCAGGCGCCCATATTATCGCAGTTGGTTTTTGTGTTTGGCTCGACGCGCGGGCGGAAACAGGAAAAAAGTAAGCACCACGATAAGCGCGAACAGCGCATACGCGGACACAAAAACCCAACCGGGAAAATCGTAGTAGAGGATGCGGTGAAGCCAGCGGGCGATGAAACCACTTTCTGCAGTACGGCCGCGTAACTGATCCTCCAAAACGGTGAGTGGACAGGCGACGCCGATGAGAGCTTCCGCGCAAACCACGAGGATTGCCGCCATGTGCAAGGCGCGGAAGGGAAAATTGCGAGCGATTCGCCAACCGCGCAAGGCGCCAATCCAGATGAGCGCCAGCCCGCCGACAACGAACGCCACGAACAGCGCATGGACCAGGAGAATGAAGTCGGCGAGCGCGCTCACGTCCCCCGCTGACGACCTCTAGCTGGCGACAGGGCGCGAAGGATCGGCGATCCACTCGCTCCACGAACCGGGATAAAGCCGAGTGCCTTTGAAGCCGGCGATTTCCATCGCCAGAAGATTGTGGCACGCAGACACGCCCGAGCCGCACTGATGCACGACTTTTTCCGGCGACGCATCGCCGACCAGCGATTTGTACTCTGCACGCAGCTCCTCCGGCGACTTGAAGAAGCCCTGAGCATTCAAGTTATCCTTGAAGAAGCGGTTGAGCGCCCCCGGAATGTGGCCGGCGACAGGATCGATGGTCTCGTTGCGACCATGGAAACGGTCGTTGCTACGTGCGTCAATCAGGATCATTTCCTTCGAATTGAGGCGCTTGGAGACGCTCGTAGTGTCCACCCAGGAGCGGTCGGGCTTGCCGCTGAACTTTGCTGGCGTCGGCGTCGGCAGTACATTGTTCACGGGGTGGCCGGCAGCAGTCCATGCCTGCCAACCGCCGTCGACTATCGCCACCTTCTGGTGTCCGACCCAGCGCAACATCCACCACAGGCGCGAGGCATAGGTGCCGCCCGCATGATCGTAGGCGATGACCTGACTGTCGTTGGCAACACCCATGCGGCCGAGCCAGGCGATGAACGCGTTCGGGTCAGGCAGTGGATGGCGGCCATTCTTGCCGCTGAGCGGCCCCGCAAGATCCCTGTCCACGTGCGCGAAACGGGCGCCGGGGACGTGCGATTCGGCGTACGCCTTTGGTCCGAATTCGGGATTGGTCAACTCGTGCCGGCAGTCGAAGATTACGAAATCCGCATCACCGAGATGCTTTGCCAGATTTGCGACGGAAATGAGCTTTGTATAGTCCATGCGGTAAGCGTGAGGGATGGGGCGAAAGTCTCGATTGCCAGAACTTTTCGGTGCAGCCTGCGGCAGCGTCGCGCAGCCATTCGTTGCGTGGTCCCTGCGCGGGGCTAAAGGTCAGGCTCGATACGCTTGCGCACGAATTCGTGGAAGTGGATCATTCCGTCTTCCATTGGCGATTGATAAGGTCCAAATTCGTTGCGGCCTTGCTGGTAGAGTGCGCGGCGGCCTTCAGTCATTCGCGCGCAGATTTCCTCGTCCTCCCGCGCAGTTTCGATGTAGGCTTGCTGCTGCGCTTCGACAAACTCGCGCTCGAACAGAACAATATCTTCGGGGTAGTAGAACTCCACCACGTTGCTGCAGTGTTCGGGACCGCGTGGCACGATAGTGCTGACCACCAGCACGTTGGGATACCACTCCACCATTATGTTCGGATAGTAAGTGAGCCAGATTGCGCCTTGCTTGGGCATCTCGCCATTGTTATAGCGAAGCACGGCCTCGTGCCATTTCTTATACGCGATCGTGCCCGGCTTGCCGAGCGCCTGATTGATCCCCACGATCTGCACGCTGTACCACTCGCCGAATTCCCACTTCAGATCCTCGGCATCGACGAACTGGCCCAGCCCCGGATGGAATGGCCCAATGTGATAATCCTCGAGATAGACCTCGATGAACGTCTTCCAGTTGACCGGGTACTCTTCGATCATTACCCGGTCGAGCACGTAGCCGGAGAAATCCAGGTCGGCGAGCACACCCAGTTTCGACAAATCCAGATTGGGATTGCGCGGACCGGCGAACAGCAGGCCGTTCCAGTGGGTCAAAGGAGTTTTTTCCAGGTCCAGGCAGGGATTGCCGGGAAAGTGCGGCGCGCCAAGCAGGCGGCCCGACATGTCGTAGGTCCAGCGGTGCAGCGGGCAAACGATGTTGTGTGTGCGCCCATGTCCCTTGAGAATGATGGACTGGCGGTGTCGACAGACGTTGGAAAGCAGTTCCACCCCATTCTGGTTGTGCACCAGTGCCTTGGCGTGTCCCATCCATTCGAGCGTGCGATAGTCACCGACCTCGGGAACCATCAATTTGTGCCCGACGTAACCTGGCCCCTGCTGGAACAGCACTTTCTGCTCGATTCCGGCAACGCGCGAATCGAGATACCACTCGATGGGCAGTTGTGCCGGCGTTCGAGTCAAAGCGGAAACATTGGCCAGATCTGTCATAACGGGATGTCCCCCGCGGGACAAAACAGTAATAAAAAAACCGCCCCCGGCCTGACGCACAGTTTGGGCGGAATTCCGTCGGGCATTGTCCCTTAAAACCCTACACGGTGCAACGTCTTTAGGCCGCTGACGGCTCTCTGGTTGAACGCCATCCGACCGCATGCGTTGACCCGGGTTCCGGGGATAGGCTATTTTTACGAACTTTCCTGCCCACCAATCATCTGTACTCCGTGACCAAACCCAAATCGCAGAAGCCGCAATCGTTCGAGCAGGCGCTCGCAGAGATCGAGGGCATCGTCGCTGCCATGGAGGCGGGGCAGCTTCCGCTCGAGCAGTCGCTGGCGGCCTACAAGCGCGGCGCGGAGCTCCTCCAGTACTGCCAGGCGCAGCTACAGGAAGCCCAGCAACAGGTCAAGGTCCTCGAGGCCGGCAGTCTGCAGAATTTTTCCGGTGACGACGGCAACGAATGATTTTCAGGGTTGGATGCTGGACCGTCAGGACCGCATCGAGAAAACCCTGAATGCCCTGTTGCCGGCATCGGAGCTTGCTCCCGCACGCCTGCACTCGGCGATGCGTTATGCCGTGTTGGGTGGAGGCAAGCGTGTCAGGGCGCTCCTCGCTTATGGAGCCGGTGAACTTTCCGGCGCCGAAGTGTGGCGCGTGGATCGCGCGGCCGCCTCGGTGGAAATGATCCATGCATATTCTCTGGTGCACGATGATTTGCCGTGCATGGACGACGATGTGCTGCGCAGAGGCAAACCCACGGTGCATCTGGAATTCGACGAAGCCACCGCTCTGCTGGTCGGCGACAGCCTGCAGAGTCTGGCCTTTCAAGTCATATCCGAGCAATCAGTGACCGACGACGCGCAGCGCCAGGTGGAAATGATCGAACAGCTTGCACGTGCCAGCGGCTCACGCGGCATGGCGGGCGGACAGGCGATCGACCTCGCTGCCACCGGCAAGACACTCGCTGTAACCGAACTGGAATTCATGCACATTCACAAGACCGGTGCTCTGATCCGAGCTTCCGTGGCGCTCGGTGCACGTTGCGGCAAAGCGTTGTCAGATGCGCAGTTCAACGACCTGGATCGCTTTGGCAAGTTCATCGGTCTGGCGTTCCAAGTGGTCGATGACGCGCTGGATGCCCAGTCCAGCACCGCGACGCTGGGCAAGACCGCGGGAAAGGATGCAAAGAACAACAAACCGACTTACGTGAGCGCGCTCGGTCTCGAAGGGGCGATCAGGTTCGCCGCGGAATTGCGCGACGATGCTTTGCGCGCGCTGGATACGCTTCCCCAGAGCGGCGGACGGCTGCGCCAGCTCGCGGATTTCATCGTGTTGCGACGGTTCTGAATTCGGACACCCACATGTACGAACTCCTCGAGACGATCAGCAATCCGTCCGACGTGCGCGCGCTCGAACGCAAGCAGCTCGTAGGGCTCGCCAAGGAACTGCGTGAGTATCTGATTCATTCGGTTGCCAATACCGGCGGTCACCTGTCGTCGAATCTCGGCACCGTCGAACTCACGGTGGCGCTGCACTTTGTTTTCAACACGCCCCATGATCGTCTCGTTTGGGATGTGGGCCACCAGACCTACGCCCATAAGATTCTCACCGGGCGGCGGGAACGGATGTCGACGCTGCGACAGTACGGCGGCATAGCCGGCTTTCCGCGCCGTGTCGAAAGCGAGTACGACACCTTCGGAACCGCGCATTCAAGCACTTCGATCAGCGCCGCGCTCGGCATGGCGGTGGCGGCGCGCATGAAGGGCGAGGACAGGCGGGTGGTGGCGATCATCGGCGACGGTGCGATGACCGCGGGCATGGCGTTCGAAGCGCTGAACAACGCGGGAGCAATGGACGCAAACCTCCTGGTCGTTCTGAACGACAACGACATGTCGATTTCGGAAAATGTTGGCGCGCTGAACAACTACCTGGCGAAACTGATGTCCGGACGCTTCTACGCCGCGGCATGGAAAACCAGCGAGAAAGTGCTCGGTGTGGTGCCGCCGATGCTGGAGCTGGCCAAGCGTGCCGAAGAACACGTGAAGGGCATGGTCACGCCAGGCACCTTGTTCGAGGAGTTTGGCTTCAATTACATCGGCCCAATAGACGGCCACAACCTCGACGTTCTGGTATCGACCCTTGGTAATCTGAAAAGACTCGAGGGACCGCAGTTCCTTCACATTGCTACCCGCAAAGGCAAAGGCTACGAGCCGGCGGAAAAGGACCCGATCCTGTACCACGGGGTAACCAAATTCGACCCGGACGCGGGCATCACACCTAAATCCGGCGCGAAGCCGACCTACACTCAGATATTTGGCGACTGGCTCTGCGACATGGCGGCTCAGGATTCGCGCCTGATCGGGATTACTCCGGCGATGCGTGAAGGCTCGGGTTTGGTACGTTTCTCGCAGGAGTATCCGGACCGTTATTTCGACGTCGGTATCGCCGAGCAGCATGCGCTCACTTTCGCTGCTGGATTGGCGTGCGAGGGCCTGAAACCGGTGGTGGCAATCTATTCGACCTTTTTGCAGCGCGCCTACGATCAGTTGATTCACGACATCTGCATCCAGAACCTTCCGATTCTGTTCGGAATTGATCGCGCCGGGCTGGTCGGTGCCGATGGGCCAACGCACGCAGGCAGCTTTGACCTGAGCTACCTGCGCTGCTTGCCCAATATGGTGGTGATGGCCCCGAGCGACGAGAACGAATGCCGCCAGATGCTCTATACCGGCTTCCAGATCGATGGCCCGGTGGCCGTGCGCTATCCGCGCGGCAGCGGGCCGGGTGTACCAGTCCAAAAGGACCTCACCGCAGTGCGGATCGGCAAGGGCGAGGTACGCCGGCGCGGCCAGCGGTTGGCGATCCTGTCTTTCGGCGCGCTCCTTAAGCCTTGCCTGGAAGCCGCAGAGAAACTCGACGCGACGGTTGCCGATATGCGATTCGTGAAACCATTGGACGAGGAACTGGTCCGAGAACTGGCAACCGCACACGACTGGCTGGTCACCGTGGAAGAGAACACTATTCTCGGTGGCGCCGGCAGCGCGGTCCTGGAAACCCTTGAAAAACAGGGAATTCAGAAGAAGGTTCTGCAGCTCGGGTTGCCAGATCGTTTTGTCGATCATGGCGACCCGGCGCGATTACTCAAGGAGTGCGGCCTGGACACAGAGGGCATCCATGCGTCGATCGCGGCGAAATTAGCCGAGTAGTTTACTCAACTATTGCCGGCGTCTATAATCGACCGTGTGTATTCCAACTCAGGGACCCAGTCATGAATTCGCCAGACGGCTTCTCGATTCCTGACGTACAGAGTTCTGCGGACACCCGCCGGCTCGCCATCGACAAGGTCGGGATCAAGGCCATCCGTCATCCGGTGCGGGTCGCGGACCGCAGCGATGGCGTCCAGCACACCATCGCCACCTTCAACATGTATGTGGGGCTGCCGCACAACTTCAAGGGAACCCACATGTCGCGCTTCGTCGAGATACTAAACTCGCACGAACGTGAGATATCGGTGGAGTCCTTCGAAGCGATGCTGCGCGACATGGTCAAGCGGCTGGAGGCCGAGTTCGGCCATATCGAAATGACCTTTCCGTACTTCATCAACAAGGCCGCTCCGGTTTCCGGGGTCAAGAGCCTGATGGACTACGAGGTCACCTTCGTTGGCGAGATTTCCAATGGCCAGTATGTTTTCACAATGAAAGTGGTGGTTCCGGTGACCAGCCTGTGCCCATGCTCGAAGAGAATCTCCGAATACGGCGCACACAATCAGCGCTCGCATGTGACCATCAGTGCACGCACCAATACGCACGTGTGGATCGAGGACTTGGTTGGCATCGCGGAGGAGCAGGCGTCCTGCGAACTCTATGGCCTGCTCAAGCGTCCCGACGAAAAGTATGTTACCGAGCGTGCCTACGATAATCCCAAATTCGTAGAGGACATGGTGCGGGATATCGCGACCACGCTGAACAAGGACAAGCGCGTCGATGCCTACGTCGTCGAGAGTGAAAACTTCGAATCAATCCATAATCACTCTGCTTATGCATTGATCGAGAGCGATAAGACGATGGCTATACCCAAGGCTTGATGCGATTGATTCGAAGTTTCAGTGGAGGCTAATGCGCGTAGCGCGTTACGCCGGAACTAAAAATTCGAGTCCATCCACATTGGCTCCGACGTAACCTAAAGGTTAGTCTCCGCCGCAACAAGTTCTCTTTGCGAGCGTGTTGTCACTCGGCATACGCGCTGATCGAAAAGGACAAGGTCAGGAAACAGTAGGCGACTGACAGCGAAAAGCAAACGGGCCGCGATGCGGCCCGTTTTTTTTGGCTTCAGGAACCGAAGCCCGGGAAATCGGGCTCCGCGTCGGCGACCGCGTTAAGTAATTTTCGGTGAGATTGCCGCCACCCGTTCAGGATTTCGGGCGGCGATATCAGTCCAGCGTCGCCCGGATTGCTGCGTCCCAAGGCGTCGCCTGCACGCGGGAAGTCTGCTCGAATCGGTACCCTCCATGATCCTGGCGGCGTTCGTGCCGCCCGCGCCGGCGCAAGCACGCGCATCACCGTCAGACCCAGCGGCCCGCTGTAGAAGGCGGCGTGCAGGCGGTTTACAACATGCGTACGGTTATCAGCTTGCCGGCTTCCTGGGCCGGACCGAGCGGGTTGCGCAGTGGCCTGCCGAACTGCGGCGAGCTGATCTCAAAGACATCGCCGATCCTGGTCTCGATTTTTTTGGTGAAGCTGCCGGTGGCGGCGCCGAAGAAATGCACGTGCACGTCTCCTGGCTCACGGAAGTCGCGGTACTTGAAATGATGGTGTTCGAGATTTGCGATCGAATGGCACATGTTGTCTTCGCCCGAGAGCCAGTCCTCGGCCCATATTTCGCGGCCGTCGCGCACCAGGCGTGCGCGGCCGGAGACGGACTTCGGCAATTCGCCGACCAGTAACTCCGGTCCGTAGCTGCACTGACGCAATTTCGAGTGCGCGAGATAGAGATAGTTCTGGCGCTCCATCACGTGGTCTGCGTATTCGTTGCCGAGGGCAAAGCCGACCCTCAGCACCCCGCCCTTGTCTCCGACGATATACAGGCCGACGACTTCCACTTCCTCACCGCCGTCGAGAGCATACGACGGCAGCGCCAGCGGTTGCTCCGGCGCGACCACACAGCGGCCGTCGCCCTTGTAGAACCATTCCGGTGCGACGCCGATCTGTCCGGGCGATGGCTTGCCGCCGTCCACGCCCCATTTGAACATCTTCATCGAGTCGGTCATCTCTGCTTCCGTCTGCTGGAGCTTGACGTGCATGGAGTCGCGCGCGGCCGCGCTGCCCAGGTGCGACAGCCCGGTGCCGGAGATCAGGCAATGGTACGGATCGGCGTGGTCCAGCGGTGGCAGCAACCGGTGATCGTTGATCACTTCGTCGTAACTTGCCGTTTCCGCTCCGATTCCATCCTTCGCTGCGGCTTCGAGTGTGGTCTTGGCCCGCGCTGCCGCAAGCGCCAGATCGTATGTGCGTGTCACGCCCCCAAGCACGCGCAGCGTCTTGCCGTCCTCCGACACCACGGCGACCTTGCGGGCGCCGGAACGGTCTTTGAATTGAACGAGTCTCAAGTTGCCTCCCTTTTTTGTGCTGTTTTTGTATTTGCCAAGCCAGCGATGCGAATGTTACGACGAATCTGCGGCGGCCGCGGCTGCGCGCCGTTGAACGGCTGCGCTCGCCGACCTATACTGCAGCCGGCATACGGGAGGCGACATGAAGCTCAGCAGCAATGGAATAGAGATCAATTACGCCGTAGAAGGCAAAGGGCCGTGGGTCGTCCTCAGTCACTCGCTCGCGTGCAGCCATTCGATGTGGGACGAACAGGCGGACACACTGAAGCGGCACTATCGCGTTCTGCGTTTCGACACCCGCGGGCACGGCGGCAGCGACGCACCGGACGGCGCCTACTCCCTGAACATGCTGTCCGAAGACCTGATGGGCCTTCTCGACGGCCTCGGAATCGAGGAAACGCACTTCATCGGACTTTCGATGGGCGGAATGATCGGCATGACTTTCGCGCTCGGGCATCCCGAACGTTTTCGCAGCCTGACGCTGTGCGATACCTCGAGCAGAATTCCGCCCGATGCCGCTCCGGTTTGGGAGGGACGTATCAGGACCGCTGCGGAGCAGGGGATGGAGCCGCTGGTTGAACCGACGCTGCAGCGCTGGTTCACGGAGGCCTTCTACAAGAGCAACAAGGCGATGATGAAGCGGGTGGGACAGATGATTCGCACAACCAGGCCGGCGGGTTATGTCGGCTGCTGCCACGCCATCCCGAAGATCAACCTGACAGACCGGCTCGGCGCAATCTCCTGCCCGGTGCAGATCATCGTCGGCGAACAGGACGTCGGCACGCCGGTGGCGATGTCCCGCGCGATCCAGGATGCGATCCCCGGATCGGAACTGGCGATCATCCCTTCGGCCTCGCACCTGTCAAACCTGGAGCAGCCCGAATTATTCAACAAGGCGATGCTCGACTTTCTGAGAAAACACGCGTAGACCGCATTCGGGTCGCGTCTGCCATGCTGGCGTCGCTTTGTTGCTCCCTCTCCGCCTTAGCGCCTCATCCCCCGCCTTCTACCCCTCAAGGGGGTACTGAACCGAGTCCCCTAAGTGGAGAAGGTGCGCTGCGCAGGCTAGGATCGATTTTGACATTCAATTTCCCTCTCCGCCCTTTGGGGGGAGAGGGCTAGGGTGAGGTGGGCGAGAGGTTGACAATCTCGACGTTGCGTGGCTTGGACTTGAAGTAGCGGGTAAGGATCTTGTACGTATCGAGATCGAACGAGGGCTCGGCTCGGGTATGCAGCACATCGAAAAGGTCCGTCTGCGAGTTGAGCGTGCCCAGGTAACACCAGCTATCGAGAACGTGAATTTCTGTGCGACTGCTGTGCGGATCGTGCTCGCGGATGCCGATCCGTCCCGGAAACGGCCAGGCCTGCATGCGCAGTGAATGCAGCGCCTGCGTCACGCGCATCGAATGGGAAATCGCGCTTTCCTTGCCAACACAGGTTCCACGGCAATGCTTGAGTTGGTAGGCAAAGCACGGACCCTTGCCCTTCTCGAGCCCGACGCCGATGTGACATAGACCGTATTCGTCGGCGATATCCCGCAAAGCGTTCAGCGCCACCCGGCGCGAACGAAACATGCCGAACAGGTTGTCCAGCCCGGAAAAGTCGACGTCCGCGGCACTCACCAACTGTGGCGACTCCGGTCCGTTCACCGGATCCCAGCGGAATGCGCACAGGTCGTTGTTACGCCGCAGCCGCCGGTTGTGGATGGGCGCGAGCCGTTTGACAAGCTGTGCCTCCTTGATCAATGCACCCAGTTCACCTGCGGTCTCTATCCACTCGACGCGGGTGATTTCCTGTGAGATGCGCATGTCCTTTGCGACGCGATGATCGCTGTTGAAGTGCGACATCACCCGGGAGCGCAAGCCGACGCTCTTGCCGACGTACAGGGGAATGTTGTTTTCGCCGTAAAACACGTATACGCCCGGACCATCGGGAATATCGTCGAGCACTGTCGCTGGCAGGCCCGGAGGCAGCGCCGGCTTCTTCAACAAATCCTCCACGGCTGCGCGGATCACCTCGGACCCGAAGTCGAAATGGATCTGGCGGGTGAATTCCCACAACACGCGCGCATCGGCGAGCGCCCGGTGGCGGCTGTCGCAGGACAGGCCATGCCGTTCAATCAGGCTGTCGAGATTGTGGCGACGGTGCTGTGGGTACAGACGGCGCGACAGCTTGACGGTGCACAGTACCTTTGGCTGATAGCGCAACCCGAGACGGCGGAATTCGTTCTTTAGGAACCCGTAATCGTAACGGGCGTTGTGGGCCACCAGGACCTTTCCCTCGAGCCGGTCAAAGAGTGATTCCGCGAGATCGGCGAAAGTCGGGGCATTCGCCACCATGGCGTCGGTGATGCCCGTGAGCGTTTGAATCGAAGGCGGAATGCGCGTTTCCGGATTTACCAGCGAACTCCACTCGCCGACATGGCGCCCACAATCGACTTCCACCAAGCCTATTTCAGTGATGCGGTCGTAGTGCGCCGTCGCCCCCGTGGTTTCCAGATCGAGGAATACCAGCGGCCGGTCAAGCATGTCCACCCTCTCGGGCGAAGAACAAGCCATTGAAAAAATTTGGATTCAGGTAATTCACTCGGATGTGGAACTCGCCAGTCGGACGCTCAGTCAATCTCAGTGCCCCGGGGAAATGCAAAATTTTTCATCCGACCCATCTCAATTTTAGATTCAGCCGACATTCCTGTGGGTAAGAGGGCGCGAAACAACTCCCTCACCCCGCGCTCTGCGCGTCCCTCTCCCAAGAAGAGAGGGCGGTGTGCACCCTGCTCCCTCCGGGAGAAGGGCTGGGATGAGGGCAGAACTACGACGCTCGCGAATGAAACCCAGCTTCATGGTCGTTTTGACCCTCACGAAAGTCGGATGAACCTTTTTCTTGCGGCTGGAGGAAATGCTCTCAACGGTATAATCCCCGGAACAATAAGAGGAGGTCGAGACCGTGTCGTTTCGTGTTTTTTGGTTCTGCCTGTGGCTCGCGGCTGCCCAGCCTCTGGCGCATTCCGAAAGCGAGAACACCGGCCCCACATTGCTGGACTGCGAACATCCCCCCGAATCTCTGGCGAAGACGCTGCCGGCACAGGTGGTAGAGGTGGCAAGTATCGAGTGCAACCCCTCTGCCCAGACTATCGTGGCCCGTGACGGCTGGACCTGGCGCTACCCCGGCAGCTTCTTCGACCGGCCGATCATACCCGCCTATGCGCCCAAGGATTCAAGGTACGGCGAAGGCCCGCGTTATTTCACCGGATTCTCGGCGACCGAACTCAACGCGACCGAGGCCAGGATGCACCATGAGTCGTTTGCGAGGAAATTGGCGACTTACCTGGAAATGGCGCCGCCGGTGCGCATGGTGAAACTGGTCGCGCACAACGATCTCGGGCACGAGTTGGACGCCTACTTCGGGTTTCGTTCCGATGGCGAAGGCTGGGTCGTGCTGTGCGCGCCCGAGTGCGCACCCGAGTACCTGTTTTTGATGCAGAAGATCGAGTAGAGGAGGGGCAAGCGCATGAATCTTTCGGCAGCGCAGATTCTTCCGGCGGATGCGGAGCGCGCGACGCTGATCGGCCGGGCCTGGGTGCCCGGACGCATTGGCGGGCCCAGCCCAGTCGTCATTGCCGGCGGCATCGTTTACGACCTTGCGCGCGTCGTCCCAACCGTGAGCGAACTGCTCAACAGCCGCGACCTGGTGAGCATGGTGCGCAAATCGGTGAAATCCGGCTGGGCCAGCGCGATCGGTGAGGTGGCCGACCTGATTGCCAATTCGCACGCCGACCGGCGCAATCCGAAGATTGCCTACCTGCTCGCGCCCTGCGATCTGCAGGCATTGCGCGCCTGCGGCGTGACCTTCATCGCCAGCATGCTCGAACGCGTGATTGAAGAACACGCCAAGGGCGATCCGATGAAAGCCGCGGAGATACGCCGCACCATTGGTGCGGAAATTGGCGCCGAACTGAAGTCGGTCAAACCCGGCTCACCGGAAGCGATGCGCCTCAAGGAATCGCTGATCAGGCGCAGCCTGTGGTCACCGTACCTCGAGGTCGGTATCGGTCCCGACGCCGAAGTGTTCAACAAGTCGCAGCCCATGTCGGCTGTCGGGGTTGGCGCCGAGATCGGCGTCAGGGCCGACTCGTCATGGAGCAATCCCGAGCCGGAAGCGGTGCTGGCGATCAATCGTGCCGGCGCGGTTGTCGGGGCTGCGCTCGGCAACGATGTCAACCTGCGCGATTTCGAAGGGCGCAGCGCCCTGCTGCTCGGCAAGGCCAAGGACAACAATGCAAGTTGCGCCATCGGGCCGTTCATTCGCCTTTTCGACGAGCGCTATGGAATGAACGACCTGCGCAAAAGTCGAATCCATGTCGAAGTGCTGGGTCCCGAGGGCTACCATCTCAGCGGCGAAAGCCATCTCGCCAATATCAGCCGTGACCCGCTGGATCTCGCGTCGCAAGCGTTGAATCGAACGCATCAGTACCCGGACGGTGCAATGCTGTTCCTCGGTACCCAGTTCGCGCCGACCAAGGACCGCGGCGAAAAGGGCAAGGGATTTACCCATAAACTGGGCGATATCGTGAGCATACGGGCGGATGCGCTCGGCATGCTGGTAAATCGCGTCAATCACTGCGACAAGGTTGCGCCCTGGACCTACGGCGTAACGGACCTGATGCGCAATCTGGCAGCGAGAGGGCTCTTGTAGGCCCGAGGTTCGAGGGGCGGGGGGCGAGTAGTGGCTCCGGTGCCTTTACAGCTTGTCCATGAATTCCACCATCCGCTTGCGCATTGCCGTATCGGGTAAACGCCCGATACCCGCCATCATGCTGTGGCTCCGGCTAACGCGCCAGCGCCGTCAAAAAAATTGTCGGCGCGTGGCGCATAGCCCTACGACGCAATAGGGGCACGAGCCTAGAGGTTGTCGACGAATTGCGCCATTTTGCGACGCGTAATCGCATCAGGCAGCCGTCCGATTCCCGCGCCCATATTGTCCACGAGGTGATGCGGCTTGCTGGTGGCGGGGATGATGCAGGTCACCGCCGGATGGGCGAGCACGTATTTCAGGAAGAACTGTGCCCAGGAACGGCAATCGAATTCGGCGGCCCATGATGGCAAGTCCTTTCCCTTTACCCGGGAGAAAAGGCTGGCTTGCGCAAACGGGCGGTTGACGATCACCGCCGTGCCGGTTTCCCGCGCCAGCGGCAAAATGCGCTCCTCGGCCTCACGCTCCGCCATCGAGTAGTTGAACTGCACGAAGTCGAATTCCCTGGTCTTCATCAGGCGCTCAAGATCGCCGTATGCGCCGGAATGGTAATGCGTGATGCCCATATAGCGGATCCGCCCAGACGCCTTCCACTCCTGCAACGTAAGCAAGTGCGTGCGCCAGTCCTGCAGATTGTGTATCTGCATCAGGTCCATGCGCGACACCTTCATGCGCCGCATTGATTCTTCCATCTGTCGGATGCCCGCCTCGCGTCCGCTGGTCCAGACTTTGGTCGCCATGAACAGCTGTCCGGTGATTCCCTGGTCTGCCGCGAGGTCGCCGACCACGGCCTCAGATGAGCCATACATCGGTGAACTGTCCACCAGCGCGCCGCCGTGCTGCGCGAACAGGCGCAGCACTTCCTTCAGCGATTCGCGTCTGCCGGCGTCGTTCCCGGCGTCAAAGCTCTGGTAGGTACCCAGGCCGACGATCGGCAACAGTTCACCGGTCCGGGGTATCAGGCGTTTGGCAACAGTGGACGAGGCAGCCTCAGCGAACGACGGGTTGCCCATCGCCATCCACGCGCCCCATCCCGCCAGCGCCCGTAGAATCCAGCGGCGCCGCAGGTTGATTGGTTTCGGGTGCATTGCGTCGTGTCCTCCACTCCTGTGTCTTGCGCATTTCATCCTGGTTGCGCCCAAGCATCCAGCCGGTGCCCGCCCAAAGCAGCGCGATCGGCACGCCGACAAATGCGATTCCCGAGAAACCCAAGCCGAGGATGCGCAGGCCCTCGAACAACCAGCCGCTCACCGCGTCGCCGCCGCGAAACACCACCGTGTCGACGAAGTTCTTGGACTTGTATTTTTCCTCGCGGCTCAGAACCGTAAAAAGAATCTCGCGGGCCGGTCTTGCGATCGCGTATTCGCCGGCCCGGCGCAGCACCTGGAACGCGACCAGCACCGTCAGTGTCGGCGCGAGCCCGATCAACAAGAAGCCCGCGACGGCCAGTACCGGCAGCGCCATCAGCGCGACGCCGACTCCGAAACGCCCGATCAGCCGGTTCACGACGAACAATTGGCAGAACAGGGTAAGCACGTTGACGGCAAGATCAATCTGCGCGAACAGTGCGGTGCGACCGCCCGAATCGGCGATCGCCATGGAAACGATATAGGCCTGATGAAAGTACAGGAAAGTGGCGAGCACGCTGCCGAGTACGACATACACGCCGATCCCCAGAAGATAGGGAGACTTCAAAACGAGCGTAACGCCTGCAATTATGCTGCCGCCGACCGGTTGCTCGGTCGCGCGGCGGGCGATCTCGGTGTGTTCGCCGGGATTGCGCGATTCACGGCCGGTCAGGCGATATATGCAAAGCACCGCCATCAACAGCAAGCATGCGGACAGCGGCAGCAGGTTTGCGGGACCGGTGACGGGGGCAAGCATTGCGGTGAGCGTCGGCCCGGCCAAGGCGCCAAGACTGCCGCCCGCGGAAATGAATCCGAAAAGCCGCCGCGCCTGCTCGTTTCGGTAAAGATCGGCCATGAAACTCCAGAACACCGATACGACGAACAGGTTGAACACGCTGATCCAGATGAAAAAGGCCTGCGCGGTGAAGGTCGGGGCAATCCGGAACTGGAGCAGGACGTAGAAGATGAGCAGGTTGGCGACGAAGAACAGATAGACGATCGGCAGAAGTTTGCGGCGTGGATAGCGGGAGGAAACCCAGCCGAACAGCGGTACCGCGGCAAGCATGGTCACGAAGGTGCCGGTGAACAGCCATTGCAGATTTTCCACCCCGCCCTGGATGCCCATTTCATCGCGAACCGGGCGCAGGATGTAATAGCCGCAAAGCAGGCAGAAGAAATAGGCAAATGACCACAGCATGGCCGTGGCCTCGCCCTGCCGGACCTGAACCAGGCGGCGGAGCAGGGCGGTCGGAGTCAGTTTCGTCATCACGTCGGCCACATTCTAACCAACCTCGGGAAACGATTGCGAAAGGCGTCCGTAACCCCTGGAAAAAAACGCACCACCCGCTGGCTTTGGCGTATCATGCGCGCGTGTTGCGTGGCTTTGCGCCCCGACCCGTTTTGCGGCGCAGCCTTGAGTGAAAGTGTTCGGTATCGGTTCTGCCATACGCGGTTCACCTGTAACTCCAACATCGGGTGTACCCCGTTTTACAAACTTTATTTAAGGAAACATCATGGCAACTGGTACCGTTAAGTGGTTCAACGACTCTAAGGGCTACGGCTTCATCACTCCGGATGACGGCGGCGACGATTTGTTCGCACACTTTTCCGCCATCAACATGCAGGGCTTCAAGACCCTCAAGGAAGGCCAGAAGGTGAGCTTCGAGGTCACCACCGGCCCGAAGGGCAAGCAGGCGTCGAACATCCAGAACGCCTGAACGGCTTCGGCTCAGAACAGAAAACCCGCTTCGGCGGGTTTTTTGTTGCCCGCGGAGAACCGCTCGATTACAGTTGCCTTCAACCCCCTCGATTATCGCAAGCATGACGGTTACCTTCCAGGACGTGCGCAGCGCTGCCGCGGCCATCGCGGGGGCCGTGATTGCAACGCCTTGCCTGCATTCACGCACGCTTTCCGGCATTACCGGTGCGCAAGTCTTCCTGAAGTTCGAGAACCACCAGTTCACCGCTTCGTTCAAGGAACGCGGCG
>JANOGP010000369.1:0-5822 GCA_031406075.1 Betaproteobacteria bacterium
GTATTCAAGGACGCGGAGTACGACTTCTATCGCATCGATCCCAATCTGTTCGCGCCAGCAGCGGTATCCGTGACTGCGCTTAAGAGCGGCAGGACTTTCCATGCCGGCGCTCGCGACGAGAAACTTCTCGAACTGTCGTTCAGTGTCTAAACCAATTTGCCACAGAGGACACAGAGGGCACAGAGAAATACAAGAAACGATTCAAGGGCGTTGACGCAAAGATCGCAAAGGAGAAAAGAAAGTACGCAAAGCAATTCCGGAATTGACGACGCGAAGTCCTTATGACATTTGCTCGTTTACCGTCGATTCTTTATTCGTCAGTTATCGCTTTTCTCTGTGTTCTCTGTGTCCTCTGTGGCTAAAAGGTTTTTCAGATAGGCGGAAGTATGACGAAAGTGAACACAAGAGCAACGGGAGATAAGTGCCGGGTGGTAATTCTTACCGATGATCCCGGCTGGCACGGCGCGCGGTTGCGCGAAGCGTTCGAGTCGCGCGGGGTGGAAACGAGCTTCGCGTCATTGCGTGATTGCCGCTTCGATCTCGAGCGGCCGGGCCGCGATCCGGCCAATCCCGGCGTCGTCATTCCGGGTTTCGACGGACGGCTTCCCGACGGCGTGTTCGTGCGCGGTGTGCCTGGAGGCACGCTTGAGCAAGTAGTGCTGCGTCTGGACGTGCTGCACGCGCTCAAACTGCTGGGCGTCCCGGTATACAACGACGGGCGGGCGATCGAACGCACGGTGGACAAGGCCATGACCAGCTTCGTCCTCACACGCGCCGGCATCGCGACTCCGGCAACCTGGGTCACCGAATCCGAGGCTCTGGTGCGAGACATTGCCGCCAGGGAGACTGCCGGCGGTCGGGAACTCGTCGTCAAGCCTTTGTTTGGTTCGCAGGGCGCGGGACTCAAGCGGGTTAGCGGTGTTGTGGGTTTGCCGCCCGCGGCGGAGTACGACGGGGTGTATTACCTGCAGCGTTATATCGAACCGGCCGACGCCGGTTGGCATGACTGGCGCGTGTTCGTGATCGATGGCACGACGGTGGCGGCGATGAGCCGGCACGGAAAGGACTGGATCACCAATGTTTCCCAGGGCGCGACTTGCGAGCCCGCGGACCTTGCTGAGCGCGACGACCTGCGCTCGCTGGCGGAGCGCGCAGTCGCCGCGCTGGAAATGGATTACGCAGGGGTGGACCTGATCCGCGACCGCGAAGGGCGCACGCACGTTGTGGAAGTCAACGGCATCCCGGCATGGAAAGGATTGCAGTCGGTGAGCCGGGTAAATATCGCACAGCGGTTGGTTGACGATTTTCTCGATCGTTACTTGCAGCGACCGATGCTGCATTCGGTGGCATGAATACGATGGAAACATTCGCGCTTGGTCCGGCTGGAGTCGCTGCGGCGATCCGCGATGCGTGTTTGACGGACATCCGCGCGTTCAAGCCGGGAAACGTGAGCCTCGCTTCGCCGGGGCACGGCATGAGCGCCCGGGATTTCATCGCGAGCGCCCAGGCGATGGCCACAGTGATTGCCAAGCCCGGTTCGAGCGTGGGCCAGCGTATTCTGCGCGCGATTGAAGCCACGCGCGCGGTGGTCTCGTTCAACACCAACCTCGGGATCGTCCTGCTGTGCGCGCCGCTGGCGCATGCTGCCGTGGAAGCCTCGGGCGAGAACGGGTTGCGCGCGCGGCTGCGAACGGTGCTCGCAGCACTCGACGTAAACGACGCGGTGCTGGCGTACCAGGCAATACGCATGGCGAAACCCGGAGGAATGGGGCACGCGGAGCGCCACGACGTCGCCGCCGTACCTGAGGTCACGCTGTTCGAGGCAATGCGCGACGCGCGCGAGCGCGATCTCATTGCCCGTCAGTACGTAACGGATTACGGGGATGTTTTCGATAACGGCGTGCCTGCGGCGCGCCGTTCGCTGGAGCATTGGGGCAGCCCCGGGTGGGCGGCAGTGGCGGTGTATCTGGGGTTCCTTTCGCGGATTCCCGACAGTCACGTCGCGCGCCTCCACGGAGCAGAAGTCGCAGCGGCGGTGAGCCGTGAAGCAGGTTTGTTAGTGAAGGCGCTGGGGCGTGCGAGCGACCCGGCGCGGGAAATGCCGGCGCTGGAGGCATTCGACCGCCAGCTCAAGGCAAAGTCCATCAACCCGGGTACCAGCGCTGATATGACGGTGGCCACCCTGGTCGCGATGGATTTGGAGGATTCGCTGGAGAGGCGCTTCCATGAGTGCAGCGCGGAAGTGGCTGTCGGCGAATGAGTTCGCAGTGAGTGGCGGGCTTCGGCCCGTGTTTTGCAATCAACGAGAAACCTAAGAAGGAGGAACAAGATGGCGAAGATTAACCATGTATGCGTGGGCGAGTCTCTGGTCGGGGAGGGCAACGAAGTCGCCCACATTGACCTGCTGATCGGGCCGCGCGGCAGCCCGGTGGAAACGGCATTCTGCAACGCGTTGACCAACAACAAGGACGGTTTCACCTCGCTTCTGGCGGTGGTGGCGCCCAACCTGATAACAAAGCCGAATACTGTGATGTTCAACAAGGTGACGATCAAGGGCGCCAAGCAGGCAGTGCAGATGTTCGGCCCCGCCCAGCGCGCTGTGGCGATGGCGGTGGCAGATAGCGTTGCCGAAGGCGTGATTCCCATGGCCGAGGCGGACGACCTGTTCATTTGCGTCGGCGTGTTCATCCACTGGCAGGCGGCCGACGACAAGAAGATCCAGGACTACAACTACAAGGCGGTCAAGGAGTCAATCGCGCGCGCGGTCAACGGCGAGCCGAAAGCCAAGGAAGTGGTCGCCAAGAAAGGAACGGTGGACCACCCCTTCCAGGCCCATAAGTAATTCTGCTGGTCCAAAACGAGGCCCGCTCCGCTTTCACGGAGCGGGCTTTATTTTTCTACGTCAAGCGCGTTCAACGCAATGGCCACAAAGGTACGCAAGGGAAAAACACTGAGGACCACGTTTAGCATTTGCATTTTCAGTCAAGTAGTCCTTTGCGTAACTTTCTTTTTCCTTTGCGCACTTTGCGTCAACGCTCTTGACCTGGTTTCATAAAGTCCGAAAGCTCAGTGGGGCCGAGGCGGCCGTCGTGAAGCGCGGTCGCGATCAACGCACCGGCGCCGCCCGCGGCGGCAATGCGTTCGAGGTCTTCTACCGAGCGGACGCCGCCCGCGGCGAACACTTCGCATGCTGGCGCCTTTGCCGACAGAGTCTCGATCAGCTTGAGATCGGGACCGGCATCACTTCCAACGCGGCGGAGGTTCATCGCCAGCACACGCGCCGGCCAGTATCGCGCCGGGTCGGCGAGCAGCGCTTGCGGGCCCCTGAACTCCTTGCCGACGAAGTCCAGCGAAAGCACTGGTGACGAATCGCCGCAGTGCGAGCGGGCAAGCGACATGAATTGCGCATCGAGAAGGCTTTCGCTGCCGATCACGGCCCGGCCAATGTTTGCGCCAAGCCAGGCTTCGAGGCCGCGTTCGTCGGCAATCCCCGAGTCCACCCACAGATCGAGATCGGGGAAGCGGAGGCGAATCCGCTTGAGCGTGTCGAGATTGCCGCCCGCGCGCTGAATCGCATCGAGGTCGGCGACGTAAAGCGAACTGAAAGGATGCAGCCGTAGCAGCGAATCGACGACCGTCTCCGCGTCCGCGCCATTGCAAAGGCGCGACTGCACTGGCCGGTACTCCTCGCGGCGGCCTTCTCGGGCATGGACTACCATGCCACCCTTGAGGTCTACAACCGGAATTAACTGCAAATTAGCCACAGAGGACACCGAGGCCACAGAGAAGAGCAGAGAAACAAAAAGAGCCAGACGAAAAATCAATCCATAAGTAGGATTGGGCCGTTACTAGGATTACAGTTACCGTCCCAGTATTTCATACTTCTGTAAGGTTTCGCCTTTCTCTGTGTTCTCTGTGACCTCTGTGGCAAAAGGTTTGCCCTAGTCATGAAGATTTTCGTGTATGAGCACATAACTGGCGGCGGGATGATGGATGATCCGCAGATCGCCACGCTGGCGCCGGAAGGCGAAATGATGCTCCGCGCGTTGGTGGATGATCTCACGGTGATCCCCGGTGTGGAAGTGACAGTCCTGCGTGACGCGAGGCTGGTCGGAAATCTTTCTACTTCCATTCATCCGGTGCGAACAGCGGCGGAATTCTGGCCGGCGTTCCGCCGTGCCGCCGGCGAAGCTGATGCGGTGTGGCCGATCGCGCCGGAGCAGGACGGCATCCTTGGCCGCGTTACGCAGGAAGTCATCCGCTGCGATCGGACGCTGCTCGGCTGCCGCCCGGATGCGGTCGATGTCGCAACCAGCAAGCGTGCGACCGCCCAGGTGCTTGGCCGCGCCGGAGTTCCCGTGATTCCGGTCTATGTTGACCAGAACGCCATTCCGCGGGAAGTGAACGAGATCGTAGTGAAACCGGACGACGGCGCGGGCTGTCAGGACACCCGGCATTTTCAGGATCGCGCCGGAATGCGTGCGTGGCTGCACGCTCACCCGGATTCGAAGCGGATACTCCAGCCCTTCGTGCGCGGTGAGGCGAGAAGCCTGTCGATGCTCTGTTGTGATGGACGCGCCCGGTTGCTCGCCTGCAATCGGCAGAAAGTCGGGATTGCCGACGGCGCATTCCGGTTCGATGGTGTAAGTGTCAATGCGATTCCGGATCGTGACGGCCACTATGCCGAACTGGCATCGCAAGTCGCGCGCGCATTGCCCGGACTGTGGGGATACTGCGGGGTGGATTTCATCGGAACGGAAAATGGACCCGTAGTGGTCGAAGTGAATCCACGACTCACCACTTCTTATGCCGGGCTGCGGCGCGCGATCGGGCTCAATCCCGCCGAACTCGTACTTGGGTTGCCCGCGTCGCTTGAATCTTCGAACGATCCAATGCGCGAATCCCGCGCAATCGAAGTCGAATTGGCGCATGCCTTCTGACGCCGTTCTCGGCTGGGACCTTGGCGGCGCGCATCTCAAGGCTGCGGCGGTCGACCGCCGCAGCAAAGTTCTGTGGGTGCGCCAGTTGCCGTGCCCGTTGTGGCTGGGGCTGGAACATCTCGATCGCGCGATAGCGGGCGTGCTCAAAGAACAGCCCGGCGCCCGATTGCATGCGGTCACCATGACCGGGGAGCTGACTGATTTCTTCAAGAACCGGGCGCAAGGCGTGACCGGAATCCTGTCGCGCTTCGGCAAGCAGGTGCCGGCTAGCCGTACCCTGGTCTACGCGGGTGAATCCGGATTCTTCACGCCGCAGCGTGTCGCCAGGAATCCGGAGTCAGTCGCCTCCGCGAACTGGGCGGCAAGCGCGCAACTGGTGGCGAGCCGCGTGCGGGACGCGTTGTTCGTCGATATCGGCAGCACCACCACCGATATCGTTCCGATCCGCGACGGCAAGCTTGCCGTTCGGGGCCACAGCGATTACGAACGTCTGGCCTGCGAGGAACTGGTCTACACCGGCATCGTCCGCACCCCGGTGATGGCGCTGGCGGAACGCATTCCGTTCGAGGGTAACCAGATCGCGCCGATGGCGGAATACTTTGCCACCGCCGCGGACGTCTATCGCCTGACCGGCGAACTGCCTGAAGGCGCGGACCAGCTCCCCGCCGCCGACAACGGCGGCAAGACCGTGCGCGACAGTGCACGGCGTCTGGCGCGAATGATAGGACGCGATCTCGAATCCGCGCGGCTTCCCGCGTGGCGGCAATGCGCGCGCGATCTGGCCGAGTTGCAACTCTGGAAGATCCGCCAGGCGTGCGAGCGGGTTCTGTCACGCGGTGACGTGCCGAAAAGTTCGCCGCTGATCGGGGCCGGGATCGGCAG
>JANOGP010000395.1:0-24799 GCA_031406075.1 Betaproteobacteria bacterium
CTGAAGTCCGCGAGCGGCGCTTCCAGCGGCACGGCCGGCACGTCGGAAGCCTGGTCGGTGACCTGCGGTCTGGTGTCCTGGTTCGCAACGTAGAACGTCCCGCCGGTGTTCACGTTCTGACAGCCCGCACTGTTGCAGACCACGATCTCGCCTTCGCCGACCGTGCCGCTGATCGACCCGCCGTATTGGATGGTGTATTCCGTGCCGCGAATGCCGATCGTGGCAACCGTCGTGCTGACTTGGTAGTTCTTCTTGTTTGTGCGGCCGACCACCCCCGTTATCGTGCGAAGCCCGCCCTTGAGCAGGCTCAGGAACGTTCTCTCCGATCCGTCCTGCTTGCCCTCGAACCGGTACTGGTCGATGCGGAACTCCGACTGCGGCTGAAGAGAAACATACGCGCCGTCGGTAAATCGAAGCTGTGCCCGACCGTTGTTGGTGTTGATGGTTTCCCCTTGCTCTACCTGCGCGCCCTTGGCGAGCGGGCGCGACAGGCCGGCCTTGTTCACAGCGGCCACGTCGCCGATCGCGAAGTCAATTCGGGCGGCGGGCGCGGATTGCGCCATAACCGGGAACGCGGCGATCGACGCGAAAAGTGTCGCTGATGCGACGCCGCCGATGCTGATTAGTTCAAGTCTGGACTGTCGCATACCGTATCTCCCTTGAGGCTGCCGCGTGTCGCGTCTGCGCCGAAACTAGAAGTCGTTCCTCAGGATCAGCAAGGCGAGCCAGCGGTCGAACTCGTTGATCGGGATGTTGGAACTGTTGTTGGTGTAAGAGCCCTGTAGCGTCAGCCGCAGTCTGTTTCTCGGTACAAAATGGATTCCCGCAGAAGCCGAATACTGGTCGTCCTCGCGATAGACAAGGAAAATGGGATCCGGGCCACCGTACCGGCGGATCTCGCCGCTGGCATTGACGAACACCGAAAACTTCTGGCTCAGGAACTGTTGCGCCCCGATGCGGGCGCCGTACAGGTCGTAGCCGAACTGCGGAAAAGTCTCATCCTTCTCCAGTTCCTGGCCGCCATAGGCGCCGAGGTAAACCACGAGATTGTCCTGGCCGAACGCACGCGCGTAGCCCAGCCCGCCAACGTAGCGGTCGGCGTCGCGCGGTTGCTGTTCTGGGTAGGTCAGTTGCGCGTACTGGGCATAGGCGCTGATCTGGTTGCGGGCGTTGAAGTCATGCTGCCATTGCAGCGTGGCGCCCACCGCCTCGCGATATGCCTTCTGGTAGAGCGCCGGATCGTGGACGTAGAAAGCATTAAGCTGTGTGGCCAGCGTGACTGTGTCGCGGCTGCGCTTGTAGACCAGCCCGACGTTCAGGTCCCAGGACGATGTAGAAAAATCATCTTCGTGGGTATTCGACTTGTTGTTGTAGGCGACGCCGCCGAACACAGACAGATTGCGTGAGACGGGGCCGCGAATGCCTACGCCGCCGCCAAAGGTAAGATACCCGTCCGATTGCTGCTGGCTTGAACTGTTTAGCGGGAAGGGTGTGCCGCTGAATGGAACAGTCACTTCGGAATCGGCCGTTGCGCTATTGACGTTGGAATCGTAGCCGCCGCCGACTTCGATGTAACCGCGGATGGTCACCTTCCTGGATTCCTCGACACGCCGGATCGCGTCAAGGTAGCGGTCGATAGTCAGAGCAACGTCCTCCGGTACTTCCTGCTTGCGGACATTCTCGAATTCCCGCTTGGCGGTTTCGATCTCCTTGAGATTGAAGTAAGCCCGCGCAATGAGCGCACGCGCGACGATCGCGTCGGGCCTGACGGCGAGCACCCGCTCCAGCGCGAACACCGCCTCGGTGTTCTTGCCGATTCCCAGCGCCGCCGAGCCGAGCAGGAAGTCGTATTCCGGGTCGCCGGCGCGCTCCGACTGCACAGGGATGAGAAGGCTGTAGGCGGCTTGCGGATTGCCGTTGTCGAATTGCTGCTTGGCCGAGATCAGAAGGTCGTCTGTAGCGAAAGCGGCCTGAGGAAAAACAAGGACGAACGAAAAAAGCAGCGCAAGGCGCTTTACGTGTCGCATGGACCCCTCCCGTTTCTATGCAAGTGCCGCCAACAGGACAACTAAACCGCGATGTTATAAAGGCTTTTTATTTGTCAGACATTACAGAACAGGGTTCGCAGCGTCAAACGCTTTTGGTCATGAGTGGCTGCACGCTTGCGGCACGATCGCGGCGCCGCCGAATCGGTGACGAAATAGTGCTCAAGTTTTGGGCGCCTCCAATGATCTTGCTAGCCGTGATGCATTCGAAGCGCTTGTTCTGCTGAATGACAAACCCCTTGAAATCACTGGCTTATGGCTTAACGCGGAGCGTCTGCACGAAAGACCTTAGACGAAGTCTCTCTTTCGGACCGCCTCCGGGAACATTTGCTCGCGCAACACCGCAAGCTACACAAGCGCAAGCGCTTGGGCGGTTTCGAAGCTGCGGGAGCGCGTCAGCCCTGGCGGACGCAATCCACGAAAAAGCGCACGCCCCCTTCGCCGGGTTCTTCAACCAGTCCATGGATGTCGGTTTCGAATCCGGGGAATTTGCGGTTGAAGTCGCGGGCGAACTGGAGATAGCGCACGATCGTGGAATTGAATCGCTCACCGGGAATCAGCAACGGGATGCCCGGCGGATAAGGCGTCAGCAACACGCTGGTTACCCGGCCCTCCAGGTTGTCGATATCGACGTGATCGATGTCACGGTGCGCCATCGCGGCAAACGCGTCCGAGGGTTTCATCGCCGGCTGCATGTCCGAGAGATACATTTCGGTCGTGAGGCGCGCCACGTCGTTGCCCTTGTACATGCCGTGAATCTGCTCGCACAGGTCGCGCAGTCCCATGCGTTCGTAACGGGGATGCTTCTGGCAGAACTCCGGCAGGATGCGCCACATCGGCTGATTCTTGTCGTAGTCGTCCTTGAACTGCTGAAGCGCCGTCACCAGCGTGTTCCAGCGGCCCTTGGTGATGCCGATGGTGAACATGATGAAGAACGAATAAAGGCCGGTCTTCTCCACGATAACGCCGTGCTCGGCGAGGAATTTGGTGACGATCGAAGCCGGAATGCCGGTTTTGGCGAACTTGCCTGTCATATCCAGGCCCGGCGTGATGACCGTTGCCTTGATCGGGTCGAGCATGTTGAACCCGGTCGCGAGGTCTCCGAATCCGTGCCACTTCTCGTTAGCTTTCAGCACCCAGTCCTCGCGCGAACCGATGCCCTCCGCGGCGATCTTGTCGGGCCCCCCAAACCTTGAACCACCAGTCCTTGCCGAATTCGGCATCAACCTTGCGCATTGCGCGGCGGAAGTCGAGCGCCTCGACGATGGATTCTTCCACCAGCGCGGTGCCGCCCGGCGGTTCCATCATCGCTGCTGCCACGTCACACGAAGCGATGATCGCGTACTGCGGGCTGGTCGAGGTGTGCATCAGGTAAGCCTCATTGAACACGTGTCGGTCGAGCTTGCGGGTCTGCGACTCCTGCACCAGGATCTGCGAGGCCTGCGATATGCCGGCCAGCAACTTGTGGGTCGAATGGGTGGCGAAAATCAGCGGATCCTTCGGCCGCGGCCGATCCATGCCGATCGCGTGCATGTTCTTGTAGAAGCCGTGAAACGCGGCATGCGGCAGCCAAGCCTCGTCGAAATGCAACGTGTCGATCGATGAGTTCAGCGTCTCCTTGAGCATCTCGACGTTGTACACCACCCCGTCGTAGGTGCTCTGAGTAATCGTCAGGATGCGCGGCTTCTTGCGCTTGGCGACGCGCGCGAATGGATTGGCCTCGATCTTCTTCTGTATGGTTTCCGGCCTGAACTCGTCGAGCCGGATCGGGCCGATGATGCCGAGGTGATTGCGCGTCGGCGTGAGGAACACCGGGATTGCGCCGGTCATGGTGATCGCGTGCAGAATGGAAACGTGGCAGTTGCGGTCCACGACGACGATGTCGTCCGGCGCCACGTTGGCATGCCAGACCATCTTGTTCGAGGTCGAGGTGCCATTGGTGACGAAGAAGCAATGATCAGCGTTGAAGATGCGGGCAGCATTGCGCTCCGAGGCGGCGACCGGCCCGCTATGGTCCAGCAGTTGCCCGAGTTCATCCACCGCGTTGCAGACGTCGGCACGCAACATGTTCTCGCCGAAGAACTGGTGGAACATCTGCCCGACCGGACTCTTCAGGAACGCCACCCCGCCGGAATGCCCCGGGCAGTGCCACGAGTAGGATCCGTCCTGGGCGTAGTGCACCAGCGCGCGGAAAAACGGGGGCGAAAGCCCGTCCAGGTAGGAACGCGCCTCACGGATGATGTGCCGCGCGACGAACTCGGGCGTGTCCTCGAACATGTGAATGAAGCCGTGCAACTCACGCAGGATATCGTTCGGGATGTGCCGGGACGTGCGGGTCTCGCCGTAGAGGTAGATCGGGATGTCGGCATTCCTGAAGCGCAGTTCCTTGACGAAGGCGCGCAGCGTCTTCAGTGCCTCCGTCGTTTCTTCCTCCGAGCCGGCGCCGAACTCCTCGTCGTCGATCGAGAGGATAAAGGCCGAAGCGCGGCTTTGCTGCTGTGCGAAGGAGGAGAGGTCGCCGTAGCTGGTGACCCCGAGCACCTCCATGCCCTCTTCCTCAAGCGCCTTGGCAAGCGCCCGCACACCGAGGCCGCTCGCGTTCTCCGAGCGGAAATCCTCGTCGATGATGACGACAGGGAAACGAAATTTCATGGTGTACTCCGTGCGGGAACCGCCAGTGCCGGATCACGGCGGGAGCGGTTGCGTGGAAAGACTGGTGTCGCCACTAAAGGAAGGGATCTCGCGTCAGATTTTCGGAAGCGTCACGCCTTTTTGACCCTGGTACTTCCCGCCGCGGTCGCGGTAGGAAGTTTCGCAGACGTCATCGGCATCGGACTCGAAAAAAATCACCTGGGCAACACCTTCGTTGGCGTAAATCTTGGCGGGCAGCGGTGTGGTGTTTGAAAATTCCAGCGTCACATAACCTTCCCACTCCGGCTCGAAGGGCGTGACGTTGACGATGATGCCGCAGCGTGCGTAGGTCGACTTGCCGAGGCAAATCGTGAGCACGTTGCGGGGGATGCGGAAGTATTCGACGGTGCGGGCAAGTGCGAAGGAATTCGGCGGAATGATGCAGACGTCGCCCTTGAAATCGACGAACGATTTCTCGTCGAAGTTCTTCGGATCCACCATCGTCGAATTGATGTTGGTGAAAATCTTGAAGTCGTTCGAGCAGCGGATGTCGTAACCGTAGCTCGAAGTTCCGTAGGAAACGACCTTGTGGCCGTTGACTGCGCGCACCTGGACCGGCTCGAACGGATCGATCATGGCTTGCTCGCGCGCCATGCGGCGGATCCAATTGTCCGACTTTATCGACATCTTAAGTCCTCATGCATACTCGATCTCACCTGCTTACTCTCACCGCAAAGATTCTTTTCAATACCCCCTTGAGGGGTACGCAAAGAGCGCAAAGAACGCCGATATAAAAGTTCAACCAAGAACAGTTTTCGCATTGCCAACTTGTGAGAGCAATTGCTGATAGTTACTTCGATCTGCAATTTCATTCATCTAGTCTTTCTTCGCGTCCTTTGCGTCTTTGCGGCAAGAGTGTTTGTCACGTGTTTTGAATAACGATCTTGGGGAATGCCGCGCTGTGGTCCTTGGACAAATCCGAGATCCTTGCCGCCACCTTGCGGGCGATCTCCTTATAAATTTGCGCTGACCGGCTATCCGGTTCGGCGACCACCGTCGGTTTTCCCGAGTCCGCCTGTTCGCGGATTTTGATGTCGAGTGGCAGCGAGCCCAGCACCTCCACGCCATAGTCCTTGCTCATGGCCGCCGCACCCCCTTCGCCGAAAACGTGCTCCTCGTGTCCGCACTTGGAGCAGACGTGTACGCTCATGTTTTCCACCAGTCCCAGGATCGGCACGCCGACCTTCTCGAACATCTTGAGGCCCTTGCGGGCATCGATCAGCGCGATGTCCTGGGGAGTGGTGACGATCACCGCGCCGGTTACCGGAACCTTCTGCGAAAGCGTGAGCTGGATGTCTCCGGTTCCCGGCGGCAGATCCACAACCATATAGTCCAGGTCCTTCCACTGGGTATCGCGGAGCAGCTGCTCGAGTGCCTGGGTCACCATCGGACCGCGCCAGACCATCGGCGTGTCCACGTCGACCAGCAATCCGATCGACATCACCTGCACGCCGTATTTAACCTTGGGCTCGATGGTCTTTCCGTCTGCGGACTCCGGCCGGCCGGTAAGTCCCATCATCATCTGCTGCGAGGGACCGTAGATGTCGGCGTCCAGCAACCCGACCTGGGCGCCTTCGGCCGCGAGCGCCAGCGCCAGGTTTACCGCGGTCGTGGATTTGCCCACCCCGCCCTTTCCGGACGCCACGGCGATCACGTTCTTCACCCCGGGCATCAGCTTGACGCCGGGCCGGACCGCGTGAGCGATGATCTTGACCTGGACGTTGGCGCTGACATTGCCCACGCCGGGGATGGACTTGAGCCTGGCGATGACATCCCGTCGCACGACGTCGATCACGCTTTTGGCGGGGTAGCCGAGCAAAATGTCGAGGGAGACGTCGTTGCCCTCCACCTTGATGTTGCGGGCTTCCTTGCCGGAGACGTAATCCTTCCCGGTCACCGGGTCGGTGAGTTCCTGCAAGGCTGATTTGACCTGCTCTTCGCTGATTGCCACGTCGCTGTTCTGGATTTTAAGGGGCGAATTTTAAGCTTAATTCCCCGCCCGTAAAGGGCTTTCTCGGGGTCCATTTGATAGAATCCGGGCTTTTCCGCGTCTCTCCGAAATGTCGCGCAGGATCCTCGTCACCTCGGCGCTGCCGTACGCCAACGGCAGCATCCACCTCGGCCACCTCGTGGAATACATCCAGACCGACATCTGGGTGCGCTTCCAGAGAATGCAAGCCGACACCGAGGTCTATTACGTCTGCGCCGACGACACTCACGGCACGCCCATCATGCTGCGCGCCGACAAGGAAGGCATAAGCGCCGAGCAACTGATCGCCCGCGTGTACGGCGAGCACACCCGCGACTTTGCCGGCTTCCATGTGGCATTCGACAACTACTACACCACGAATTCCCCCGAGAACCAGGCTTTCTGCGAAGACATCTACAACAATCTCACTGCCAAAGACCTGATCGCCCGACGTTCGGTCGAGCAATTCTACGACCCGGTCAAGCAGATGTTCCTGCCGGACCGATACATCAAGGGCGAGTGTCCGAACTGCCACTCCAAGGACCAGTACGGCGACTCCTGCGAAGTCTGCGGCACCACATACTCTCCTACCGACCTCATCGACCCGTATTCGGCAGTTTCAGGCGCCCGGCCGGAGCGCAAAGCCTCCGAGCACCACTTCTTCAGGCTTTCCGACAAGCGATGCGAGGACTTCCTGCGCCGTTTCACTCAGACCGGCAAACAGCTGCAGTCGGAAGCGGCCAACAAGATGAAGGAGTGGCTGGGCGAGCCCGGCGAAAGCAAACTGGCCGACTGGGACATTTCACGCGATGCGCCCTATTTCGGCTTTCCGATCCCCGGCACCAACAACCAGAAGTTCTTTTATGTCTGGCTGGATGCGCCGGTAGGATACTTCGGCAGCTTCGGCAACTACGTTGCCAAACAGAAAGCGGCAGGCAAGACCATCGACCAAGACGCCTTTCTGCGCCCGGGAAGCAATACCGAGATGGTCCACTTCATTGGCAAGGACATCCTCTATTTCCATGCCCTGTTCTGGCCGGCGATGCTGGAGTTCGCCGGCTACCGCACGCCGACCAAAGTGTATGCCCACGGCTTCCTCACGGTGGACGGACAGAAAATGTCCAAGTCCCGCGGCACCTTCATAACCGCGGAGAGTTATCTCGAGCAGGGGTTGAATCCGGAGTGGCTGCGCTACTACTATGCCGCCAAGCTCAACAGCACGATGGAGGACATCGACCTCAACCTTGAGGATTTCGTCGCGCGGGTGAACAGCGATCTGGTGGGCAAGTACGTCAATATCGCCAGCCGGGCCGCAGGATTTGTTACGAGAGAGTTTGACGGCTCGGTGAGGGCCGACCTCGATTTCTATTCAAACGAGACGTCCGTTAGCTCAGACGCCGCGCTCCTAATGAAATTGTGGGGATCCGAGGAAGAACTTAGACGGGCATATGAGGAGAGAGAGTTTGGTCAAGCAGTAAGGGAAATAATGCGGCTGACTGATTTGGTGAATCAGTATGTTGACCACAACAAACCCTGGGAACTGGCCAAGTCTCCTGCCAAAAAGGATCGCCTGCATATTGTTTGTAGCACTGCGCTGGAGGCTTTCCGAGTACTCACAGTCTATCTGAAACCTATTCTTCCAGATGCTGCATCCAAGGCAGAAAAATTCTTGAATATTGCGCCCCTCGATTGGGCCGCGCATAAGAGACCTCTGGCGCACCAGCATAGAATTGGCAAGTACGATCACATTTTGACCCGCATCGACCCGAAACAGATCCAGGCGCTGGTCGAAGCCAACAAGGAAAGCCTGCAACCCGCGCCGCAAATCGGTTCACAGCAACGTCACGCCCAGCACCAGGAGAATGCCGTGGAAAAGAACACAACCCCCTCCTCACCCCAGCCCTCTACCCCTCAAGGGGGTACTGAAAAGAGTCCCCCTAAAGGCGGAGAGGGAGTGAAAGGCGGGGATGCTCAAATGATCGGAATCGATGACTTCAACAAGGTCGAGCTGCGCGTCGCCCGCATCGTCAGCGCCGAGTACGTGGAAGGCGCCGACAAGCTGCTCAAACTGCAACTCGATATCGGCAACGAAACCCGCCAGGTGTTCGCCGGCATCAAGTTGGCTTACGACCCGGCCAAGCTGGTCGGCCGGCTTACGGTGATGGTCGCCAACCTTCAGCCGCGCACGATGCGCTTCGGGGAATCCCAGGGCATGGTACTGGCCGCCAGCGGCGACGGGCCGGGAATCTACCTGCTCTCCCCCGACGATGGCGCGCAGCCGGGCATGCGCGTAAAGTAAAAACTTCCATGAAAATCACCCGCCGACTTCGCATCCGCGGCCAGGTACAGGGCGTGAACTTGCGCGAGGCCATGCGCCAGCGCGCGGACCAGCTCAAGGTGACCGGATGGGTGCGCAATCGGCTCGACGGTTCGGTCGAGGCGATTGCGCAAGGTGAGCCGTTCGCCGTCGACAACCTCGTCGAATGGGCCCGCCAGGGTCCGACGACGGGACGGGTGGACAGCGTGGACGTTGAATCGGCCGAGGGTGAGGGAGACTTCCAGATCTTCGACAAGCGCCCGACGGAGTAGCAGACTGAAAGACCCCTCGACGGGCGCTCAGTCTGCCAGTTGAAAGTCGAACAATCCCCGCAGATTTTCCATAAAGGCATGCGCCCCGGGGTCGCCTTCCGCCGGCGCCCAGGATGCCAACTCCGCCATCGAGACCGGTATGTAAGGCCCGGCCTTTGCCTCGAAGAATACCGAGGCCGAGTCCAGCGCTAAAAGGGTGTGGTAAATGCCGTGGGGAATGTTCACGCCCATGGTCTCGCCGCCGGCACGAATGATCAGGGACTTTGTTACCGCGCCGCGTTCGTCGAAGAACACCACGCCGAAGCTGCCGCGAACGGCAATGATGGTCTCATCCTTCGCCGGGTCCATGTGCCGATGCGGGCGCACATAGGACTCAGGCTCGACGGCATTGAGCAGCCGGTTTGCCGGATCCGATTCGCGCAGGTGAAAGTTGAAATTTTTGCGCTTGCGCGGGCTCTCTCGTGCCTGTCGCCACATCTGGTCGAGCAGCGCCGGGCCGATGATGGTGGGTTCGTTCATGGGTAAACGATCTGGACGTTTTTCGGTTCGATCCAGTCGCCGAGCGAATTGATTAATCCGTCCTCCAGTTTTACGCGCCACGCGTCGCCCAGCTCGATTTCTGCGACCGCATCGTCGTTGCTGTAAACCACCGAGACCAGGCAACCGCCATCCCCGCCATTTCGATAGGGCGCCAGCAATTCCTGGAGTTTGCTGCCGCTCGACTGGCCGTTGCAATGCAGGCGCATCTTGCGTGCAAAGCGGCAGCGTGCGGCGGCGAGGTCGTATAGCCGGTCCGCCGTCAGACGCAGTCCTTGCGTGAAATTGTCGAAGCTTGCCTTGCCCTCGACAATCAGCAATTGATCTTCCTTGAGCCAGTTGCGATGGCTCTCGAACAGCTCGTTGAATACCGTGAGCTCCACGCGCGCCGTGCTGTCGTCGAGCACGACCACCGCCATCCGCCCGCGCCGGGTCTGCTGTTGCCGGATGCTGTAAATCACCCCGGCGACAATCACCGTCTGCCCCTGCGGCTGGATACCGGCGAGCTTCGTTCTTGCGATGACCTCCACCTCGGCGGCGTAACTCTGGAAAGGGTGGCCGCTGAAGTAATAGCCGAGCGCAAGTTTCTCGTTCTGCAGTTGCTCTTTGGCCTCCCAACGCACCGCGTCGATCAACTTCGGCCCCTCGACCGGTGCCGACGCATCGCCGAACAGACTGTTCTGCGCGCCGGCCCGGTTCTCCTGCTCGGCCGCCCCCATGGCGATGCCGACGGAGGCCATCAGGCTGGCGCGATGATCGTTGATTGTGTCGAAGGCGCCGGCGCGCACCAGCGATTCGATTACCCGGCGATTGACGATGCGTTTGTCCACCCTGCGGCAGAAATCGAACAAGTCCTTGAATGCTCCGCCCTGCTCGCGCGCCTCGATGATGTGGGCGATCGCCGACTCTCCGGTGCCTTTCACCGCTCCGAGCCCGTAGCGGATGCGCATCGTATCAACCGGCACGAAGCGGTATTCGGACGTGTGGATATCCGGCGGCAACACTTCAAGGCCGTTGGCGATCGTATCCTCGCAGAACTGCTGCACCTTGTCGGTGTCGTCCATCACTGCCGACATGTTGCCGGCCATGAACGCGGCGGCGTGGTGCGCCTTGAAGTACGCGGTCTGGTAGGCATCCAGCGCTTATGCCGCTGCATGCGACTTGTTGAAGCCGTAGCCGTCGAACTTTTCCATCAGGTCGAACACCTGTCCGGCGCGGTGCTCGGACACCCCGTTCGTCATCGCGCCGGCCTTGAATATGTCGCGGTGCTGCGCCATTTCCTCGGCCTTTTTCTTTCCCATCGCACGGCGCAGCAGGTCGGCGGCACCGAGGCTGTAACCGCCGATCACCTGGGCGATCTGCATCACCTGCTCCTGGTACACCATGATCCCGTAGGTCGGCGACAGGATCGGCTCCAGGCGTTTGTCGAGATACTCGACGCGCTCCTGTCCCTGCTTGCGCTTGACGAAATCAGGGATGAGTTCCATCGGTCCGGGGCGGAACAGGGCAACCAGCGCGATGATGTCTTCGAAGCGGTCAGGCCTGGCCTGTTTCAGCAGTTCACGCATGCCGCGCGACTCAAACTGGAATACCGCCGTGGTATTGGTGCCGGCAAACACCTTGAACGCCGCAGGATCATCGAGCGGAAGCTCCTCGAGCCGGATCTGCGATTCGGGATCGAGGCGCTTGATGAAGCGCAGCGTCCAGTCGAGGATCGTGAGTGTGGTCAGTCCGAGGAAATCGAACTTCACAAGTCCGATCGCTTCCACGTCGTCCTTGTCGAGCTGCGACACCGCACTGTCCGAACCGGAAGCAGTGTACAAAGGGCAGAAATCGGTGAGCTTGCCGGGCGCGATCAGCACGCCCCCGGCATGCATGCCGACGTTGCGGGTCAGGCCCTCGAGCTGTTCGGCAAGCGCCAGCAGCTCGCGCGTTTCTTCATCCGACTCCTCGCGCTCCTTGAGCCGCGGCTCCATCTCGCGCGCGTCCTTGAGCGTGATGAGTTTGCCCGGCTGGAACGGAATCAGCTTGGCCAGCTCGTCGGTGCGGCTGTAGTTCCATTCCATGACGCGGCCCACGTCGCGCACGACCGCTTTCGCAGCCATGGTGCCGAAGGTCACGATTTGCGACACCGATGCCTCGCCGTACTTGTGGCGGACATACTCGATCACGCGATCGCGGCCGTCCTGGCAGAAATCCACGTCGAAGTCCGGCATGGACACCCGCTCGGGGTTGAGGAAGCGCTCGAACAGCAGGTCGTAGCGCAGCGGATCGAGATCCGTGATTCCCAGCGAATACGCGACCAGCGAGCCCGCGCCGGAACCCCGGCCCGGGCCCACCGGCACGCCGTTGGCCTTGGCCCAGTTGATGAAATCGGCGACGATAAGAAAGTAACCCGGGAAGCCCATCTGCACGATGGTCTCGATTTCGAACACGAGGCGGTCGCGGTAGCGCAGCATGTGCCCGGCGCGCGCGCCGGGCTCGGGATAGAGCGCCTGCATGCGCAGTTCCAGGCCCGCGACCGAGCGCTCATTCAGATACTGCTCGAGACTGACGCCCTCTGGAGTGGGAAACAGCGGCAGCCTGGATTTGCCGAGATCGAGCGCAAAATTGCAGCGGCGGGCAATCTCCACCGAGTTATCCAGTGCCTGCGGCAGGTCCGCAAAGAGTGCCGCCATCTCGGCCTGGGTCTTGAAGTACTGTTCTTCCGTGAAGTGGCGCGGGCGGCGCTGGTCGGAAAGGACATAGCCCTCCGCAATGCACACCCGCGCCTCGTGGGCGACAAAATCCTCGCGCTTGAGAAACTGCACCGGGTGCGTCGCCACCACTGGCAGCTTCAGGCCGGAAGCAAGACGTACAGCGCGCTTGGCGTAATGCTCCGAATGGGGATGGCCGGCGCGCTGCAACTCGATATAGAAGCGCTGCGGGAAAAGCTGCGCCCATTCCTGTGCCAGCTTCTTCGCCTGCTCCAGGTTATCGGCAAGCAACGCATGGCCGATATCGCCGAGGTGCGCGCCCGACAACGCAATCAATCCTTCGGTGCCGGTCTCGCTGAGCCACTTCTTATGGATCTCCGCGCGTCCCCGGTGCTGGTTGTTGCGGTAGGCCCGCGTCAGCCAGTCGCAAAGCCGCAGGTAGCCCGCGGATGAGGCGCACAGCAACAGCGCCCTGAAAGGCTTGCCGCGGTCGGCTTCGTTGCTGATCCAGACGTCGCAGCCGATAATCGGCTTGATTCCCTGGCTGCGCGCGTCCTGGTAGAACTTCACCATGCCGAAGACGTTGGACAGGTCGGTCAGCGCCAGCGCCGGCATCGCGTCTGCCTGCGCTGCCGCCACTGCGCCGTCGAGCCGGGCGATGCCGTCGACGATCGAATATTCGCTGTGCAGGCGCAGGTGAACGAAACTCGGTTGCATGAATGTTATTTTACGCCTGAAACCAGAAAGTCCTCACCGCAGAGGCGCAGAGGAAACGCAGAGAAAACCAAACGAAGCGTGTCAAAAAGCGGGACGATGCGATTTGCCCCACGCAGTCCATATTTCGCGGTGGTGCGACTATCCAACTCCATTGCTTTTTCACCCCAAGTTGCTTTGCTTTCCTTTGCGTTTCCTCTGCGCCTTTGCGCCTCTGCGGTGAAGGTTGGCTTTTGATTGGTAAAATACCGACCCGGTCCCTGCTTCCCCTTTTTTGCATGCAATCCATCAATCTCGCCGGCTACAAGTTCGTGCCGCTCGAACGCTTGCCCGAACTCAAGGCGGGACTCAAAGAGTTCTGCGTGGAATTCGGCATTAAGGGCACGATCCTGGTAAGCCCCGAAGGCATCAACATATTTGTCTCCGGCTCCGAGCCAGCGGTGACCCGCTTCAAGACCTTCGTGCATGCGGATTCACGCCTCGCGGGGCTGCGCTTCAAGGAAAGCGTTTCCTCATACCAGCCCTTCAAACGAATGCTGGTCAAGATCAAGAAAGAAATCATCACCCTGCGCGTTCCCGGCGTGGACCCCGCGGCGCAGCGCGCGCCGGCCGTTACGCCAAACGAGCTCAAGCGCTGGCTGGACGAGGGACGCGATGTGGTCCTGCTCGACACGCGCAACGCGTTCGAAGTGGAAGCCGGCACGTTCCGCGATGCCGTTCACCTGAATCTGAAGTCTTTCGGGGAGTTCCCGCGGGCGGCGGATACGCTCGATGAATCGCTCAAGGGCAAGACCATTGTGGCTTTTTGCACCGGCGGCATTCGCTGCGAGAAGGCCGCGCCTGTGCTGATTCAAAAGGGATTTCGCAGTATTTTCCAGCTTGAGGGCGGCATCCTTAAATATTTCGAGGACTGCGGCGATACGCACTTCAAGGGCGTCTGCTTTGTATTCGATCAACGAACCGCACTTGACGGTAATCTGGATCCGGAACTCGCGGGCGCGCAATGACCGGCGCACGCGAAACCCGCCGGGCGGTGATCGCGATGATCCTGCTGGTCATCCTGTGGGGTTACAGCTGGATCACCTCCAAGATCGGGCTGAGTTACGCCAGTCCGCTCGACTTCGCGGCAATTCGCGTGGAGCTTGGCGTGCTGACCTTGTTCATCGGTCTGTTGTGGACGCGATCCTCGCTCAGGCCACAGCACTGGCCGTCGCTCATCCTCATCGGGCTGATCCAGACTTTCGCCTTTATCATCCTCAACACTTGGGCGCTTTCCGAAGGCGGCCCCGGGAAAACCTCGGTGCTGGTTTTCATCATGCCGTTCTGGGTACTGGTGTTCGCCTGGCCGGTGCTGCAGGAGCGCATCCGCGGCTTGCAGTGGGTATCGGTGGTGCTGGCGGCGGTCGGCCTCGTATTCGTGCTCAAACCGTGGGAATTGCACACGTCGCTGTTCAGCAAAACCCTGGCGGTATTGGCCGGCATATGCTGGGCCATCGGCGTGGTGTATGCGAAGCGCCTGCATAACCGCGTTCACGTGGATGCGCTGTCGTTCACTTTCTGGCAGATGGTGGTGGGGCTGATTCCACTTATGGTCGCTCAAGCGTCCTTTGACCGCGAGCCTGTCAACTGGACCGGCACTTTCATCTTTGCCGCGGTATTCAACGGCGTGCTCGCCACCGGCATCGGCTGGCTGACGTGGCTGTACGTGCTGCAACGGCTGCCGGCGGGCACCACCAGCCTGTCTTCGCTGGGGGTTCCGCTGATCGCGATCGTCGCCTCGTGGCTGCAACTCGGCGAAGAACCGGGACAATCGGAACTCGTCGGCATGCTGCTCATCGGCATCGCGCTGGCGATCCTTTCCTACCTGAGCATCCGCAGGCACGAGGAAGCCGAACCGATGACAGGACAGGAGTAAACCATGACGACGCTCGACTGGTACTACGATTTCATTTCGCCCTACGCTTACCTGCAGTGCGCAAGTTTTCCAGCGCTGCCGGCCCGCATACAGGTAAATCCGAAACCGGT
Organism: Betaproteobacteria bacterium; assembly: GCA_031406075.1. GTDB lineage: Bacteria > Pseudomonadota > Gammaproteobacteria > Burkholderiales > JACQAP01 > JACQAP01. The sequence continues at coordinate 15,267 of JANOGP010000395.1, forward strand.
GCTGTTCGGCGCTCTGCTCGATCACGCCGGCACGCTCGGTCCGGCCGAGATTCCCGGCAAGCGCGAGCACACTTATCGTCAGACGCTCTGGCTCGCGCAGCGGCATGGCACGCCGATGCGCCTTCCGCCGCGGCATCCTTTCAATCCGCTCCCGGTGTTGAGGCTGGCGGTCGCCCTCGAGGCGCCTCTTGCGACCGTGCTCAGGATTTTCGAATTCATCTGGGCGGAAGGTCGCGATCCATCCGACCCGGCGGAGTTCACCGCGCTCGCCAACTCCCTCGGCGTCGCCGACGCTGTGGCCCGTGTCGCCGACCCGGCGGTCAAGGCAAGACTCAAAGCAAACACCGACGAAGCCATCGCGGCCGGCGTCTGGGGCGTGCCGACCTTCGCGATCGACGGATTGTGTTTCTGGGGATTCGATTCCGGACAGATGCTGCTCGACTATCTGGCCGACCCGTCCGCGTTCGCTTCCGGCGAGCACGCTCTTATCGCCAGCCTGCCCGTCGGCATCCAAAGGAAAACCTGAGCCGTGAAGGCCAGCCGTTCGGAGTTCCTCGACATCCGTGGCCTGCGCTATCACTTGCGCATCTGGGGCAACGAATCCGCGCCGAAACTTTTTCTGTTGCACGGCTGGATGGACGTATCGGCGTCGTTTCAGTTTGTCGTCGACGAATTGCGGCACGATTGGCACGTGATCGCGCCGGACTGGCGCGGCTTTGGCCTGTCGGCGTGGACCGACGAAAGTTACTGGTTCCCGGATTACATCGCCGACCTCGATGCGATCCTTGAAAACTATCAGCCGGGAGCACCGGTTCATATCGTCGGTCACAGCATGGGCGGTAACGTCGCCAATCTTTACGCCGGTATCCGGCCTGAGCGTGTCGGAAAACTAGTGCTCGCGGAAGGTTTCGGCCTGCCGTCGACAAGTCCGGAAAAAGCACCCGAACGCTACTCACAGTGGCTCGAGGAGAGCCGCGATCCGCCTGCACTGCGCCCCTACGCCAGCTTCGAAGAAGTGGCCGAACGCCTGAAGAAAAATAATGCGCGCATCACCGACGCGCGCGCCGCATTCCTCGCGCCGCACTGGGCCGAGCAGTTGCCCGACGGCAGCATCCGTCTGCGCGCGGATCCACGCCACAAGATGGTGAATCCGGTGCTCTACCGCATCGAGGAGGCGATGGCCTGCTGGCGGCGCATCGCCGCGCCGGTGCTCTGGCTGTGGGGCGACGGCCAATGGATTAAAAAGTGGATGAAAGGCGACAAGTCGTTACTGGACAGCTACCGGTCCTGCTATCGCTCGCTAAGCGAGCAAAACATCGACGATGCCGGCCACATGATGCATCACGACCAACCCGAGCGATTCGCACACGCGGTTGAATCTTTCCTGCTCGCCTGAACTTTCCGCCACGCCATTGACCGTGAGGGTCTAGAATTCCCGCAGGGCCCGGACGTCGGGCCAATAACAACTTCATTCGGGAGAATTCGGATATGAACCACGCGACGCGGTACAGGCTTTTCTCGGGACTCTTGCTCGTCGGATCGAGTCTGCTCGCGGGGCCGACGCTCGCCGGAACGGTGGAGGAGATCCACGCAGTCGAGGATCGTCGTTACGATGCGATGATCCGCGGTGACGCCGATGCGTTGGCGAACACGCTGGCCGAGGAGTTTGTCTACTATCAACCCAATGGCAAGACCAATGACAAACCAGGGTACGTCAAACAGATGCAGACCGGCACCGTGAAAATCTTCAGCGCCGAGCGCTATGACGTTAAGGTCAACGTCTATGGCGATGTCGCCACGGCAATGGGCTCCACGCGGCTGGACCTCGAGATTGCCGGCGAGCGCCGCAAGGCTGAGCTGCGTTATCTCAATGTCTGGGTCAAGCGCGACGGGCGCTGGCAGCTTGCGAATCGCCAGTCGGCGTTCACCAAATAGGCCTTACGGCAAGAGCGTCGGGATTCAACGGTCCGCACGAAAAAAGTACGACGCGCGCCAGAAAGTCAGACAGCCTGCGGCAGTGAACGCAGCCGCATAGCTGTCCGAAAGCGTAACGATCGCCCAGAACAGCAGCGGCAGAGCCACGACGCCGGCGTAGGTCATCGCCAGCGAAGCACCGGTGGCGGCGCCGGCCTTGCCGGCCGGCGCGATGCGGGCGACTTCCGAGAGATACACTCCGTTCCATCCTATCGCGCTCGCGCCGTAGGCAAAACTCACTGCAAGTACTGCCGCAAGCGGCCACGTGCCGGTGAACGCCGCCGTAAGCGCCGCACCCGCCGACATTGCCACGCCGAGCGTTCCCAATAGCACGCGCGGTTGCAACCATTTGTCTGCCACGATTCCCAACGAAATGCGACCGATGATGCCTGCGGTCATCGCAATCGCCAGCGCCGCTCCGGCCACCGGCACGGAAAATCCGATTCGTTGCGTTAGATAGACGACCAGGAAAGTACTGAGGCAGGCCTGCATTCCGGAATAGGTGCTGGACGCAAACGCCATTTCGCGCAGGCGCGGATGCGCCAGCACCAGACGCAACGGCTCGAGCAGGCTTGCCGGCTTTCCCGGACGATCGAAATGCGGCGCGAGATCCACCATGGCCCGGTACGGTTGGATCGCGGCGGCCAGCGCGACGCACGCCAGTCCCACAAACAATGCGGATGTCCTCCAGCCGAAAGCAACGATTAGTGCGGGCACGATCGCGCCAGCGAGCGCACCACCGATCGGCACGCCGGTCTGCTTCAAAGAAAAGATGAAGCTGCGGATGCGCTCGGGTGTGCGCTCGGCAAGGATCGCCGAGCTGGACGGCGTGACCGGCCCGTACCCCAGGCCCATCACCAGCGCGCCGAGGGCGACCAGCCAGGCGTTGGAACTTGCGATCAACGCAATCCCGCTGCCGCACAGCAGCAGCGAGACCTGGCTCATGCGCAGCGCGCCGACTCGAGCGATCACCCCTCCGGAAAAAAGCGCGCCGAAAGTGGCTGCGGCGAAAGTCAGGGCCGTGACGAGCCCGACCCAGCTCGCGGGAAATCCGATTTGATCGTGCGCAACCGGCGCCAGTACCGGCGGCGCGAATACCACCATCGACACCAGCGCCTGGATGGCCATGGTTACGATCAACGGCCACACCACGCCGTTCATTTTTCAGTCAAAGCGCTCACCGCAAAGGATGCAAAAAGGACTTCAAAACAAACCACCAAGACACAAAGGCACCAAGAAATGCACGGCCAAGAGAAACAATTCAGGGATCAAATTTTCTTGGTGTCTTGGTGCCTTGGTGGTTAGATTTAGATCTGTTATGTCTTTGACTGCGCGAGGGCCTGGTCGATGTCCCAGAGAATGTCGTTGACGTCCTCGATGCCGACCGACAGCCGGATCATGTCGGGCCCGACCCCTGCCTTGACCTGTTCTTCCTCCGACAGCTGACGATGAGTGGTGGACGCGGGATGGATCACCAGCGTCTTGGCATCGCCGACGTTGGCAAGATGCGAGCAGAACTGCAGCGCCTCGATGAATTTCACACCCGCTTCCATGCCGCCCTTGATGCCGAAGGTCATGATCGATCCGCTGCCCTTGGGCAGGTATTTTTGCGCCAGCGCGTGATACTTGCTGCTGGGAAGCCCGGGGTAATTCACCCAGGAGACGCGAGCATGGTTCTCGAGGAATTTCGCCACGGCCACGGCGTTTGCGACGTGGCGCTCGACGCGTACATGCAATGTCTCCAGCCCCTGCAGCAGCATCCAGGCGTTGAACGGCGACAATGCCGGGCCGAGCGTGCGCATGGTTTCCATCCGGCACTTCATGGTGTAGCCGAAGTCGCCGAAGGTTTCGTGGAAGATCACGCCGTGATAGCCGCGCGAGGGCTCGGTCATCATCGGAAACTTGCCGTTGCCCCAAGGGAACTTGCCGGATTCGACCACCACGCCACCCATGGTGGTACCGTGGCCACCGATAAATTTGGTCGCCGAATGGATGACGATGTCGGCGCCGAATCCGATGGGCTGGCACAGGTACGGCGACGCAAAGGTATTGTCGACAATCAGCGGCACACCTGCTTCTTTGGCGATTTTCGCCACCGCCTCGATGTCGAGCACGTTGATTTGCGGATTGCCCATGGTTTCCGCATAGAGCACCCTCGTCTTCGGGGTGAGGGCCTTGCGGAAATTCTCGGGGTCGTCCGGGTTCACGAAGATGGTGTTGATGCCGAACTGGCGGAAGGTCACGTCGAACTGCGAATAGGTGCCGCCGTAAAGCGTGCTCGCCGAGACGATTTCGTCGCCTTCGCGCAGGATGGTGAGCAGGGCGCACATCTGCGCCGCCTGGCCCGTGGAAGCGGCCAGCGCGGCACGGCCGCCCTCCAGAGCCGCCATGCGCTCTTCGAACACCGCCACCGTCGGATTCGAAATCCGCGAATAGACGTTGCCGAAAGTCTGCAGGTTGAACAGGCTTGCCGCATGATCGGCCGAGTCGAACACGAACGATGTGGTCTGGTAGATCGGCACCGCGCGCGCGCCAGTGGCCGCGTCAGGGATCTGTCCCGCGTGCAGGCACAAAGTGCCGAATCCGAATTCTCTGTCTGCCATTGTGTGTCGGTGATTAAGTGATTAAGCGATTAAGCAATTGGTGATCGGTGAATGGGAAATGGTGAATGGTGGAAAGGCGTTAGGGGTGAGGAGTTAGGGGTTAGGAGGGAATCGAAATGCGGATCAAAGCACTAAAGCTCCTCACACCTCTCCCCTCACTCCTCACCCCTAACGCACCTTGCTAATACGGCAGCCACTGCGGCCGCTTTGCAGAGATGATCTTGGTATTGACGCCCACCCAGTTCAGCCCCCCGAACAAACGCCCGTGCTCGATCTTGACGCAGCGGTCCTGCACCACTTCGAGTCCCGCCTTGCGCGCCTTCTCCGCGGCCTTCTCGTTCATCACGCCGATCTGCATCCACAACACCTTGGCGCCGATGGCGATGGCCTCGTCCGCGATCGGTCCGATGTCCTGGCTCTTGCGGAAACAATCCACGATGCCGACTTTCTCGGGAATATCCTTGAGCGAGGCGTAACATTTCTCGCCCAGGACCTCCTTGTACAAGGGGTTCACCGGGATGACGCGATAACCGTGCTCCTGCATGTACTTGGCGGCGAAGGAACTGGGCCGGTACCAGTTGGCAGACAGGCCGACCACGGCAATGGTCTTGTACTGCCTGAGGATGCGGCGCAGCGTATTGATGTCTGTGTTGTCGCTCATGATTCGCGCCTGTCGTGGCCAGCCAAGTTGAAATAACAAATATTATCACTCATGCCGCGCCAGGCCTTCCTTTTGACAAGTGTTTCCCGGGGGATCGCAAAACAACTTTAGGTTTCCGTTCAAGACGGGAACATAAACGCATGACGCAGAATGCGAAGCGCCACAAACCTCACAGTTTGTCAGATTTGCACTTCCACCCGCCTTCGCCTATATCTCATTTCAGGACGACGCCATTGCACCGGCGCAAACGTCTGCGATCGACAACCATCAGGGGAGGAAACCGACAATGCCACAAAAACGCGACGTGAACCGCGACTCCATGGATTTCAGGGATCTGGTCTACCGGCCTGCTCTCGTCCGGTTGCGCGAGCAGGTATTGCCGAAATGGGCGCACCTGCAGATCCTCGATCAGGAGAACGAGGGGGCATGCACCGGCTTCGGGCTGGCGGCAGTTATCAACTATCTCAATTGGGAAAACGGCGAGAAAGTCCGTGTCAGCCAGCGAATGCTGTTTGAGATGGCGAAACGGCACGACCAGTGGCCGGGACACAACTACGACTGGAGCAGCCCGCGGGGCGCGATGAAGGGCTGGCACAAGAACGGAGTCTGCCCGGAAAAGTTGTGGCCCTACGATCCGAAGAACCCCGGCATTATTACGGAGCAGCGACAGCATGCAGCGCTCGGCCACACGCTCGGTGCGTACTACCGGGTGCTGCCACGCCGCTCCGACCTTCATGCGGCCCTTAATGAAGTCAGCGTGGTGTTCGCTTCGGCGGCCACGCACAAAGGCTGGGACGAAATGGGCAAGTCCCGCATCCCTTACGATCCGTCCTGGCCCGAGGACGGTGGACACGCTTTTGCGATCATCGGTTATACCGACGACGGTTTCCTGGTGCAGAACTCCTGGGGCAAGAGCTGGGGCAAATTCAAGATCGGCAAGCGCAGCGTCAAGGGCGTGGCGGTATGGACCTACGACGATTTCGAGCGCAACGTCTGGGATCTATGGGTCGCACGCCTGGCGCGTCCGCTCGACACCCGCGCGTCATTGCGACCCGCGAAGTACACGCAGTCCTCCGGCGGGACACGACTGTCTTCATCCGGTCCACCGCGCCATACGATCCGCGACCACTACCTGCACATCGATGACGGCCAGTACGATCCGCAAGGAGATTACCCCTCCTCGGCAGCGGAAGCCGAGGACATCCTGGGTCGAGCGGTCAATGGCACAGACGGCAAGAGCCCGCCCGCCCATCTCCTGCTCTACGCGCACGGCGGCCTGAACTCGATCAAGGATTCGGCGATGCGCGCGGGAAAGTGGCGCGAAGTCTTCCGCGACAACGGCGTACACGAGATTCACTTCATCTGGGAAACCGGTCTGTTCGACGAGTTGCGCGACGTGCTGTTTGGAAAGCAACGCCTGGTCCAGGAACGTGTAGGCGGCGCGAGCGATTGGTGGGACACCGTGCTGGAGAAGATCAGCCACCCCGCCGGCTATGCGTTGTGGAAGGAGATGCGCACCGACGCCGAAATTGCGTTCCAGGACACCCGCGCGGGGACCCACACGCTGGCGACCCTGGCGCGCCTGCTGGGCAAGCTTCCCGCGGCCAAGCGTCCGAAACTGCACCTGGTCGGCCACAGCGCGGGTTCGATCTGGCACGGCCATCTGCTTGAGCGCTGGATGGCTCAAAACGGGCCGCCGATCGAAAACCTGATGCTCTTTGCGCCGGCCTGCACGCACGAACTGTTCGACAAGAAAATCCGCGCCGCCCTGACCGCCGGCCTGGTCGGCAAGTTGCATCACTTCCTGCTGGACGACAAAACAGAAAAGGACGACAACGTTGTGACCATCTATCGTAAATCGCTCCTTTACCTGGTCTCCAATTCGTTGCAGAAGCACAACGCCGTTGAGCCGATCATGGGAATGCAGAAGTTCCTCGACAAACTTCCGATGACCGGAATCCAGAACAAGACGGCGACCTACATCACAAAACGCGACATGGACAAGACGGCGAGTACGTCGCACGGAGGCTTCGACAACGACGAGAAGACAATGAACGCGATGCTGGGACTCGTGCTAGGCGGTACACCGAGCAGACGCTTCACAAAAGCGGAACTGACCGGCTATTGAGACCATGGTCGGCGGCGGCGCCGGCAAGAAAATGCTTACTGTCTCAGCAGGCCATTCACGGTCTGCGCGAGAAATTCCTCGGGCATTCTGCCGATGTGCCTTAGCGCAACCTTGCCGCGCTTGTCGACGAAGTAGGTCGTGGGCGTGCTGCGCACAGTGGTGAAGTCGTCGTCCTCCTGCTTGTCGAATCGTCACCGCGGTAGGTTTAACGCCCGTTGATCCGCGCGGCGGGCTCGTCACCTTTGACCGGCTTCGGAAGCTTTCGCGCCCAGGCGTACTCCACGTTCGTCTTTGGAAAGCTCGCCGAGTTCCTTCACTTCCGCGTAGAAGCGCATGAAGTCGCCGTCGTTTCTGGCGAGCAGGTGCAGGAACGCGGGCACGAGTTCGGAATAAGTCGCCACTGGCACCAGATTGGCGTTGTTCATTTCACCCGCAAAGAAACGGTCGTAGCCCGCGAAACCTTTCCAGCTTTCCTTGAGTTGCAGGTACTCGGCCTTCAGCTCGGCGAAGGCCTCGGCCTTCTTCCTGCGTTTTTCTTCCTCGGCCAGCGGCGAAGCGTACAACTGGCCCAGCCGGGCGCGGAACTTCATCACCAATTCGACGAAACCGCGTTTGTATTGCTGAGTGGCGTCAAATGCAGCGCGTTCCTCCCGGGTGCCCGCCCGGGCAAGCCAGCGATCCACGCCCTCCAGCTCGACCGCGGTGGCGAAAGATTCGTTGAACACGGTGTCGCCGGAAACGTAAACGACCTGATGCGCAAGCTCATGGAACGTCAAGCGCGCGATCTCCGCGTCCGGGAAGAAGATGAAGGTGTTCAGCACCGGGTCATCGAACCATCCGAGTGTCGAGTACGCGGGGATGCCCGCCACGAATACGTCGTGCCCTTGCGAGCGCAGTCCGGCGGCGAACTTCTCCGCGCCCTGCTCGCTGAAGTAACCGCGGTAAGCCACGCAACCGGCAAACGGAAAACACCACTCTATCGGCGCGGTCGAGAACTCCCTGGTTGCGAACACATTCCAGACTACGAACGGCCGCTGAAGATCCGCATACTTGCGATAGCTTCGGTTGTCGGGAAGCGCCAACTCCCGGCTGGCGAACTCGCGTACCTTCAATACCAGCGATAGCCGCGCGCGCAGTGCGGCATCGGTGCGTTCGTCGCCTACGAGCTTTTCGATCGGCCGGCTGCGGTTCCAGATTTCCATCTGCCCACCCACCGCCTGGAAGTAGTAGCCGATATTTGCGCAACCGCAAAGGCTTGCGGCCACCATCGTTATCAGAAACGCGCTACGCATGGATAAAGGTCCCGTTGCGCAGGAAGGCACAGGCGGCACGCGCCACCGCAGGCGACACCAGCATCCCGGTGTGGTTGATACGAAGCACGATCGAATCCTTCGCGCCTGGAACGCGCGTTTCGTCCACCCGCACCACGCCATCGTTCGGCTTCGGCAGGCGGGCCACCAGGCGCCCCAGTCCGAAAGGCACATCCCCCGCGATCACGCCCAACTCCACTCCGTTCGGAATCGAAGGCCTCGGCATTCGCATCCAGTCGTTCAATGTCCTGCCCAACATCTTTTCGCCGGTGGCAGATCGCGCCAGCGCGATAGCCGTCGTGATCCCCGCGTAAGGACTGCCGACCAACACGATCCTGCGCGCCTTCAAATCCTTGTTTCTTTCCAGTGCCGCAAGAATCAGCAACCCGCCCAGGCTGTGGCCGACAAGGTGCAGTGGCGCCGTCCCCTGCTCCCGGCACAAACGCGCCAGCCGGTTCGCATTGTGCTCGAGGCCGTCTCCTACGGACGCATAGGAAAAGCGCCTTACGTCGAATCCGCAGCGCGACAGGTGCCAACCGAGCGGCACCATCGCTGCGCCGTTCAGCCATAGACCATGCACCAGCACAACGCGAGCGCGGGCATTCACGCTACACGTAGCGACAAAAATAGTGCCGGAGACATTCCCTCCCTCTGGAAGGGAGAGGGCTAGGGTTGGGGTGCGGCGTGTATCGTGTGGCTGGCATTTCACCCCCATCCCATTAACCTTCCCCCATCAAGGGGTGAAGGAGTACTTAATGCGGCACTATTCATGTCGCAATGTATAGTTACGTTCGTCGAGCGAGTCTCGGGCCTTGCCCGGCCGCTGCACGATGTCGACCGCATGGCCGCCAACGGCA
>JANOGP010000010.1:0-2976 GCA_031406075.1 Betaproteobacteria bacterium
GCCCTCTACCCCTCAAGGGGGTAGAGGGCTGGGGAGAGGGGGAGAGGGGGAGAGGGGGGTCAGCATCAGTTCGTTCAGGCGTTTGACGAACCCCGCAGGATCGTCGAGCTGCCCGCCTTCTGCAAGCAGCGCCTGGTCGAACAGGATGCGGCTCCAGTCGCCGAAACGGGCCTCGTCGGACTCGTATTTCAGGCGTTGAACCAAGGGATGGTGCGGGTTGATCTCCAGAACCGGCTTGCTTCCCGACACCTTCTGGCCGGCGGCCTTGAGCATGCGCTCGAGGTTGGCGCTCATGCCGTGCTGGTCAGACACCAGGCAGGCCGGTGAGGATGTCAGGCGGAACGTCAGCTGTACGTCCTTCACCTGGGCATCCAGCGAATTCCTTATTCTTTCGACCAGGTCCTTGAATTCGCCGGCTTCCTTTTCCCGCTCCTTTTTCTCTTCGTCGGCGAGCTTGCCCAGATCGAGATCGCCCTTGGCCACGGATTGAAACGGCTTGCCTTCGAATTCGGTGAGATTGGACGCCATCCATTCGTCCACCCTGTCGGAGAGCAACAGTACTTCGATACCCTTTTTGCGGAAGATTTCCAGATGCGGGCTGTTCTTCGCCGCGGCCCGGCTGTCGGCGGTAATGTAGTAGATCTTGTCCTGGCCTTCCTTCATCCGCGACAGATAGTCGGCGAGCGAAACGGTTTGTTCGCCGGCGTCGCCATGAGTCGAGGCAAAGCGCAGCAGTCTGGCGATGCGTTCCTTGTTCGCCCAGTCTTCGCCCGTCCCCTCCTTGAATACGCGGCCGAATTCCTTCCAGTAAAGCGCGTACTTTTCCTTCTGATTCTCTGCAAGATCCTCGAGCAGACCGAGCACCTTGTTGACGCAGCCCTTGCGGATGGCCTCGACATCCTTCGATTCCTGGAGGATTTCCCGCGAGACGTTGAGCGGCAGGTCGTTGGAATCCACCACTCCACGCACGAACCGCAGGTACGCCGGAATCAATTGCTCCGCATCGTCCATGATGAATACGCGCCGCACGTAGAGCTTGATACCGTGGCGATGCTCGCGGTCCCACAGATCGAAGGGTGCGCGCGCCGGCAGGTATAGCAGCTGCGTATACTCGGTCTTGCCCTCGACCTTCGCGTGCACCCAGGCCATCGGCGGCTCGAAATCATGGGCAACGTGCTTGTAGAACTCCTGGTACTGCTCTTCGCTGATCTCGGATTTGGGGCGCGCCCACAGCGCGGAGGCCTGGTTGACCTTTTCGTCTTCGTCTTTGACGACGTTCTCGCCCTTCTCCTGACTCCATTCCTCTTTTTTCATCAGGATGGGCAGCGTGATATGGTCGGAATATTTGCGGATGATGGAACGCAGACGGAAGCCGTCCGCCAGGTCGTCCTCGCCCGCACGCAGATGCAGCGTCACGTCGGTGCCGCGGCCTTCCTTCTCCACGGTCTGGATGCTGTAGTCGCCCTGACCCGATGATTCCCAGTGCACGCCGTGTTCCTTGCCCAGGCCGGCGCGGCGCGTAAGCAGTGTGACCTTGTCCGCGACGATGAACGAGGAATAGAACCCCACCCCGAACTGGCCGATCAGGTGGGCATCCCTGGCCTGATCGCCGGTCAGGCGATCGAAGAACTCGCGGGTGCCGGACTTGGCGATCGTGCCGATGTTGTCGATGACCTCCTGGCGGGACATGCCGATGCCGTTGTCCGATATGGTGAGGGTGCGCGCCGCCTTGTCGTACCAGGCCCGAATACGCAGGTCGGGGTCGGCCTCGAACAGCCCCGGATCAGTCAGCGACTCGAAGCGCAGCTTGTCGCAGGCATCCGAGGCGTTGGAAATCAGTTCACGCAGGAAAATCTCCTTGTTTCCGTACAAGGAGTGAATCATCAAATTGAGCAGTTGCTTGACTTCGGTCTGGAAGCCCAGCGTTTCTTTGGCGGCTGTTTCGGCCATGGCGGGATTCCCCTTTCCGGGATTCATCACAATGCTGCAAGTTAGGTGCGCTGACCCGGTATTTCAAGTACGGGGCCCGGATGGACCGGCCCGTCCTGCTCCGGGGCCAACCCTGCGGAAAACCCCCGCGGAATCGCCGCACGGTCAGGCGAGCACGAATCCTGGTCGCCACGGTGACTCGTATTAACGGTGTCGCGGTGGGCCAGTTCGAGGCATCGATCCCCGGGGGCCGCAAAAAAGTCCACGGAGAATATTTGGCGGAGTCTCAGGAAAATTTCCAGGCATTGCCGCTGCTTTCCGGCTATGGGGCCGGTGCGCACCGCGTGACTTCCCCGAGACGGGCAATGACTACTTCGCGGTGGGCCGGGACTCGGTATCCAGCGGATTCCTGGCCATCGCGGCCAGCAGTTTCCTGACCGCGTCGCCCTCGACGAGGCTCTTGAGTCCGACATAGTCCACCTTGCCCGAGGCAAGTATCGGGATTTCCCTCAGGTGCACGATGCGGCGCGCCACCGAAAGATCGTGCGTCCCCAGTTCCTTCGCGGCCTCCAGAAGTTGCGCGCGGGTAAGTTGCGCGTCGGTAGTGAGCAGCACCGTGGACTCGCCGCCAAAATCCTGCATCGTCAGCACCGACGCATGGTGGTAATCGGGCGAAGCTTCGCGCGCCACGTGCTCGATCATGTCCAGCGACACCATTTCGCCGGCGATCTTGGCGAAGCGTTTCACCCGCCCGGAGATGCTGAGCATGCCGTCGTGATCCACTTCCACCACGTCGCCGGTGTCGTACCAGCCTTCGCCCACACTCGACTTGGGCGCCTCGATCACACCGGGATTGGCATAGCGATAGTAGCCCAGCATCACGTTCGGCCCGCGGATGTGCAGTACCCCGCCCTTGTCGATGCCGTCCATGGGCTCGATCTGGTAGTCGATGCCGGGCAGGAACCGGCCCACCGCATTGCGGCGGTACGCGGACGGCGTGGCCAGAGAAATCACCGGCGCGCATTCAGTCGATCCATAGCCCTCGAG
>JANOGP010000014.1:0-2095 GCA_031406075.1 Betaproteobacteria bacterium
ATTGGTCATGAGAAAACGGTGAAGGCGTGAAGGGTGAATGAGTGAAGGGTGACGGGCCGATCCCGGTGAAGGGTAACAGGGTTAAGGAAAAAACAAATTGACACGGTGCCGGAACCGCTCTAGTCAAGCGTGATGAACAGCGATTTGCGGGGCTGACCGGCGACCGCGCGGCTGATGTGGCCCTGTCCGGTGGTGTCCTCGGCAAGGAGAATGTCGCCGGCGCGAAGGATGCGTTTGGTGCCGTCGCCCACTTCGATTTCCACCGCGCCTTCCAGATTCACCACGTATTGCCGCCGCGGCGCGGGGTGGAAGTCGTAGTTGTAGTCGCCGGCGGTCTCGCGAAACACCAGGCCGGTGGCCTTATACAACTCGGATATGGAGCCAACCTTGCCGGCGTCTTTGAGCGGGATCTGGATGTCTTCGAAATGCGATTTGTTATCCGGCCCGGTGTAAAGGCGCACGACCGTCATGGTTCCCCCTTTTTGTTCTGCCGAACTGTCGTTCGAACGAAATATGAACGCGCTCAATGCTGCGGCCAGGAGAAGCGCGATTGCCATCCCTCCCAGCCAACTCTCCTTTGACGTGCTCATCGGTACTCCCTTGATAAGGCCGTGACGAACGTGACGGTATAACCAAAAAATGTGTGCCAAGTGACTGGTGACTGGTAAACACAATTCTAAGTGACCTGGATATGGCGCATCTCCACAACGATACAGCGTCAAGGTGCCGACGGCTTAACGGGCACAATAAGCGCCGTTGATTTCACCACGCCCGACACCACCCGGCCCATGCGTGCGCGCTTGAGGACGTGGTGGGCGAGCTTGTCCTTCTCCAGGACGAATTCCTTTTCCCTGCCGCCGCGAATGTTGCCTTTCACGATCAGCTTCGGCTGATCGGAGACCGCCACCGCGAACAGCCGGTCGCTTTCATCGAGCCCCATCACGATGGTGCCGCGGCCACGCGGCTGGTACTTGAGTTCCGCGATCGCGAACAGCAGCAGCCGGCCGCCTTCGGAGAGCGCTGCGACGAAATTTCCCGCCGATTCTTCGTAAACAAACGGAGCGATCGGGGTGTCGGTTTCCTCCAGCGTCATGAATTCGCGGCCGGCCTTGCGGTTGGAAACCATGTCGGCGATCTTCGACAGGAAACCGTAACCGCCGTTGGAAGCCACCAGGACCTGCGTTTCCGGCTTACCCCCGAGGCAGTAGAGAATGTGCGCGCCTTCCTGCACCTCAACGAGCGAGGATGCCGGCACGCCGTCGCCGCGCGCCGGCGGCAGTTGCGCGGTCTCGACCGAGTACGCCCTGCCCTTCGAATCGAGGAAGATCACCGGCTCGACGGTGCGGCACTTGATCAGCGCCGATAGTCCGTCGCCTTCCTTGAACGATAGTGTCGCGGGATCGACTTCCCAGCCCTGGCGCGCACGCACCCAACCCCTCTTCGAGAAGATCACCGTTACCGGTTCGTCGATGACCGGGGTTTCGATCACGGCTTTTTCGGATTCCTCGATGCGGGTGCGGCGCTTGTCGCCGAAGGTCTTTACGTCGTCCTCGATTTCGGAAACCACCAGGTCTTCCAACGTATTGCGGTTCTTGAGGATCTTTTCCAGGTCCTTCTGTTCCTTCTGCAGGTCTTTCAGCTCCTGTTCGATTTTGATGTGCTCGAGCTTGGCCAGTTGCCGCAGGCGGATGTCGAGGATGTCGTCGGCCTGGCGCTCGGAGAGCTTGAATGCCTTGATCAGCTCGGTCTTGGGGTCGTCGGCGTTGCGGATGATCTTGATCACCTTGTCCACGTTCAGCAGCACGATCATGCGGCCTTCGAGCACGTGGATGCGGTCCAGCACTTGCGCGAGCCGGTGCTGGGTGCGGCGGGTAACGGTCGCAAAACGGAACTTGACCCACTCGGCGATTATCTCGCGCAGGTTCTTGCCGGTGGGCCGGCCGTCGAGGCCGACCATCACCAGGTTGATTGCGACGTTGCCTTCCATGCCGGTCTTGGCCAGCAGGAGATTGACGAACTCGGTCTCGTCGATCTTCGAGGTCCTGGGCTCGAACACCAGCCGCACCGGGTGTGCGCGGTCGGATTCGTCGCGTGC
>JANOGP010000023.1:0-18502 GCA_031406075.1 Betaproteobacteria bacterium
AGGCCAAGGCGCTGGCACAGTCGAAGAACTGCCTGGCCTGTCACGCGACGGACAAGAAACTGGTAGGTCCGTCCTATGTCGACATCTCCAAGAAATACTAGGGCAACAAGGATGCCGAGGGGATGCTAATGAAAAAGGTCATCAACGGCGGTGGAGGCGTGTGGGGTACCATCCCGATGCCGCCCAATCCGGTCAAGGAAGACGAAGCCAAGCTCTTGGTGGATTGGATCCTGTCGCTTTAGATCGGTGGTTCACACGAACCACAGGAAAAGCCGGCAATCGCCGGCTTTTTTGTTTTTGCGGCGAGAGACAACCCAATGAATTACGGGCGAAAATTGACAATGTTCCGAGGCGTGGCCGATAATCGCAGAAGGTTTTCTGGCGCGCTTACATGGAGGAGACGGAAATGATGAACAGCGAAATCTCTGGGGTCTGGCGGCGAATCGTCGCAATTGCAGCCGCAGTCGCGCTCGCGACGGGCTTGGGGGCATGCGGCAAGCAGGAGGACAAACCAAAGGCCGGCTCGTCGCTCGAGCGTGTGGTCAAAATCGGCCATGCCGCGCCGCTCACCGGCGGGATCGCCCACCTGGGCAAGGACAACGAGTATGGCGCCAAGCTCGCTATCGATGAAGCCAACGCCAAGGGCACGACCATCGGCGGCGAGAAGATCGTGTTCGAGTTGCTCAGCGAGGATGACGAGGGCAAACCGGACAAGGGCCCGATCATCGCGCAAAAATTCGTGGATGCGAAAGTCGCCGGCGTGGTCGGACACCTGAACTCCGGCGTGACCATTCCCGCGTCCGCGGTTTACAACCAGGCGGGCATTCCGATGATCTCTGGCTCCGCCACCAATCCGAAGCTTACCGAGCAGGGCTTCAGCAACGTTTTTCGCACCGTCGGCCGTGACGACCAGCAAGGCCCGGCGATCGCCAGTTACCTGAATGCCCAGTACAAGCCGAAAACCGTCGCGGTCATCGACGACGCGACCTCCTATGGCGAAGGTCTCGCCAACGAGGTGGAAAAGACGCTCAAGGCCGCCGGCATTGTCGTGCTGCCGCGCGAAAAGGGCACAGACAAGACCACCGACTGGAAGGCAATCCTGACCAAGTTGAAAGGCAAGAAACCGGACGCGGTGTTCTACGGCGGCATGGACTCCGGGGCCGGCCCGCTGATGCGGCAGGGACGCGAACTCGGCATCAAGGCCGTGTTCGCCTTCGGCGACGGCGCCTGCACCGACAAAATGAAGGAGCTGGCGGGTGAAGCTTCCGAGGGCCTGATCTGCTCCCAGGCGGGACTCCCGGTGCAGGCGGCGAGCAAGGACTTTCTGAATGCCTTCAAGGCGAAGTTCAACGCCGACCCGCTGATTTATGCGCCGTTCACCTACGACGCCGCCAATCTCATCATCACCGCGATGCAGAAAGCGAACTCCGTCGATCCGGCGCAGTACCTGCCCGAGCTTGCCAAACTCAGTTTCGAGGGCGCAAGCGGCAAGATCGAGTTCGATGAGCGTGGCGATCGCAAGGACGCCGAGATGACGATATTCACCATGAAAGGCGGCACCATCACGCCCATCGCGATCATCAAGGGCGGCAAGTCCATCAAGTTCGAGGACTTCGTCAAGGGCGCGACCTGAGCACGGAAGCAAGCCGCAGCGGGCGCGAAGCATAGCAACGCAACACCATGATGCGGCGCAGACGGCACTTGCGGGCGCCGCGTGCGCCGGCGCGCCGGCATTGACCTGAC
This sequence comes from Betaproteobacteria bacterium, assembly GCA_031406075.1. Taxonomy (GTDB): domain Bacteria; phylum Pseudomonadota; class Gammaproteobacteria; order Burkholderiales; family JACQAP01; genus JACQAP01. The sequence continues at coordinate 1,744 of JANOGP010000023.1, forward strand.
CCGCGAATCACCGGCCCCGGACGCGCCGTGGAAATCTTTCTCCAGCAGATCATCAACGGCCTGACTCTGGGTAGCGTCTACGCCATCGTGGCGCTGGGCTACACCATGGTCTACGGCATCATCCAACTGATCAACTTCGCGCACGGCGAAGTGGTGATGATCGGCGCGATGGTGGCCCTTACCGTAATCTCCGCGCTGGCCGGCGCCGACACGGGCCTCGCGCCGGTGCTGATCGTGCTGGCCGGAGCCGCGTGCGCGATCCCGGTGTGCATGGGCGTGGGTTACGCGATGGAGCGCGTGGCCTACCGGCCGTTGCGCGGGGCACCGCGGCTGGCGCCCCTGATTACCGCAATCGGCATCTCGATCATCCTGCAGAACGTCGCCTTGATGATCTGGAGCCGCGCGCCGATTTCGTTTCCGCAGGTCATGGCCAACCCGGTGTACGAGGTGGGCGGCGCGCACATCAGCGCGGTGCAGATCGCGATCATTCTCATCTCCATCGCAATGATGGGCGGACTCACCGCGCTTGTGTACCGCACCCGGCTGGGAATCGCGATGCGGGCCACCTCGGAAAATCCCCAGGTGGCCGGCCTGATGGGAATCAATGTGAACAAGGTGATTGCATTCACGTTCATCGTGGGCGCAGGGCTCGGTGCGGTTGCCGGCGTGATGGTCGGGACTTACTACGGCGTTGCCCACTACACCATGGGAGCACTGCTTGGGATGAAGGCCTTCGCGGCCGCCGTCCTCGGCGGGATTGGCAATCTCGCGGGCGCAATGCTGGGCGGAATCCTGCTCGGGGTAGTGGAGGCGCTGGGCGCGGGATATATCGGCGAACTGACCGACCTGTGCCGCTATTCGTGGCTTGCGGACATGCTTGTAGAGAACTGTGCACAGAACCAACACTTCATTCTGTTCGGCAGCAACTATCAGGACGTGTTCGCTTTCTTCGTTCTGATCGCGGTGCTGGTGTTCCGGCCGTCCGGCCTGCTGGGCGAGCGCGTGGGAGACCGGGCATGAGGCGGCGGCCCGATGATTGACGCTCTTGCGCGAATGTGGCGCCATCCCGCCGCGATCTGGGTCGGGGTCGTGCTGGTGGCGGCCGCGCTGCTGGTGCTGCCGTTCGTGCTGGCCTCCGTCGGCACGGCCTGGGTGCGCATCACCAATCTCGCCATCCTGTTCATCTTTCTGTCGCTTGGCCTTAACATCGTCGTCGGCTTCGCCGGTTTGCTCGATCTCGGGTACATCGCCTTTTACGCAGTCGGGGCCTATACCTACGCGTTGCTCGCCTCGCCGCATTTCGGCCTGCACCTGCCTTTCTGGGTCATCCTGCCGATCGGTGCGGCGCTGGCCTGCCTGTTCGGGGTTTTGCTGGGTGCGCCGACACTGAAGTTGCGCGGCGACTATCTCGCGATCGTGACACTGGGTTTCGGCGAGATCGTGCGCATTTTCCTCAACAATCTGTCGCAGCCTGTCAACCTCACCAACGGACCGCAGGGCGTCACGTTGATCGATCCGTTCACGATCGGCAATTTCAGTTTCGCCCGCAGCGAAACCTTCCTCGGGCTGACCTTCAGCGGCCCGATCAAGTATTACTATCTGCTGATGCTGGTGCTGCTCGCCGTTATCGTGATCAACCTGAGGTTGGAGAATTCGCGCATCGGCCGTGCCTGGATCGCGATCCGCGAGGACGAAGTCGCCGCCCAGGCGATGGGCATCAACACCCGCAACATCAAGCTGCTGGCGTTCGCGATGGGCGCGAGTTTCGGCGGCATCGCCGGCGGCATGTTTTCGGCGATGCAGGGCTTCATCAGCCCGGAGAGCTTCGTGGTGGTCGAATCCATCATGGTGCTGTCGATGGTGGTCCTCGGCGGGATGGGCAATATCGGCGGTGTGGTCATCGGCGCGTTGTTGCTTTCCTTTGTTCCCGAAGTGCTGCGCTATACCGTGGAGCCGGTACAAAGGGCCGTGTTCGGCCGCATGCTGATCGAACCGGAGGTCATCCGGATGCTGCTATTCGGTCTGGCACTGGTGCTGATGATGTTGTACCGGCCGGCCGGGATCTGGCCGTCCAAGACCCGCAAACGAGAGTTCGCCGAACAGGAGTGAGCCAGAATGGGAACCGCGCCTGCGGCGTTGCTCGACGCGCGCCACATCGAAAAGCACTTCGGCGGCGTTGCCGCACTTGCCGACGTGTCACTAACAATCCGGCGCAACGAGATTTACGGCCTGATCGGGCCTAACGGGGCGGGCAAGACCACGCTGTTCAACGTGCTTACCGGGCTGTACGAACCGGATGGCGGGCGTTTCGAATTCGACGGCATCGATCTGATCGGGCTTAAGCCGCATCGCGTGGTCGGCTATGGCATCGCGCGCACGTTCCAGAACATCCGTTTGTTCGGCAACATGTCTGCGCTTGAAAACGTCATGGTCGGGCGTCACGTGCGTACCCATGCCGGGGCTTTAGGTGCGATCCTGCGAGGCTGGCGCACCATGGCGGAAGAATCGGCGATCCACCGCCGCGCGCGCGAGCTGCTCGATTATGTCGGCATCGAGCGCCACTCGCATGTGCTGTCGAGAAACCTGTCCTACGGGGACCAGCGCCGTCTGGAGATCGCAAGGGCGCTTGCCACCGAGCCGAAGCTGCTCGCGCTGGACGAACCCGCCGCCGGCATGAATGCGACGGAAACCGCCGACTTGCGCCGATTGCTCATCAAGATCCGCGACCAAGGGGTGACCATCCTGCTGATCGAGCACGACGTAAAGCTGGTGATGGGTTTATGCGACCGGGTGGCGGTGCTCGACTACGGCAAGAAGATTGCCGAAGGCCAACCGGCCGCGGTGAAAAACGATCCGGAAGTGATTCGCGCCTATCTCGGAGGCGCGTTGCCTTGAACGTCCTACTGGAGGTTTCCGGATTGAAGGTTGCCTACGGCGGCATCAACGCGGTCAAGGGCATCGACCTGAACGTGGGCGAAGGCGAGATGGTGGCGCTGATCGGCGCCAACGGAGCGGGCAAGACGACGACGTTGAAGGCGATCTGCGGGATGCTGCATCATGGGGGCAAGGTGCATTACCGCGGCGAGGATGTCAGCGCGCTGTTGTCCTACCAGCTGGTTGAGCGCGGATTGGCGCTGGTGCCGGAAGGGCGCGGGGTATTCGGCCGTCTGACGGTGCACGAAAATTTGGAGATGGGTGCGTACACGCGCAATGATCGCGCAGCGGTTCGCGCTGATCTCGATCGCAATTACTCGCTGTTCCCGCGGCTTGCCGAGCGCCGGAAACAGACCGCGGGCACGCTGTCGGGGGGTGAGCAGCAGATGCTCGCAATCGGCCGCGCGTTGATGAGCCGCCCGAAATTGCTGTTGCTCGATGAGCCAAGCATGGGACTTGCGCCGCTGATGGTGGAAAAGATTTTCTCCACCGTTCGCGCCATATCGGAGGAGGGCGTAACGGTGCTGCTGGTCGAGCAGAACGCAAAGCTTGCACTGGAAGCCAGTCGCCGGGGCTACGTGATGGAAAGTGGCCTGATTACCGTGGCCGACAGCGCCCGGTCTTTGCTCGACAACCCGCAGGTACGACAGGCATACCTGGGTGAATAGGCGGCGGCAGAACCGGCGGTTAGTGTCCCGATCGACGATGGATTGCTGTCAAATTGTTTTTGGGACCGGCTTCCCAGGATTGCAAAATATCCCACCAATTAGCGGAACAGGACACTGCCAATGGCGACCGGACCGGTAAAACGCAGAATGGCGGCACTGGGTGAGCGTAGCCTTATCTGCTTTCGCGTCGAATTCGCGGACGGTTCGCATTACCAGAACATCGCCGGCACGCCGGCGTTCACCATTGCGATTCGCAAGCGTGCGGCACAGCGTCGCGCCGCTTTGTTCGGGCACATCGGTTTCATGGAATCCTATTTCAAAGGCGACGTCGATATCGAGGGCGATCTCGGTGCGGTGTTCAGGGTCGGACTCGAAGGCCGTTTTGCCCATAACCCGAACGCTCTGATAGTCATACGCAACCGCTGGCACGAGTGGCGCTTTTCCAACGGCTCGATCGCGCAGGCCAGAAGGAACGCGCGCTTCCACTACGGTCTGGGCACCGAGTTCTATCGGTATTGGCTCGATTTGCCGTCGATGATGTACACCTGTGCCTACTGGAAGGAAGGCACTGCAACGGTCGAAGAGGCGCAGCGCAACAAGATGGACCACGTCTGCCGCAAGATCCGGCTTTCGCGAGGCGAAACGGTGGTTGATATCGGTTGCGGATTCGGCGGCTTCCTGTTTCACGCCCTCGAGCACTACGGGGCGGTGCCGACCGGAGTCAACATTACTCCCGAGCAGGTTGCGTCAGTCCGAGAAGATATCCGCCGCCGCGGGCTCGAGGGCCGGATCGAAGTACGCGAGGCCGACTTCCGTGAAGTGGACCGGCAGTATGACAAGGTTGTGTCGATCGGAGTACTAGAGCATGCCGGGCGCGACCAATTGCGCGCCGTGGTCAAAGCCCACGCGGATTTTCTCAAGCCTGGCGGCCTAGGCATGCTGCACTTTATCGGCCATGTCGGCGTGCGCGACACCGAGTTCTTCATCCGCGAGCACGTGTTTCCCGGCGGTTGGATCCCGAGCCTGGCGGAAACTATCGTTGCCATGGAGGAGTGCGGGCTGGAGGTGGTCGACATCGAGAACCTGCGCCGTCACTATGCATTGACGCTGGATGCCTGGGCCGAGCGCTTCGACCGCAACTGGGACAAGATCCACTCGCTCGATCCGGCGAAATTTAACGAGCACTTCCGCCGGGTCTGGCGCACCTATCTGTATTCCTGTGCGGAAATGTTCCGCTCGGCCAGCACCCGCACGCACCTGTTCCAGATCGTGTTCAGCAAGAAAAATGTCTCGAAGGACAATTATCCGATGAGCCGCTCCTTTCTCTACGACCGGTCCTGAGCGTGTCTGCAGCCGGCGCGGCATCGATCCATTCACGCCCGGAGCGGCGCATGCAGGACTACGCGGCGCGCAAAGCGAGACTGGCCGAACAGCTCAAGGCTGGCGCGGGCCATCTCGCCCTCGGCAAGGACACCTCCAATCTTTTTCGCGACCGCGCGCGGGCCGCGGCGCAACGCCTTGACGTGCGCGATTTCAACCACGTGCTGGAAGTCAATGCACAGGAGGGCTGGGTGGATGCCGAGGGCATGACCAGCTATGAGGAGTTGGTCGAGGCTACGCTGCACCATGGCTCGATGCCGGCGGTGGTGCCGCAACTGAAATCCATCACGCTTGGGGGTGCAGTCGCCGGAGTGGGCGTCGAGGCCACTTCATTCCGCTTCGGCCTGGTGCATGACACGGTGCTGGAGATGGAAGTCCTGGCAGGCGACGGCAACATTTATCTGTGTTCGGCCGCCAACGAGCATCGCGACCTGTTCTTCGGTTTTCCCAATTCCTACGGCACTCTGGGCTACGCCTTGAGGGTGCGGGCAAAAACGATTCCGGTGAAGAAGTTCGTGCGCATCGATCATGCCGGCTTTCGCGAACCTCAAGCCTACTTTGCGGCGCTGGACCGGGCCTGCGCATCGGCGGCCGATTTTGTCGACGGCGTGGTGTTTGGCGACAGCGAGTTGTATCTGACCACGGGAAGCTTCACGGACGAAGCGCCGTTCGCGAGCGATTACACTTTCGAGCACATCTACTACCGCTCGATTCGCGAGAAGACCAGAGATTTCCTCGCGGCTCGCGATTTCCTGTGGCGCTGGGACACCGATTGGTTCTGGTGCTCCAGAAATCTCGGTGCGCAGAATCCGCTGATCCGCAGGCTGCTCGGCAGATCAAGGCTCAATTCGCGCACCTACACGAAGGTGATGCGCTGGAACAGCCGCTGGAAGCTTACACGCCGGCTCGACAGTCTGTCGGGATTGCATCGCGAGTCGGTGATCCAGGATGTCGACATTCCGATCGAACGCGCGCCCGAGTTTCTGGAATTCTTCCGGCGCGAGATCGGCATCCTGCCGGTCTGGATCTGTCCGATCCGGGCGGGCGAGCCACCGCGGCGATTCGACCTGTATCCTCTGGGCGCGGGCCGGACCTACGTGAACTTCGGCTTCTGGGATGTGGTGAAATTCCGGGACGCTCACCCGGCCGGGCATTTCAACCGGCTCATCGAGCGCAAAGTCACCGAGCTCGGCGGGATCAAGTCGCTTTATTCGGAAAGTTACTATCCGCTCGATGAATTCTGGGAAATTTACGGCGAGACGGCCTATCGGCGCCTGAAGAACAAATATGATCCGCAGGGCAAGCTGCGCGATCTGTACGATAAGTGCGTGCTCAGGGCCTAAAGGCCTGAGGCCTGGAGCCAATCGCGCGCGACCAGGAACTTTTCGTACAGCGCTGCTTCGGCAGAGCCGGGATCGGGCTTCCAGTCATAGCGCCATTTCACCAATGGCGGCAGCGACATCAGGATGGATTCGGTGCGCCCGCCGGATTGCAGTCCGAACAGCGTGCCGCGGTCGTAGACCAGATTGAACTCGACGTAACGCCCGCGCCGATAGGCTTGGAAGTCGCGTTCGCGATCGCCGTAGGGCAGATCCTTGCGGCGTTCGGAAATCGGGACATAAGCGTCGACGAAATGATCACCCACGCTACGGGTGAGCGCGAAACAGGTATCGAAATCCGGTTCCGACAGGTCGTCGAAAAAAATGCCGCCGATCCCGCGCGGTTCCTGGCGATGCTTGAGGAAAAAATACGTGTCGCACCATTTCTTGAATTTTGGATGCGTTTCGGCTCCAAACGGATCGAGTGCGGCCTGGCAGGTCTGGTGGAAGTGAACCGCGTCCTCTTCGAATCCGTAGTACGGCGTCAGGTCCATTCCGCCCCCAAACCACCAAACCGGATTGGCCGCACGCTTTTCGGCCAAAAGGAATCGCACGTTCATGTGAACCGTAGGCACATAGGGGTTGCGCGGGTGCAACACCAGCGACACGCCCATTGCCTGGAACGAGCGTCCCGCAAGATCGGAGCGCGACACCGTGGCCGAGGGCGGAAGCGAAGCGCCGGTGACGTGAGAGAAGTTGACGCCGCCGCGCTCGAACAGATTTCCTTCCTCGATCAGGCAACTCACGCCTCCGCCCCCTTCGGGGCGATCCCATGAGTCGCGGCGGAAGGTGTTGCCGTCCAATTCCTCGAGGCGGCCGACGATCCAGTCCTGCAGGCCGGTCAGGTACTCCCGGATCGTCTTGATGTCCATGCCGGTCTACAGCGTGCTCTTCTTGGCGCCGATGGCGCGCTGGCCGATGTCGCGGCGCATCTGCCGTCCTGCGAACTGGATACCCTCGGCGATCTCGTAGGCGCGCCGCTGCGCCACGCGCACCGTGTCGCCAAGAGCGGTCACGCACAGTACGCGTCCACCGTTGACGACGATCTTGCCGTCCGCGAGCGCGGACCCGGCGTGAAACACGCGGAAATCGTCGCCAGAGCGAGGCAGCCCCGTGATCTCGTCGCCCTTGCGCGGATTGTCCGGATAGCCCGCCGCCGCCATGACCACACCGAGCGCGACCCGACGGTCCCACTCGACTTCGATGTTCTTCAGTGTGCCATTGACGGCGTGCTCGATAAGCGTGAACAGGTCGCTTTTCAGCCGCATCATGATCGGTTGGGTCTCCGGATCACCCATACGGCAGTTGAATTCGAGCACTCTGGTGTCGCCGTTTGCCCCGATCATCAGGCCGGCGTAAAGAAATCCTGAGTAAGGCGTGCCCTGTTTCTCCATCCCGGCAACCACCGGCTGAATGACCTCACGCATCACCCGCGCGTGGATGGTTGGCGTCAGTACCGGCGCCGGCGAGTACGCGCCCATTCCGCCGGTATTCGGGCCATGGTCGCCGTCGAGCAGACGCTTGTGATCCTGGCTCGACGCCAGCGGCAGGACGTGCTTGCCGTCCACCATCACGATAAAGCTGGCTTCCTCTCCTTCCAGAAACTCCTCGATGACCACGCGCGCACCCGCGGGCCCCATCCTGTTTTCCACCAGCATCATGTCGACGGCGGCGTGAGCCTCCGCTGGCGTCGTTGCCACGACCACGCCCTTTCCGGCGGCAAGCCCGTCGGCCTTGATGACGATAGGCGCGCCACGCTGCCGGACGTATTCGTGAGCCGCATTGGCGTCTGAGAAAGTGGCATACGCCGCAGTAGCTATGCCGTTCGCGACCATGAATGCCTTGGCAAAATCCTTCGAGGACTCGAGTTGCGCCGCCCGCTGCGTCGGGCCGAAGATCTTCAGACCCGCCGCGCGAAACGCATCGACGATGCCTTCCGAGAGCGGCGCCTCCGGGCCGACCACGGTGATCGCGATCGATTCCTTGCGTGCGAAATCCACCAGTTCCGGGATAGAGGTGATCGGCACGTTGAACAATCCATCCTCGCGCGCCGTGCCGGCATTGCCCGGCGCGACGTAGATTCGTCCGATGCGGGGGGACTGCGCCAGCCGCCAGGCGATTGCGTGCTCGCGACCGCCGCTACCGACTACCAGTAAGTTCATGGCTCGAACCTGGAAAAATAATTCACCGACAAGTTCTCAAGTAAACCCCGGAATCTCACCTAATGCCGGAAATGACGCACGCCGGTGAAGGCCATGGCGATGCCGTGTTCGTCGGCGGCGGCAATGACCTCTTCGTCGCGCACGCTGCCGCCCGGCTGGATGATCGCCGCCGCCCCGGCCCTGGCAACGACGTCCACGCCGTCGCGGAACGGGAAAAAAGCATCCGAAGCGACCACCGAATCCTTGAGCGACAGCCCGGCGTTCTCGGCCTTGATCGAGGCGATGCGCGCGCTGTCCACCCGGCTCATCTGTCCGGCGCCCACGCCCAGCGTCATGCCCCCGGCGCAGAACACGATGGCGTTGGACTTGACGAACTTGGCAACGCGCCACGCGAACAAAAGGTCGGCAATCTGCTGCGGAGCCGGACGTTTCAGGGTGACGATGCGCAAGTCGCCTGCCTGGACGTTCATCGCATCGGGTGTCTGCACCAGCAGGCCGCCGCCGACGCGCTTGAAATCGTGGTCGTTGGCTGCGAAATGGGCTGCGACTTCCAGCACGCGCAGGTTGCTCTTGTGCGCCAGCGCCGCCGCGGCCCCCGCCAGCACCCGCGGCGCAATCAACACCTCGGCGAACTGCTGCGACACCGCTGCCGCGGTTTCCTCGTCCAGTTCGCGATTGAAGGCGATGATGCCGCCGAAAGCCGAAGTCGGGTCGGTTTTGAACGCTCGGCGATAGGCCTCGACCGCGCTCGCGGCCACCGCCACGCCACAGGGATTTGCGTGCTTGATGATGACGCACGCCGGCTGGTCGAAGGTCTTCACGCACTCCCAGGCCGCGTCGGCATCGGCGATGTTGTTGTAGGAAAGTTCCTTGCCCTGCCGTTGCACATAGTTGCTCAGCGCGCCGGGTACCGGCTTCAGGTCACGGTAGAACGCCGCCTGCTGGTGCGGATTCTCGCCGTAGCGCAGGTCCTGGACTTTGACGAAACTCGAATTGAACTGATCGGGGAATCCGCTGCGCTTGCCGTGAATGTCGGTGGCGGTGAGGTAGTTGCTGATCGCGCCATCGTAGGCGGCCGTGTGGGATAAGGCCTTGCGCGCCAGGCGGAAGCGCGTCTCCACGCTGATCGCGCCACTGGCGGACTCCATTTCCGCGATCAGCGCCGGATAGTCCGCCGGATCGGTGACAACAGTGACGTGCTGCCAGTTCTTCGCCGCCGCACGCACCATCGTGGGCCCGCCGATGTCGATATTTTCGATTGCCTGCTCGAGGCTGCAATCGGCCTTGGAGATGGTTTCCACGAAGGGATACAGATTCACGGCCACCAGGTCTATGGTCGGGATGCCGGCCTTCGCCATCGCCTCGACGTGCGCCGGGAGGTCGCGGCGCGCGAGGATGCCGGCGTGCACCTTGGGATGCAGGGTCTTCACCCGGCCGTCGAGCATCTCGGGGAAACCGGTGTAATCGCCGATCTCGGTGACCTTGATGCCGGCCTCGCGCAGCAACCTGGCGGTGCCGCCAGTGGACAGGATTTCGAAGCCGAAGCGCTGCTGCAGCGCGCGGCCGAAATCGGTTGCGCCGGTCTTGTGGGAAAGGCTGATCAGGGCTTGTCTGCGAGTCATGGAGGGACCAAAAAAATAAAACCGCCCGCGTTGATCGCGCGGGCGGGTTGACGCGGGGGGCGACGGCGCGCTACTTGATGCCGTACTCCTTCATTTTCTTGCGCAGCGTATTGCGGTTCAGCCCAAGCAACTGCGCGGCCTGGGTCTGGTTGCCGCCGGCCCGGTGCAGCACGAGCTCGAGCAGCGGCTTCTCCACCGAACTGATCACCATGTTGTAAATTGCGCAGGGTTTCTCCCCGTCGAGATCCCTGAAATAGCCGTCCATTGCCCTGCGCACGTAGCGGGCAATTTCGTTGTCATTAATCATGCTGCAAGTTCCTCGATATAGGTCAGGCGTTCTCCCAATCCGGCAAGCTCGGTGAAGAAGCCGTCTACCGCGGCCAACTGCTTGCCCGCGGTCTCCAGCCGATTCATGGTCTGGCGGAACGTGGCCGCGCCGGCAAGCTTGCTGGTGTACCAGGAAATGTGCTTGCGGGCGATGCGCACGCCGGACTGCTCTCCGTAAAGCGCGTACAGAGCTTGCAAATGCCGTTCCAGCACGCCATGAATTTCCCCGACTTCCGGCGCGGGCAGGTGTTCGCCGCTGGCGAGGTAGTGCTCGATCTCGCGGAAAATCCACGGGCGGCCCTGCGCGGCGCGGCCGATCATGATTGCGTCGGCCCCGGTGCGGGAAAGAACTGCGCGCGCCTTTTCGGGTGAATCGATGTCGCCGTTGGCGATGACCGGGATCCCGACTTGAGACTTCACCGCGGCGATGGTGTCGTATTCGGCATCGCCGGCGAAACCGCAGGCACGGGTGCGGCCGTGGACCGAGATTGCCTGGATGCCGGAGGATTCCGCGATTCTTGCCACTCGCACCGCATTCCTGTTGTGCGCATCCCAGCCGGTGCGGATCTTGAGCGTTACCGGTACTTCGACCGCCGCGACCACGGAATCGAGAATTCTCCCGACCAGCGGTTCGTCGCGCAGCAATGCCGAGCCGGCGGCAACGTTACATACCTTCCTGGCCGGGCAACCCATGTTGATGTCGATGATCTGCGCCCCGCGCTGCACGTTGTGCCGTGCCGCATCGGCCATCATCTGCGGGTCGGCGCCGGCGATCTGCACCGAAATCGGCTCAACTTCACCCTGATGATCGGAACGCCGCTGCGATTTAGCCGTGTTCCACAGTTGTGAATTGGCGGAAATCATCTCCGAGACGGCCATTCCCGCACCCATCGCCTTGCACAACTGGCGGAACGGCCGATCGGTCACGCCCGCCATGGGTGCAACAATCAGAATATTCTTGAGAGCGTGCGGACCGATGTGCATTTGCGCGGGCAACCAAAGAGGAGCGCCATTTTAGCGCAAAGGATGCGGCGTTGAGGGCGCGCAATTGCTACCCGTTGTTACAAAATTGCTTACAAGCTCGCGCCGAAGATCATCCGTTGCATGAATGCGCGCTTGACCGGCGGCGCGATGTCGAGCAGCACCAGCCCGGCGCCGCGCGCAGCGCGCAAAGGCGCGAAATCGTTGGAAAAGATTCTGACCAGCGAGTCGGTAACGGCGATTCCTCCCAGCCTGTCCAGTCTGCGAGCCGAGCGGTAAGCGGCAAGGCAGGCCGCGCTTCCGGGATCGCGATCATCGCGGTGCAGCAGCAGGTCGGCGAGTTCCCAGGCATCGCGCAAGCCGAGATTGAACCCCTGTCCTGCGATCGGGTGTAGGGCCTGGGCGGCATTGCCGAGCAGTACGCTGCGCGGCAAGACGGGATTGGCGGCGTACCTGAGCGCGAGCGCAAAGCGGGCGCGCGCTGCGACGGACAGGAAGCGCCCGGCGCGGTCGCCGAAGTGCATCTGCAGTCGCTCGAGGAAGCTCTGGTCGTTCATCTCTGTGATTCGGGCCGCCGCTTCCGGCGCCGCGGTCCAGACCAGTGCATAGCGGTCTTCGAACGGCAACAAGGCCACCGGACCGTCGGCGGTGAAGCGCTCGAATGCGCGATGGCCGTGCGGTGTCGAGGTTGCGACGGTGGCGACGATGGCGTCCTGCCGGTAGTCGCGAACCTTGATGGTTGCGCCTGCGCGTTTTCCCAGGCTGGCGCCGCCGTCGGCAATAACCAGCAGGCGCGCACGCACGGAGTGCTGCTGATCGCCACGAAGGAAGCGGATGGCGACACGATCGGGGCTGAACTCGAGGTCAACGACGCTGGCACCGGCGGCCAGCGCCGCCCGGCTCGAGGCGAGGGCCCCGCTCAGCGCTTTCTGCAGCCGCGCATAGCCGACGACGTAACCGAGCGCCGGCAGGCCGGCATTTTCGGCGACCAGCAGCGCACGACCGAACCCACCGCGCTGCGAAACGTGAATGCTGTGAATCGGTGTTGCCGGCTCGATGCGGTCCCAGGCACCGAGACGCGCGAGTATGAGGCGGCTGCCATAGGACATGGCGAGGGTGCGACCGTCGCTTGCCGTGGCCAGCTCCGGCCGCGCTTCCAGCAGCAGCACGTCATAGCCGGCGTCTGAAAGCGCGATCGCCAACGCGGCGCCGACCGGGCCGCCGCCGACGATGACGAGGTCGTACTCGCGTTCGCTCATGGTGAAGAGGACGCTGGTGTCAGTCCCGCATGAGGGACTCGATGTCTTCGATCTTCTTCGGCGCCGCTGCAGTGATGATTTCGCAACCGCCCCCGGTGACCAGCGCATCGTCCTCGATGCGCACACCGATGTTCCAAAACTTCTCAGGCACGCCCTCGCCCGGCCGCACATAACAGCCGGGCTCGACCGTAAGCACCATGCCCGGTTTGAGTTCCACCCACTTGCCGTTACGCTTGTAATCGCCCGCGTCGTGCACGTCCAGGCCCAGCCAGTGGCCGGTGCGGTGCATAAAGAAGCGCCGATAGTCGCCGGACTCGATCGCGCTGTCCGCCGTGCCCTTGCAAAGTCCCAGATCCACCATTCCTTGCGCAAGCACTTTTACCGCGGCGTTGTGCGGGTCTTCCCATTCGGCTCCGGGTTTGACCGCCGCTATGGCCGCGGTCTGCGCCGCGAGCACCATTTCGTAGATGTCGCGCTGCGGCCCGGCGAACTTGCCTCCAACCGGGAAGGTACGGGTGATGTCCGAGGCGTAACCATCGACTTCACAGCCGGCATCGATCAGCAGCAGTTCGCCATCCTTGAGAAAAGCGTCGTTCTGCACGTAATGCAGGACGCAGGAATTGGCGCCGCCAGCGACAATCGGACTGTAGGCCGGGGCCTGTGCTCCGCGGCGGCGGAATTCGTGAACGATTTCGGCTTCGACCTCGTACTCGCGCAGGCCGGGCCTGGTCGCGCGCATCGCGCGGCAATGTGCATCGGCGGAAATGTCCGCGGCGCGGCGCATGATTCCGAGTTCGTGCGTGTCTTTGATCAGGCGCATGTCGTCGAGGAATAGACGAATGTCGCGAATTTCCGCCGGCGCGCTTATGCCGCTGCGAACCTGCGCCCGCACCTTGTTGATCCAGCCGATCACGCGGCCGTCCCAGTCGCCGTCGGATCCGACATCGCAGAATACCGCAGGCTGGTTGGCGAGCAATTGCGGCATCAGCTCGTCGAGTTCGGATATCGGATGCGCCTCTTCAAATCCGAAGATCTCGCGCGCCTGCTCCGGACCGTAACGGAAGCCATCCCAGATTTCCCGCTCCGGATTCTTCTCCCGGCAGAACAGGATGCATTTCGGCTTGGCGCCCGCGATGAGTACCAGCGCCGCGTCCGGCTCTGGAAACCCCGATAAATAATAGAAGTAGCTGTCGAAGCGATACGGATAGCTGGAGTCGCGGTTGCGCGCCCGCTCGGGCGCGGTGCGCACAACGGCCACGCCTTGCTTCATAAGCGAGACCAGCCGTTGGCGGCGTTGCGCCTGAAGTCTGTGGTTGTCCATCGTCGGAAAATTCGGGAAACGAACGGAGATTATACGGCCTGCGCCGCGGCAGTCCGTCCCGGCTTGGAGCTTCCCTAAACCTTGAACCGCAAAGACGCTAAGGCGCAAAGAAGAACACGCGAAGAAATGCAACGGGATTGAATGCAATATGGCCAAGCTACCGGGAAAATTGCCTGCGAATGACTTCCGAATCAGCGAAATGTCGCTCTTCGGTTTCCTTTGCGTTCCCTTTGCGTCTTCGCGCCTTTGCAATTAATCGTTTCCCTCCAGCGCGCACGTGGAACCTGGTCAGAGTTTCCCTAGATTCTCGCGCATCAGCGCGGCGACACCGAGCGCGTCGTCGCTGCCGAGTCGTTCCAGCGCCTTGATCACCAGCGGCTGGTCGGTTTCCGGGCGGTTCTGGCTCAGCTTGAATTTGCCCTCCAGCCGGGTGATCCCGATTTCAAACCCGACGATTCCCGAAAGCATCTTGTCCTGATAGTCGGGAGGCAAGTCCATTTGCCAGGGTTCAGGTGAAGCGGCTTCGTGGCGCGTGACCAACTCCCGCACCAGCGTTGTCAGCCGCTCGCGGTCCTCGATCAGCGTGGGCCGCCCCTGCGCATGTACCACAGCGTAGTTCCAGGTCGGCACGCTCGGGTGGGATGCGTACCAGGCCGGGGAAACGTAGTGGTGCGGACCGTGAAAGATCACCAGCACTTCGCGCTCGGGCGAAAACGTCTGCCACTGCGGATTGGCGCGCGCCATGTGGGCGCGCAGCGTCTGGCCATCCGCGTCCAGGAGGAAAGGCAGATGGGAAACCTGAATCTCGCCCTCGTGCACCGAAATCAGCGTGGCGAAATTGTGAGCGCGGATCAGCGCCTGCAAGCGGGCGGTGCCGTGCTCCGCGAAATACCTGGGGACGTGAATCACGTCCGTGCGACCGGTGTTAGCTGCGCGTCGAGTTCAGCCAGGCGCCCGGGCGTGCCGACGTCAGTCCAAAGTCCCTGGTAATGCTCGCCTGTGATCTTGCCCTTGGCCAGTTGGCTGCGCAGCAGCGGCGCCAGGGCGTGCCTCGCACCTTGCGCAAGCGGCTCAAACAGCTCGGCGCGGTATGCGCCCAGGCCGCTGAATGTCAACATTTGCTGGCCCGAGTCGCGCACCAATCCGGCCTCGAGGCAAAAATCTCCGTCCGGGTGGTGCGGCGGATTGTCCACCATCACCAGGTGCGCGAGCGCCTGCGAATCCCCGAGCCGTTCAATCGCGGCGGCGAGGCCCCAATAGTCGTAGTCGCAATACACATCACCGTTGACCACGGCGAAAGATCGTCTGCCGATCAGCGGCAACGCGTTGCAAATTCCACCGGCCGTTTCCAGCGCCTCAACTTCGGCGGAGTACCGCACCTGAAGATTCCAGCGGCTTCCATCGCCCACCGCCGCCTCGATCTGTTCACCAAGATGGGCGTGATTGATCGTTACCGTTGCGAATCCGGCGTGCGCGAGTTTCTCCAGATGGCGGAACAGCAGCGGCTTGCCGCCAAGAACGAGCAGGGGTTTGGGCGTGGAATCGGTCAGAGGGCGCATGCGTTTGCCGCGCCCGGCGGCAAGAATCATTGCGGAGGGAGCGGCCACTTTCAGAAGGTGTACCCAACAGCCGGCTCACGGTCGTGGAACTGATCGAGCAACCGCAACAGTGGCACGAGCTCGGCGTAGCGCAGCGCCACCGCGCGCACGTAGCCCAGGAAACGTGGCGCGTCCTCGACGTACCCGGATTTGCCGTCGCGGTGACAGATACGCGCAAATATGCCGAGCACCTTGAGATGTCTTTGCAGACCCATCCACTCGAAGTCGCGGTAAAACACGCCGAAATCGGCACCGACAGGCAATCCGGCGCGTCTTGCCTTCTCCCAGTAGCGCACCGTCCAGTCCAGCAACCTTTCCTCTTCCCAGCTCAGGAAAGCGTCCTTGAACAGCGACGCCACGTCGTAGCTGATCGGTCCGAATACGGCGTCCTGAAAGTCGAGCACGCCGGGGTTCGGGTTGCTCACCATCAGATTGCGCGGCATGTAGTCGCGATGAACATAGACTTTCGGCTGCGCCAGATTGCTGGCGATGATCAGGCTGAAAATCTTATCGAGCGACTCGGATTGCTGGGAGCTCAGCTTGATGCCGAGATGGCGGCCGAGGTACCACTCGGGGAAAAGATCGAGCTCCCGCCTCAACATGGCCTCGTCGTAAGCGGGCAGCACGCTCTCGCGGCTGGCAAGCTGCCAGCGTACCAGCGTGTCTACGGCGTCGCCGAAAAGCCGGTCCGCGTTGCCGGGGTTGAGCGCCGCGAGATAAGTGGTGGTTCCCAGGTCCGACAGCAGCAGATAGCCGCGCGCAAGATCCTGCGCCAGTACTGCGGGCACGTGAATTTTCGCATCTGCCATCAACGCAGCGACGCGAATAAACGCACGGCAGTCTTCCTGCGGCGGTGGCGCATCCATCGCGATCAGCGTGGAATCAGGGAAAGTGACGCGAAAGTAGCGGCGGAAGCTGGCGTCGGCGGAAGCCGGCGAGAGGGTGAACGCCTTTCCGGGAAACTGGCGCGCGATCCAATCCTGAAGGGAGGCGTAGCGGTCCAAGCGGCTTCGTTGCCTTGACTGTGGTTTTGTGAGATTTTAGCACCTCGCCTCGATCAACAGCCCGCATGCATCGCCCACGCTTCGCACCGCCGATCGTCTTGTTGATCTGCCTCATTGCCCCCGG
>JANOGP010000049.1:0-23274 GCA_031406075.1 Betaproteobacteria bacterium
ACGCGCGCCTGCGCGATCAGCTTCCCGCCTACGCAACCGCCGGATCTGCCGGGCTCGACCTGCGCGCCTGCATCGACGCGCCGATCGAGTTCAAGCCGGGGCAGACCGAATTGATCCCCTCGGGCCTGGCGATCCATCTGGGCGACCCGGGGCTCGCGGCGGTGGTGTTGCCGCGCTCCGGACTCGGCCATAAACACGGCATTGTGCTGGGCAATCTTGTTGGCCTGATTGATTCCGACTATCAGGGCCAGATTTTCGTCTCGCTATGGAATCGTGGATCGGGTGTCTTTATGCTCAACCCGATGGAGCGCATCGCACAACTTATCGTTATACCGGTGGTGCAGGCGGGCTTCAATATCGTGGAGACGTTCGAAGAGAGCGTGCGCGGAGCCGGGGGCTTCGGCAGCACCGGCAAGCATTGACCGGGCGCAAGCCGCCGCAGAAAAAAAGCCGGCCTACGCCGGCTTTTCTTTTCCTTGCAACGGCAACTCCGTGCCGCAGTGCTCCCGGTCAGTTCGTGGTCGGGAACACCGGCATTTCGTTGCCCTTGTTCAATTTCGGATCAGGAATCTCCCCCGCCGCAATGCGGCGCTTCTCCTCCCAGCGCAGGAACGCGACCACACTGAGAATCTCTTCCTGGGACATGGTCGTTCCGAAGGCTCCCATCGTGCCTCCCAGCGACCTGGGAACGCCGACCGCGATCGTGACGTAAATCTCGGAGTTGGTGTTGCCGGTGTACTTGAAGATACCGCAGCTCAGGCACGGGCCCTTGCCGCCGTGGCCATCGCTGCCGTGACAGAACGAGCAGCGCTGCGCGTACTTGGCCTTGCCCTGCTGCACGATCTCCATGTTGTTCGTCGGCACTTCCATATCGTTTTCATTGGCCTTGTGCTGTGCAGCCGCGGGTTTAACTGCGGCCCCCAGACCAAGCGCGAGCGCCACAACAGCCAACGCGGCCCACCGCCCGAGAAACGCCTTGAGTTTCGAACCAACCATATCAAACAAACCTCCCTGAAAATTGCTTACGAAAACGGCGGGTAAAACGGCACGCCGTAGCGCTCGACGATCTGCTTCATCCTGCCGTTGGAAAGCAGTTCTGCAATACCGTCGTTGATAAACTCCATCAGTGCCTTGTCCTGTTTGCGCACTACAAAGTTCAGGTTCCAGCGCTGTTCGGCCTCGGGCACGTAGCCTTCCACCATGCGGAATTTGGCGTCCGGATACTCGCGACGCCCAACCGAGACCGCGGTCGCCCATACCAGACTGGCGTCAACCTCACCCTTGGCCATGCCCTGCATGATCCGGCGGTTGTCGGCATAGAGCTCTCGCGGAATGTCGTGCGTGAACAGATAGTCGTCGATCGGCGTGGACATGGGAACGCCGACCTTGATGTTTGCCTTCTTCAGTTCGGAAACGCTCTTCATGCCCTCTGCCTTGCCCTGCACCACCAGCACGTAGCCCAGACCCAGGTAGGGTTTGGTGAAGGCTAGTTGCCCCATGAGCATATCATCGTCGCCGCTGTCGGAAAGCCCGAGAAACACGTCACAGCGCTTCTTCAGGATCGAATTGCGGAATGCCCTCGACGTGCCGCCGCGCGTACCCGTATCGGCCCAGTACATCTCCAGCGCCATGCCGCCGCGCTTGGCGATCTCGCGAATGATTTCAATATCGAATCCCGGCGGATCGGTGTTTTGCGCCGCGTAGGGAAAAGTGAAGGGGTCCGAACAGGCAATTAGTTTGCCCTTGGCTTTTGAGCGTTCGAGGGTGTCGGTAATTTCATCGGGATCGGCCACCTGTGCACGGGCCGCGACTGCGGCCAGCATCAATAACATGGCGAGCCCTGATAGTGTCAGCAACTTACGCACTTTGAGCTCCTTGATAGTCTGTCAGGTTGTTCCCCTTTGTCATTGGATCAACGCTTTCGAGGCCTTGTCGGTTTACCCCGATGCCGGGGCGCAACGGTCTTCGCCGTTTCTCGACAAAAAATAAGGGAAGGCAGTTCCTTTGCCCCCCCTTAGACCTTCTGTTGCCGCGAATTACTGGTTCGGTACTTCCTGTCGACGGTTAATCAACAGTGAAGACCATCAGGCCGCCGCCCTTTGTGTTCTTCTTGAGATACTCGCCATAGAAAATGGGCCAGATGCCGCCACCGCCTGCTCCGTAGACGATGGCAACGTACTGCTTGCCATCCGGTCCGGTGTAGGAAGTCGGATTGCCGTGCACTCCGGAACCGACCTGGAACGACCACAGATGTTCGCCGGTTTCGTCGTTCACAGCATTGAAGTAGCCTTCCGGATCACCGTAGAACACCAAGCCTCCGCCAGTGGCCAGGGTGCCGCTGGTGGCCGGATAGCTCTGGGACTTGGCCCAGACCAGCTTCCCGGTTGCGGCGTCAAAGCCCTTGATCATGCCCGCCCCTGCGTTGAAGGTGATGACCTTCGCACCCAGGTACCACTCGCCGCGCTTCCACTCCATTTTCTTGGCCTGGAGATCCATCGCGAAGTCGTACACCGGAACGTAGACCATCTTGGTGCGGTGGCTGTAAGCCATCGGGTGCCATTCCTTGCCGCCGTCAAGTGACGGTGCAATATCGGTGGTCACCTTGTCGTACACCACATCCTTCTCAGGATAGTTGTAGATCGGCTTGCAGTTGTTCGACGTGTCGATCGGCTTCTTGACCCAGTTCACGCGCTGCATTGCGGTGACCCACACGCACTTGTGCTCGTTGCCGTGCTTAGTCTTCACCGTATTCACGCGGTCGATTCCATACAGGTGACCGTTGCGCGAGCCATGGAGCCACAGCTTTTTGCCGCCGATGTCGACCAGGATCATCTCGTTCACGCCGTCGTAATCGTACGGATCATTGGGCGTGTAGTTGAAATAACTCCTGATCTTGCCGGTATCCGGATCCAGCACCAGGTTGCTGTTGGTGAACAGGTTGTCACCGAGACGCACGTGGCGGTCGAAGTCGGGACCAGGGTTGCCAACCGGCCAGAACAGCGTGTTGGTTTCCTTGTCGTAAGCGCCGGTAATCCAGGTGGAACCGCCACCATACTTCCAGGATTCGCCGGCCCAGGTATCGTTGCCGGGCTCGCCTGGTCCAGGAATAGTGTAGGTCTTCCACACCGGAGCACCGGTGTCGGCGTCGATTGCCGCAAGCCAGCCGCGCACGCCATACTCCGCACCCGCGGTGCCGAAGATGATCTTGTTGCGCACCGCCATCGGCATGACGGTGAAGGTCTCGGCGTAGGTGTAGTCACCCATCTTCTTATCCCAGACCACTTTGCCGGTGGTATTGTCGAGCGCGACGATGTGAGCATCGAGCGTGGCCAGATAAACCTTGTTCTTGTAAACGGCCACGCCACGATTAACCACGTCGCAGCACAGTTTCGGGAACACGTCGCCCGGCAGTTCGCGCTCGTACTTCCATTGTATTTTGCCGCTGACGGCGTCGACCGCGATCACCCTGTTGAAGGATGTCGTGACATAGACCATCCCGTTCACCGCGACTGCCTGGCTGTCTTGCCCTTCCAGAACACCGAACGACAGGTTCCAGGCGGGTCTCAGCTTCTTGACGTTGTCCCGATTGACCTGGGTCAGCGGGCTGTAGCGGGTGGTCTGATAGTCACGACCGTAGTGGAGCCAGTTCTGCGCGTCCTTGTCGGCATTCAGGAGCATGTCGTCCGTGACATAGTTGGGATAGAGCTTGGACTCAAGCACATCCACACCTTGCGCGGAGACGACTCCGGAAGCACCGAACGCCGCGATTGCAGCGAGGGACACCGCAGCACGTTTGAAGTGCAACGATTGCTTCACCATTTTATTGAAAACCTCCCGAAGAAGTGCGTAGCACCCTGAAGTGATGTGCGGCGCCACACATTGGTTTTGATTTACATCTTGGTTGCGCAAAGCAAGACTGAACCAACCTTGGAAACTGAAGAATCAGACAAGCTTCACAGCAGTTCAAAAATAAGAGCAAGTCCTAGGTGTTGTCAACACATTTCTGCCCGGAAGCCGCGACGGGACTGGGTTTCCGGTTTATTGCGCCGCACAAACTGCGTCCGCGCGTTGCGACTTCCCGCGACGCGAGGCGATTAAGGGAACGATATCCCGAGGCGGGCGTGTGCTTACCGCTACGCGCGTCCGCGGTGCGCGAGGCCCTCCCTGGCGGACCGGCGCCCATCCGCAAACGCACCCTGTGCAGGCGCGGCATCGCCTTTCTGCGCCGGTCAGTTGGGCTGGACGGATTCCCTGATAATTGGTCAAACTCCACGTCCATGTGGGCCCATAAATTGTTTCACCTGTCGAAATCGCGATGAATTCCGTGAAATGCTCGCTGTATCCCGCAGTGCTGATCGCCGTGTTAATCGGTTTCACCGGGACCACGCCGGCCGATCCGCTCCTGACCTATCCGCTGCGGATCAAGAATCACGAAGTCCGCGCCGAAGTCGCCAACACCGAAGAGAGCCGGCGCCAGGGACTGATGTTTCGCGAAGGACTCGGCGAAAACAGCGGGATGGTCTTCAGTTACCCGGCAGCCGGCATCAACGCGATGTGGATGAAGAACACCCGGGTTCCGCTGTCGGTCGCGTTCATCGATCGCAACGGCCGCATTCTCAACATCGAGGACATGGAGCCGTTCTCCGAGCAAGCGCACGCCTCGGCCGGCGAGGCGGCGTACGCACTGGAGGTGAACCGTGGCTGGTTCAGGAAACGCGGCATCAAAGCCGGTGACCGCGTCGAAGGCTTGCACCGCCTGCCGCCGCCACAATGAAAAACGCCCGGGCCTGTGCCCGGGCGTTGTCATGGCATCCGCCACGATATTTACATGCCGATGTGCGACTGCGCCACCATGAAGTACAGCATCGGAATCGACAACATGGTATTAACCCGCGAAGTGAGGAAGGCGACGCGGCGCGCCTTGTTCTTTTCCGCGTCGCTTGCCTGAACCAGGCCGAGAATCTTTTTCTGGTTCGGCCAGATCAGCGCCCATACATTGATCAGCATGATGGTGCCGAGCCAGGCGCCCATGCCGATGTTTTCCCAACCAGCCTGAAAAGTGAACGCGGGAACGAAGTTGGCACCGAGCAGGGCCGCGCCGGCCAGCCAGGTCACCACCGCCGCCCAGCGGAAGTAGAGCAGTGCGCGCGGGGCTACGTGCTTGGTGATTCCGGCCGCGGTACTGTCGGCTTGCGCGGCCTTCAATGCCGCCACCTGCACGAAGTTGAAGTAGTAAAGCAGACCGATCCACATGACACCGGCCAGGATGTGAATCCAGCGATAAATTCCAGGAAGCATTTCCATGGCTCAACCCCCGATCAGAGACTTGACGACGTAAAACAGGATGACGGTGAGGATCAGTCCGGCGATCACCGTCCCCCAGAGCGAATCCAGCGGGTTCTTCATTGCTTGCTCCCCCTTTCGATGTAAGCGACACCGGCAGTGTAGGCGACGGCCTGAACGGGAGCAACAGTCGAACGTCATGGGCCGCTAATCCCTTTCCAGGGAAGGGGCACCGGAATGCAGAGGATGGGGCTCGCGCGGCGTCCCGGCGCCGTCACGGGACCCGCGTCAGCCTGGCAGATCAGGGACAAAACCCGGTCGATGGTATTCCGGTGCGGTCCTGAGCCGGGCCGGGCAACCCGAATCGCCTCAGTCGCGCATGTGAAAGTCCATCAGGGCTTCCCTAGCCTTGGCGTTCAGATTTATCCACCGCCACCACGACCGCCGTCGCGTCGTTGCGCCCCATGTACTGGACCTGATTCCTGACCGATCGCAGCACCAGCTCGTCGGCGATGGTCTGCACGTCGCCACCCGCATCGAGCACTTCGCGCACCACCCGTTCGCCCAGCACCTCCCAGACGCCGTCGGTTGCCATGACGAAGACATCGCCGGGTATCAGCTCGCCGTCGGTGTAATCGACCACCAGATGTGTATCCAGCCCGACGGCGCGCTTCAACACGTGCCGCATGTCGCCGCGCTGCCAGGTATGGTCGATGGTGAGTTGCTTCAAAACCCGCCCACGCTTGCGGTAGGCACGGGTATCGCCGACGTGGGCGAGATAATAGTAGTTGCCTTTGAACAGCATCATGGTGGCCGTGCTTACCACGCCTTCCAGTTCGGGATTGCGCGCATTCTCAGCAGCCAGCCAGTCGTTGACCGATCGCAAGACCTTGTCGATCGTCGGCGCAATGCTCCAGCGCACCGGCGCGCCATAGAAGTCGCGCAGCAGGCTTCTCACCGTGGTTTCGGAAGCAAGCCGTCCGCCGCCGCTTCCGCTTACGCCGTCGGCAATTGCCACGGCGATGCCCCTGGTTTGCGCTTCCGGCTCTTCGTGCGCGGTAACGATGCCGTAGAAATCCTCGTTGCTCTTGCCCGCAACGGCGATGCTGGCGTGGCCGAACCGCAGCTGCAGCAACGGCTTGCCGAGCGTGATCCCGAGGCAGACCGGATTCGTTGCGGGAGGCTCTTCGGCAATCATTTGTCCCTCGGTGCCATTTGTGTGGTTCGGTCGCTATCGGCGCACCAGCCGGGCGTCGCGTCGATTCTTCAGGTATTGGTTCACGGGCGCATGCCCTCGGCAGAACGGCCGGGTGTGGACGGCGTCAGCCCGCCCGCCTCGACCGCGGCGATGGCCTTCGCCTGGTTCATGTCCTCGGTGTACCCCGCGGCGTACAGGCAGCAGGCCAGTTGATTCACCAGCGGATGCGGCACCGGAACCTGTCCGGCGAGCGCCTGACGGATCCACTGCGCGGTGACCGCGGCTTCGATGCTCGCCGGCTGGCTGGGTATGTGTTTCGCAGGGGCCAGTTCCTCTTCGAAAAGCACGCTCGCTTCGCCATGCCTGAACAACTGAATTTTCGGCCGCTGCCGGGGATTGGCAAAGGATTCCCCCTCGCTGCTGCGCAACAACAGCCCGTCGAATCCCGTTGCGGCGAGAAACGCCTCCGCAGCAGCGAGGTGCGACGGCTCGCCGGCGCTCACCACGCGCAAGCCCGCGCCTTCGAACGGATCGAGCAGCTTGACCAGTTGGTGGGCGGGATTGCGCACCCCGATCCGGCTTCTGAGCGACAGCAGATTCGCAAGTCCGGGACACAAAACCGCGGTCGGCACGAATGCCAACAACGAATCGTCGAGGGACTTCTGTGCGTGCGCTAGCGAGGCGCCCGGCAACACCCCAAGCTCGCGCAGTATGTACACGCTCGCCACCCGTCCGTTGCCTTCAAGCGTGCCGTGCAGTAGCACGGGGATGCCGATCCGCTGCAGCAACAACACCAGCAGCGGCAGCAGATTCGGCTCCTGCCTGGCGCCGTTGTACGTCGCAAAAACCAGAGGCCTGAGGCTGGTAGCGGGCGGCCGAAGCGTAAACAGGCGTTCCGACACGGCCCGGTAAAACCCAAGAAGCTCGGAAGCGGACCAGGAATTGATTTGCAACGCCATCAGGCAGGCACCGAGTTCGAGGTCGGGCACGCCTCCGTCGAGCATGGCAGCGAAAAGGTGATGAGCGTCCTCCTCGGCCAAATCGTGCACACCGTCGATACGGCTGGTGAGTTCCCTGATGTAACGCGCAATGCTCATGGCTTCCCGTCGAAACTGCGGTGATGGCCGTCGAGTGCGCGGGCCCCCGCACGCGACCCCGCCCGACCTTTTCTGCCCAAGCCAACTGCAACCCCCATGCCACCGACCCTTTCCCAGGCGAAACAACGCGTTGGTGCAGGCGCCACTCTGAAACTCGAAAATGCTGGTGCGAAACCCAGTGGGCACGCATCAACTTGGTGCAGCGAGCCCGATCCGTACTGTCGCTGTACTGCCGGTGGCCCGGGTCGCCTGCGCGCGCCCATCCGGCAGGCTGTTCGCGCACAGGCCATACTCCGAGTCCCCTGCGCCGGAGCCGCAGGACGCGCGAGCCTATAATGCAATCCGAATATCGCGTCGGTATCCCGCGTGCAAACACCCCGCCAACCTTTCCGGCCCGCAGCACCCCAAGCGCGTCAGCGACAACGAAACCCGGCCATTGTCGATGTGCGGACACCAGTCTTCGTGCCCACCTGTCTCGGGGCGCTGGCGAAAATTTGCAGCCGCCGAGCCACCGAACGCCATGACCGCCAACGGCTCCATGTACGTCCCGGTCAGGTAGTGGAGCGCGCGCAGTCTAGACGCGGATCACCGCGCCCGGCCGCGCAATCGATGACTCGGCTGCCACGGTATTCGCCTTGAATTTCGATACCGTTTCCGATCCCCTGCTGCGCTTCGCGCTGGCCGCGGGCCTGACGGTGCTGGTGCTGTCGGCGCTCATGACGCTTCACATATTGCTGCTGCGCCTGCGGCTTACGCTGCGCCAGCGCCGTGAATACCGCTTCACCGCGCGCTGGCGGCCACGGTTTCTGGAGACCATGCAGGCTATTCCGTTGCGCCTGCCACGAATCGCGCGCGCCAACTGGTTCATTTTCCTGTCGCTGTGGAACCAATACACTGAATCGGAATCCGCGACCGCGCGACAGCGTCTGAAGACGCTGATCCTGCAACTGCGCATGGATGTGGCCGCGCGCAAGCTCCTTGCGCGCGGCAGCATCCGCGAGCGCCTGATGGCGGTGCTCACGCTCGGTCATCTGGGCGACCGCGAATCCTGGGACAGTCTCCATGACCTGTCGCGGTCGCCTCACCCGTTGCTGTCGCTGGCGGCGGCACGCGCCCTGTTGCTGATCGATGCTTCGGCAGCGCTGGCCTTGTTGTTGCCGGAGTTCACCGGACGCGGCGACTGGCCCCTGGCGCGCGTCGAGACGATGCTGGCGGAGGCCGGCGCGGACAAGGTCTCCGCCCAGCTTGCGGCGGCAGTGGATCTCACTCCGCCCGAACAACTGCCGCGCCTGCTCGCGTTGCTGGCCGTTGCGCATTTCGACGACGCAATGCCCAGGATCCGCGAACTGCTGGAGATGAGCGAAAACGAGGAAGTCCTTACGGCCGGCCTGAAATCCGTGCATGTCCCGCCGGAACGCGAGTTGATCGCACGATTTGCTCGCCACGCCAGCTGGCAGGTGCGCACCCAGGCGGCGCGGGCGCTGCTGCGCGCCGCAAAGCCCGGTGACGAAAAACTGCTGGTGCAGATGCTGGCGGACCCGGTGTGGTGGGTGCGTTATCGCGCCGCGCAATCGCTGGTCGCGCTGCCGTTTCTGTCCAATGAAGACTTGTGGCGGCTGCGCTGGACGCTTGAGGACAAGTTCGGGGTCAACATGCTCGACCAGGTCATGGCCGAGAGGAAGTCGCCATGAACTGGCAGATAGCCGACCTTACGGCCTGGGTTAGCGCAATGCAGTGGATGTTCCTGCTCTACTTCATCGGCGCCAACGGCGGT
Source organism: Betaproteobacteria bacterium (assembly GCA_031406075.1). Lineage (GTDB taxonomy): Bacteria > Pseudomonadota > Gammaproteobacteria > Burkholderiales > JACQAP01 > JACQAP01. Next base: position 9,353 of record JANOGP010000049.1, read on the forward strand.
TACACCTTGCTCAACCTGCTGTCGCTCGCCAGCGTCAAACGCTACTTGGAGGCGCGCGCACTGGACACGCTGCCGCGCATTGATTCGGGATTCGAGCCACCGGTTTCGATCCTGGTGCCGGCGCACAACGAGGAGGCCACCATCGCCGCCTCGGTGCGCTCGATATTGCAGTTCGAGTATCCGGAGTTCGAGGTGGTTGTCGTTAACGACGGCTCCACCGATGGCACGATGGCTGCGCTCACCCGCGAATTCGGGTTGGCGCCGTTTCCCGAGGCGTACTGGAAGCGTCTGCCAATCCAGCCCCTGCACGGCATTTACCGATCGGCACTGCACCCGAATCTGCGCGTGCTGGACAAGGCCAACGGCGGCAAGGCCGATGCCCTGAACGCCGGAATCAATGCCGCGCGCTATCCGCTGTATTGCGCACTCGACGCCAACGCGATTCTGCAACCCGATTCACTCAAACGCATGGTGCAGCCGTTTCTGCAGGACCCGGCCACGGTGGCTTGCGGCGCGGCCGCGCGCATCGCCAACGGCTGTACAGTAAACGACGGCTTTATCCGCGAGATCGATTTACCCGGCCATCCGCTGGCGCTGATCCAGCTCGTCGAATATCTGCGCAACTTTCTGTTCGGCCGGCTGGGGTGGTCGCCGATGAACGCGGTGCTGATCCTTTCCGGCGCGTTTGGAGTCTTCAAAAAGGCAGCGGTGGTGGAGGCCGGCGGCTATCGCTGCGATGTGGTGGACGAGGACATGGAACTGGTGGCGCGGCTGCACCGGCTCAACCGTCTGGCCGGACGGCCTTACCGGATCGCTCTTGTTCCCGATCCGATTCTGTGGACCGAGGTGCCGGAATCGCTGACAGTGCTCGCGAGGCAGCGCTTGCGCTGGCAACGCGGCCTTGCTGAGTCGCTTTTCCTCAATGCCAGGCTGCTGTTTCATCCACGCGGCGGCGCGGCCGGCTGGGCGGCCTTTCCTTTCATGGCCTTGTTCGAATGGCTGGGTCCGTTGCTGGAGGTGCTCGCCTACGTCCTGATGACGGCTGCATTGATCTGCGGGCTGGTGTCCGCGCAGGCCTTTGTCGCCTTCATGCTGGTGGCAATCGGCATGGGTATCATGGTGTCGGTGAGCGCGCTGCTGCTCGAAGAACTCTCCTTCCACGTCTATCGCAAGCCGGTGCAGCTCGCCTGGCTTCTGGGCGCCGTGCTCATGGAGAACTGCGGCTACCGGCAACTGGTCGCGGTATGGCGGCTGGCCGGTCTGGTTCAATGGATGGGCACGGGCGTAGCGCGTCGAAGGCAGATCGCTGGCGGCAGCGGCTTGCAGAAACCGCACCGGCGACCGGCAGCCGATACCACCAGGAAGCGCCGGCCGTGATTGGCGACGTGCCAATATTGCGAGCCTCCTTCAAAAACGGACCTGAGGCCAGGGGATAGCGTTGCATAGGGCCGTCACGAACGCCGATAACAGCGATTTCCCTGACCGGATGAAGAACGGGTTTATTGCCATCGTGAGCCATGAGTTGCGCACGCCGCTCACCGCGATCAGTCCGCTACTCTGAACCGGAATCCGCCAGTCACCATGCAGATGTTGAACCTCAAACCCTACATTCCGCGCCCTATCCTTGCCGTGCTCGCGGTACTCGGAGTGTTGTTCGCGATCGACCTGTTTGCGCTGGGCGCATATCGCCAGCTGGAGCAGGCCGCCGACGAGTTGCGCGCGCGCAGCGAGATGCTGGAATCATTGCAGCCGCTGCCGGGAATCGTGCTGCAAATGCAATCCGGGATGCGCGGTTACCTGCTCACCGGGGATGAGGCATTCCTCAAGCGCTATCGCGCCGCCTCGGAAAGTTTCCCTGCCGCAGTCGCCCACGCGCTGGCGCTTGTCGGAGACGACCCGGGCCAGCGCGCCCGCCTTGAGGAAGCCGCGGGACTTACCGAAGAATGGCTGGCAACCTATCTTTCGCCTCTGGTGGTCAAGCGCAACGCCAGTGAAGGCGCCCGCAGCACCATGGCTGCCGTCCTTGGTACTGTCAGGGAAGGCAAGGGTGAGGCGCTCGCCGACCGGATTGCCGGGAAACTCGAGGCAATACAGCACTCCGAGGCGGCGCGCGTATCGGGGGCGGAGGGCCGTATACAAGAGGAACTCGGACGCGTTGCCCAGTGGATGCTGGCACGGGGAGCGGCGTTGCTGCTGGCATTGGCGGCGCTCGCGCTGCTGCTTGGACGCACGATCGAGCGCCTCGGGGGCCAGATCCGCGGCCGTGAAGTCGCAGAACGCGCGGCGCGGCAAAGCGAGGCGGCACGGCGCGCGATGGACGACGCGTCCCCGCTGGGAATGTTTGTCGCCGATATTTCCGGTTCCTGTACGCATGCCAATGCGGCATTTGCGCGCATTTCCGGATTGGCGCAATCGGCATTGCACGCCCACGGCTGGCAGACCGCGCTGCATCCGGATGACCGCGACCGCGTTCTGCCGGCCTGGAATGAGGCAATCGCGCAACGCGGGGTATTCGTCTCAGAACACCGCTTCCTGTACCGCAGCGGCGGGGTGGTTTGGGTGACGATGAAGGCCGCCAGGATGAGCGACGGCGACCAGTTGATCGGATACGTTTGCACCGTGGAGGACGTGACCGAACGGCGCGAGGCGGAGGAGGCCCTGCGCAAGAGCGAAGAGCGCTTGCATCTCGCCCTGGAAAGCTCAGGGCTGGCCCTGTTCGACTGGCACCTGCCTTCGGGAGAGATTTTTTTGAGCCGGCAATGGGGAGTGATCGCGGGCGACCGGCAGGAACCCGTCACCACCACTGCGCGCCGGCTCGGGGAACTGGTGCACCCTGAAGACCGGGAGCGGCTGCGCGAAGCCAGTATCGGCGCATTCAAGGGAGCCCAGCCCTCCTTCCACGCCGAATTCCGCATCCAGGTCCACGGCGGGCCGTGGAAATGGGTGTATAGCCAGGGTCAGGTCACCGAGCGCGACAGCATCGGCCGCGCGGTGCGGCTCACTGGCACCATTGGCGCGGACGAATAGCTCGGCCCACTCGCAGGGGCGGCAACGGAGCGCAGACCACCGCGGAATTCGGTGTGGGAGCCGCGGCTGAATTCCTTTGCCTGCAGACAGGAATTTAACAAAAGCGAATTAAACTGCGAGCACTTTGCGCCCTATCATGAGCATTGCTGCCTTGGGTCCGCGATCCCGGTTCGGGGTCATTCTCAGTCCTTGGTCTGCGTACCGCGGCCCTGGTTCTCAGCTTAGGACTAAGCGCTGATTTCCGTGCCGGTTGGCATCGGCGCAAACTCCCCCTATTATTGGCTGTCACAGCCGTCAGTACCCATAAAGGGCCGAGGAGATATGAGCATCCAGTTCCGCAGCGAGGACTTGTCACCGGTGGAGATCTCTTTCCTGAAGTGGCAGTACGGATTCGAGGAGGAGGACGATCCGTTCGAGCGCTCTTTGTGGCACACGATACTGCACGCCTGGGAAGCCGATCGGCGGGCGTTCCTGGGCGATTCCCCCAATCGCAACCTGCCGCGCCTGGGTTCGGACAAGGCCTATCCTGAGCAGGTGGCGCTATACGTGATGTTCAAATCCGATCAGGGCGAATCGTACTGGAACGGACTGATCAAGCGCGCCGGCCTGGCAGATCGCCGCAAGGACAACGTAATTCCAATCGCGGAGCGCCGGCGTCGGACCGGATCGAGGGGCTGAAAGGGCGTCCCGAAAAGCGTTCGACACCGGGGATGCACTAAGATTGCTCATCCCTGAGGTCAGGGGCAATTCCTGATTCTTCAGCCGGTCGTGCGCCTGTGCGGCCACCGCATTTTGGTGCCCGCTTCGCCTTCTGCTACTCTGCCCTTGTCAGCCCACAAAACCATTATGAGGGGGAGAAATCATGGCGGACGCCACCAAGTACCTGCTCTCCGAGGAGCAGATTCCCAAGACCTGGTACAACATCATCGCGGACCTGCCGTCGCCGCCTCCGCCGCCGCTGCATCCGGGCACACTGAAGCCGCTCGGCCCGGACGATCTGGCCCCGCTTTTCCCGATGGCGCTGATCATGCAGGAGGTCTCGGCGGATCGGGAAATTGAGATCCCGGACCCGGTGCGGGAGATCTACAAGCAGTGGCGGCCGAGTCCGCTCTATCGCGCCCGCCGCCTGGAGAAGGTGCTCGATACCCCGGCGAGGATCTACTACAAGTATGAGGGCGTGAGCCCGGCCGGCTCGCACAAGCCAAATACGGCGGTGGCGCAGGCGTTTTACAACCGCGAAGCGGGGATCAGGAAGATTGCCACCGAAACCGGAGCCGGCCAGTGGGGTTCGGCGCTGGCGTTTGCCGGCGCACTGTTCGGAATCGAAGTCCAGGTGTTCATGGTCAAGGTCTCGTACCAGCAGAAGCCATACCGTCGCGCATTGATGGAGACTTACGGCGCGCGCTGCATTGCCAGTCCCTCCATGGAAACCAACGTCGGCCGCGCGATCCTGGCCAAATCTCCGGACAGCACCGGCAGCCTCGGCATCGCCATTTCGGAAGCCGTTGAGGTCGCCGCTACCCGCGAGGACACCAAATACGCGCTGGGTTCGGTGCTGAATCACGTTCTTCTGCACCAGACCGTGGTCGGCCAGGAAGCGATGAAGCAAATGGAAATGGCCGGCGACGATCCCGACATCATCATCGGCTGCACCGGCGGCGGCTCGAATTTCGCCGGCATCGTCTTTCCATTCCTTGGTGCGCAACTTCGTGGCGGCAAGAAGCGCCGCATCGTCGCCATCGAACCCGCCGCATGCCCTTCGCTCACCAAGGGCAAATACGCCTACGATTTCGGCGACACCGGCCACCTGACGCCGCTGGTGAGGATGCACACGCTGGGATCGAGCTTCATTCCGCCCGCGGTGCACGCCGGCGGGCTGCGCTATCACGGCATGGCGCCGCTGGTTTCGCATATCAAGCAACTGGGACTGATCGAGGCACGCGCCTACAAGCAGGTCGAGGTGTTCGAAGCCGGCGTGAAGTTCGCGCGCGCCGAGGGCATCGTCCCCGCGCCGGAGGCGAACCATGCGGTCAAGGGCGCAATCGACGAAGCCCTCAAATGCAAGGCTGAAGGCAAATCGCGCACCATTCTGTTCAACCTGTGCGGTCACGGCCACTTCGACATGCAGGCCTACACCGATTACTTCGCCGGCAAACTCACCGACAAGAGTTACGAAGAGAGCGAGCTAGCGATGGCACTGGCGGGTTTGCCATCTGTCGCTGCTGCCTAGCTGGCATTACACAGGGGCGATTTTCGTCATGTCTGCCGCACTGATTCCGTTGAAAAGTCGTTGGGAACAGACGGGTGCAATGACCCGGGATCCGAAACTGTTGCTCTAACAATCGTCGCTAACTTCATGACATTTTAAGGTTTCATGGGATGCATTGTCCCTGACCGAGGCGCAACCATGATTCAGGCACGTGGCTTGCAAGAGTGTGTTCTGAATGGCGCCCGGGTGAGCGCGTGCCATCCGGTAAAACCTTCGATTGGAGTCGGAATCATGAAGTCATTGAACGACGGTTTCACGCTCCTCGAATTGATGGTCGTGGTAGCAATCATCGGAATCCTCGCCGCCGTCGCGCTTCCCGCCTATCAGGATTACACCGCACGCGCCAAGGTTTCGGAGGCCTTGCTGGCCATGAGCAGGTGCAAGACCAGCCTGACGGAAACAACCCAATCGGCAAGCGTCCTGCCTGCAGCCGGCCAGTGGGGATGCGAAACCCGCGCCGGCGACCCTCCCATGTCAAAGTATGCAACGTCTATAGCGTCCAGCGACGAAGGCGCCGTGCGCGTGGTTCTGCGGGGGATCGGTCCAACCGCCAACGGCCAGGGGATCATACTTCGTCCCTGGGCGAACAATCTCAGGGCGGCCGCGGTGGTCCCGGGCGATGCGATAGGCGTGTGGGACTGCGGTCCGGATCCGACGAATACCCAGGACATCTCGGCCCTCGTGCCCGCCTCCTGCCGCGCTACGGCTGCCGAAATAGGCGCCCTCGGCGCATTCGCCCTGAGCGCAAGCTAGCCGATGGAAACTGTTCAGGTCCCAAGGCATCTACAATGAAGTCACCGGCCTGCCGGTGACGCCGGTCTGAATGTCCGGATCTGAGCGGGCGGCCTTGCGGCCGCCCGTTCTTTTGTGGAGAGCAGATGCTGATTGCAAAACGAGAGATCGATTCCGCGGCGCAGCGCATCCGCACGCACCTCGCGCCGACGCCTCTGATACGTGCGCAACATTTCAGCCGTGAACTCGGGGCCAATGTATTTTTCAAACTGGAAATACTCCAGCCGACGCATTCTTTCAAGGTTCGCGGCGCGTTCAGCGCGCTCACGCAACTCAGCGAAAAACAGAGGAAGCGCGGCGTGGTCACCGCCTCGGGCGGCAACCATGGACTGGCCGTGGCCTACGCCGCCGCCACACTGGCGATCCCGGCGACCGTGTATCTACCGGAATCGGCTACCGAGACCAAGCTCGCCGCAATTCGCGCCTTCGGCGCCGAGGTGGTCGTTCACGGCAGTGCCTGGGACGAGGCCAACACGCTGGCGATGAAAGTCGCAGACGAATCGGGCCGCGCCTACATTCATCCGTTCGACAATCGGATGGTCATGGCCGGCCAGGGCACGATCGCGACGGAACTGCTCGCGCAACTGCCGGAGCCGGACCTGATCGTCGCCTCGATCGGGGGCGGCGGGCTGATCTCCGGAATCCTCTCCGCGATTCAGCACTACTCACCGTCCACCCGCGTATTCGGCGTCGAGACCGTGGGGGCAGACTCGATGTACCAAAGCTGGAAAGCCGGAAGGATCATCGAACTGCCGGCGATCACCTCCATCGCCGAGACTCTTGGCGCACGCAAAACCGAGAAAACCCAGTTTGAGATTGTGTCGCAATACATCACCGACCTGGTCACGGTATCGGACAATGCGGCCATTCGTGCGTTGATTTCCATCCTTCAGGAAGAAAAGCTGCTCACGGAACCGGCGACCTCCTGCTCGGTCGCCGCGCTACTGGAGGGCAAAATCCCGGTAAAACCCGGCGAAAACGTGGTGGTGGTGTTATGCGGGGCCAATGTGGCCCATGAGAAAGTTCACGAATGGGAGTCCACAGCGCGCAACCTCACCGTCAAGGCGCGCAGACGCAAAGGCGACCCGAAGTAAACCCGATTATCTCCGGATCGCGTTTTGTACATGTTTTCGCGGCGTTGGTCGCCGAACCGGTTCCTGCGATCAGGCAATTTCCCGCAGCACGGCACTCCAGGCTTTGGCCAGATTGCTTCTGTCGTAGCCGCCGCCGCCAAAAGCCATCAGGCGTCCTTTGCAGAAGCGTCCGGCAATCTGAACCAGGCTCTGCGCTGCGTGCGCATGCGCGGCAGGCGAATACTCGAGGTGCGCCAGCGGATCGCCTTTCAATCCGTCGGCACCGCATTGAAACACCAAGAATTCAGGTTCGAACCTGGTCAGGTGCGCTGCCACCCGCGGCCAGACCTGCGCAAACTCCCTGTCGCCTGAGCGCGGTGCGAGCGGGATGTTAAGTTTGGTGCCTTTGGCCTTTCCCGTGCCGGTCTCGTCCTCGCTTCCGGTGCCGGGATAAAGATGCCTGCCGTCCTCGTGGATGTCGGCAAAAATCAGGTCGGGATCGTCCTCGAAGGCATAAAAGACACCGTCGCCGTGGTGCACGTCGATGTCCACGTAGCCTACGCGCCTGACGTCATACCCGGAACGCAGCGTTTCGATCAACACGCCAAGATCGTTGAATACGCAGAAACCGGCCGCATGATCGCGCCCGGCATGATGAAGCCCGCCGATCGGCTGAAAGGTTCGCTTGCACTCGCCCGCCATGACGCGGGAAAGGCCGTCCAGAGCGGACCCGACCACGGTCGCAGACGCCCGGTAAACACCGGGAAACACCGGCGTGTCGCCATTGTCGAGATATTCGAGCCGGTCACGCTCCGCGTGCATCACTTTTTCTACATGGCGCTTGCTGTGAAAGCGCTCGATTTCCTCGCGCGTGGCGACCCGCGGCGCCCGCACCGGTACTTTCTCGAGCAACTCCTGGGCGGCGGCCTCCCTGTAGAACGCGCCCTGCCGGTCTGCCCCGAGCGGATGACCGTCGGGAAAACCATAGCGCGCCAGCTCATCGCCGACGTAAAGCACCGCCTGCGCCGGCGTGGCACCTTGCACTCTTCGCGACTTCAGCACCGCGGAAACTCCCATTGCGAGCACGCCGGCCGCCATGCCCCGCAGCAACTCGCGCCGCATGTCATCCGGCTCAAAACGCTTCGCCACAATTCCAGCAGGCCTGAAAATTTCCGGGACTGCCCTCAAGACAACCCGCGCAGATCACAGTTTCCGAACTGGGCGTGGGCCGCTCGATCTGACGAATTACTTCGCGTGCCCGTTGCAGGTCACGCTCGTCAACGAGCCACACTTCCGGATAGGCATGGGTAAACGGAATTTCGCCCAGCCCGCCCTGCAGGTTCTCGTTGAATACCGTTGCGTCGATCCCCGCCTGTCCGAGCAGCCCCCGCACCAAGTGCGCGTCCGCCAACGTCGCGGCAGAATAGACTTTGACCATCAGAAAAGATCCATCTGGCCGTCGAGTCTCGGGGGCTTGAACTTCGTCGTGTCCAGCGGGCCGCGACGTACGTGGTTCAACCCAAGCCGGCGGCAAGCCAAGTTGAATCGCTTGCCCAGAAGATCCGCCAGTTCCCCCGCCCCACGCATGCGCGAGCCGAAATTCGGATCGTTCTCTCGCCCGTCGCGCATGTCGCGTACGCGACTCATTACGTGAGCCGCCTTGAGTGGAAAATTGCATTCGAGCCAGTCCTTGAACAAGTCCTTGACCTCCCAGGGCAGCCTCATCAGGGTGTAGCCGGCACGGTCTGCACCCGCCTCGCGTGACGCTTCAAGCACGGCATCTATTCCCGAGTCTGTCAGAAACGGCACCACCGGTGCCACCATGACTCCGGTCGGCACGCCTGCCTGCGCCAGTCTCCTGATTGCCTCGATGCGCCGCGCCGGCGCCGACGCGCGCGGTTCCATGCGCCGGGCGATATGTTGATCCAGGGTGGTGACTGAAATATAAACCTGAACCAGGTTCTTCGCCGCCATCGGACCCAGGATATCGAGATCGCGCTCCACCATGGCATTCTTGGTGATGATGGCACAGGGATGGTTGCAAGCCGACAGCACTTCCAGAATCGAGCGCGTGACTTTCCATTCGCGTTCCACCGGCTGATAGGGGTCGGTGTTGGCGCCGATCGTAATGCAATCGCAGGCGTAACCGGGCCTGGCAAGCTCCGCTCGCAGCAACTCCGCCGCGTTGGTTTTGGCAAACAGCCGGGTCTCGAAATCCAGCCCCGGCGACAGGTTGAGGTACGCATGCGACGGGCGCGCGTAGCAGTAGATACACCCGTGCTCGCAACCGCGGTAAGGGTTGATCGACTGGGTGAAGGGAATGTCCGGCGATTCGTTTCGGGAAATGATGCTCCTGGCCCGCTCCACGGTAACGATTGTCCGGGGACGCCCGGGCTCCTCCTCCAGCGGCGTGTCCCAGCCGTCGTCGAAAGCCTCGCGCGCGTCCTTCTCGAATCGCCCTTCGGGATTGAGGGTGGCGCCGCGGCCCTTATGGGCCGCACCACGGTCACCAGTTACTGTCTTCATTGCCATACTGGACATTTAAACAGTATAGCGTCCAGCTGGGAAGCCCAAAGTGAAAGGGCCGAGGCGCGAGACCCGAGGTTCGAGTTTTGCTGCTACTCGGCCCTTGCGCCTCGGCCCTCGTACCTCATGACAGTCCCATCATCCGGATCGCCGTCTTGCACAGCTCGGCCTCGGGATTGGCGAACGCATCGAGGACGCTGAAATGGTTATCTGCCGGGCAGGGAATGTCTTCAGCGATGACATTGCGCCAATTATTGGCCAGCAAGGCGTGCTGTTCCTTGAAGCCGCCGATTTCCCGTCCACCCACTGCGATATATACCGGCGCCTTGGTGGCGGGCGGCATGAAAGCCGGGCTGCCCTTGTGCGCCTCGGCCTCGGTGAGGCGCAGATCCACGTTGATCGAGGGCGTACGTGCAATCGGCACCAGATCGTAAATTCCGCTGACGGACATTCCGCCCTGCATCACTTTTTCCGGCAGGCCGCGGGAGAAGCGCGGCCATTGCGCGGCCATGCACATGGCGGTGAGATGCCCGCCCGCCGAGTGTCCCGCCACGAAAATGCGGTTGCGCGGCGAGCCGACTTCGCCGGCATTGCGATAAAGCCACGCCCCGGCTTTCAGACACTGCATCACAATGTCCTCGACTTTCACCGACGGGCATAGCGAATAGTTGATCGCCGCCACGGCAGCACCCGCGTGGACAAAAGGAGCGGCAACGAACGAATGGTCATTCTTGTCGAGCGAACGCCAGTAGCCGCCATGGATGAACATCAGCAGCGCCCTGGCCTCGCCGCGCGGGCGGAAGATATCCATGGTTTCCATTCGATGGTCCCCATAGGGCACATCTACCTCGACGTCCAGTTCACGACGCGCCTGGGCCGACCGTGCCGCCCAGCGGTCAAAAAAACTCTGAAACTCCGGGACTGCCGCCCGATTGTTGTACAGGGACTCGTAATACGCGCCGTCTTGGATCATGGCAACCTCCACATTTTTTTATTTTTGCTGTTTATATTTAGAAACTTACCAGAGGGTGACCGTCGTAAAGATGACTGTGGATTCCCGAATGATGCAGGAATCGGCAGCAGATTAGAATTCCCCGGATGCGTATTCCGGCCCTCAGAACGACCGCGCGGCTTGCCGCTGCCCCCATTTGGGCGAATGATTCACTGCAGCATGCCGGCGCGTCCTTCCGCATAAAGCGGGTTCCCCGCGCCTGCGCCAATTGAATCTACCAGGAGAAACTTCATGTCGATGAAAATCCAGTGGACACCTCTTGTTCTTGCGGTTTTGGCCATACTCCCCCTGCATGCCGAGGCCCAGGTAAGGATGTTCGAACCGGAGCGTGTCGGGCACTGGTATATGTCCGGGGCGGTGGGTGCATTCAGTGAGGAGAGCAATTCGCAACTGGTCAATCAGGAGGGCCAATTCGGTCTCGCGATCAGCGGTGGCTACCGCTTGACGCCTCACGTCGCCCTCGAAATCGACGGGCTTTTCGCGTTCCAGCGCATCGATACGCCGTCAACCATTCCCCCATCGGCTTTGGGTTCCCCCGACAGTCGCGCCGACCTGTACAGCGGCGGCATCGGAGGCCTGGTGAAATTCATTCTGCCGCTGGATCGGGTTGAGTTGTACGTGGGCGGCGGATTGGGTATCTACACCACCACGCTGTTGGTCGAAGGCAGCGTCCTCGGCGTACACACCGAGTTGACGGAAAACGACACCGACGTGGGATTCCAGGCTGTGGCGGGGGCGGATTTCTTCGTCTCGCGCCGTCTTTCCTTGGGCCTGGAGTACCGGCGGCTCAAGCTCGACGCGAACTTTGGCGCCCTCATCCCGGGCGAGCTGGACATGGGCGGCGATTTCCTCTTTGCCACGGTGCGCGGGCACTTCTGAGCGCCTGCTAAACGGATATTCCCGCTAACAAGGCGACTATGGCGGGGGGTTTTTTGTTAGCCTTCGGCTTGTCCGGAAAACCTGCAGTTCACGCGGCCACGTGACGCGGCAAGATAATTCGCCGTGTCGAGAGGTCTGCCTGACAAAAATTGAGCCGGAATTGCCGCGGAGCACAAAAAAATGTTCAAGAAATTCAAAATCAATCCAAGAGACTTTGGCGGTCCGGTGCTGGTGACGGGGGCGGGCGGCTGCATCGGCAGTTGGGCGCTGTCACTGCTCGTAGACGCCGGCGTGACGGTGGTGGCGATGGACCTCAGCGAAGACAAGCGCAGGCCTAAGCTCCTGATGGCGGATTCCGAGATCGCCGGAGTGCAATGGCTGACCGGCGATATCGCCGATCCGGCCGCAGTGATGGGTGCCGTGAAGGCCAGCGGCGCCAAGGCGATCATCCACTTGGCCGCCCTGCAGGTGCCGTTCTGCAAGGCGGACCCTATTGCCGGCGCGCGGGTGAACGTGGTCGGCACCGTGAACATATTCGAGGCCGCCCGGAAATTCGGCATCAAGCGCATTGCCTACGCCAGTTCAATCGCGGCGCACGGCGTGCTCGACCCGAAGACCATGGCCACGCTCTATGGCGCTTACAAATTCTGCAACGAGCAGACCGCGCGGGTATATGCGCAGGACTGGCAGATTCCAAGCGTAGGATTGCGTCCGGGGGTGGTCTACGGCATCGGCCGCGACCAGGGGATGACCTCCAAGACCACGGTGGCGATCCTGGCCGCTGCGGCCCGCAAGCCCTACACCATCCCGTTTCGCGGCCCGATCTCCTGGCTACATGCCGGGGAAGTCGCCAGCGCTTTCGTCAAGGCAGTGTCGAAGGATCGCGCCGGCGCCGAAGTCTTCGACATAAATGGCGTGCCCTCGACCGTCGAGCAGTCGGTGGAACTGTTGAGGAAAGTCGCGCCCGAGGCGCAGATCGCCATCAGTGGCGAAACGCTGCCTTTTCCAATGGCGCTGTCGGACCAGCCGGTGCGCGCCTTCCTGGGCGACTACGGCTCGGTCTCGATCGAGGAAGGTATCCGCCAAACCTATGACGTCTTCCAGTCACTGCTCTCTAAAGGGCTGGTCAGCGCGGAAAACCTTGCGTGAGGGCGCCGTTGGAGGGGCACGGCGACTGTTTTGACGGCCGAAACCGCCTTCATAAGTATCATTCGTTTCACATGAGGGCCGTCTGCGATTCCAGGGCACTGCGCTACAACACGGATTGACGTGCTGAATTCGAACAGGCACACTCCGGGAGCGCCGTACCGCAGGCACCTGATCGTCGTATTTGGGAACGCAGTCCACCGATTTCCGATCCAGGTTGTCAAGGGAGAGTAAGAACCAGCGGTGCATATTAGGAATTCGAGTGACCATCAAAATAGGAGGAGTTCAAACATGAAGAAGTCTGCTCTCGTTGCGACACTGCTCGGACTGCTGTGCCTCGTCGGCTCGTCCACAGGATTCGCGCAAGTCAAACAGGTGTATTGGACCACCAGCGGCATGTTCGGTCCGTTTGCGATTACTGGTTTGATCCCCACCGTGCCGAAGGAAAAGCAGCGCGACATCACGATTCCGGTGAGCATGTGGATAATCGACCATCCCAAGGGCCTGGTCGTGTTTGACACCGGCAACAACGTCGCGGTCACTCAGGACTGCAAAACCTACTGGCAGCCCGGCCTGTGCGACTTCCTGAAGCCCAGCCAGAAGCGTGAAGACACGATCGACATGCAGCTCAAAAAACTTGGCTACTCGGTGGAGAAGGTGAAGGTTGTCATCACGTCGCACACCCACCTGGATCATGCCGGCAACATGGAAATGTTCCCGAACGCAATCCACGCCATCCAGAAGAAGGAACTGTATCAAGGCTGGTTCCCGGAGAAGTTCCAGGGGCGCAGCGGTGGTGCGTTCGTGATGGCCGATATCGACGGCACTCGTGAATTCAACTTCCTCGAGCTCGAGGGCGACTACGACCTGTTCGGCGACGGCAGCGTCCTTATCCTCAGCACTCCTGGCCATACGCTCGGTCACCAGTCGGTGAAGATCAAGCTGGCGTCCGGCGGCACGATCATCATGTCCCAGGACGCCATCTGGATGCAGGAAAACCTCGACGGCTATCCCGCCGGCCTCAACTACAGCGTCCAGGACTACACCAAGTCCGTGAACCGCCTGAAGATGATGCGCGATATCGAAGGTGCTCAACTGTTCATGGCTCATGACCAGGATCAGTACGCCGCCAAGGGCGGCCGCTGGTACAAGTAAGCAGTTTCGGTCTTCGACCGTTTTGGAAAGGCCCCCTTCGGGG
>JANOGP010000063.1:0-38494 GCA_031406075.1 Betaproteobacteria bacterium
CCAAAAGCTTCTCTCGTGAGGCGGCTTGCCCCGGACCTTCTTCAAGACCCAGAACCGGGCGATAACCCACCAATCCCCACGCAAGCGCCCCCATCACACGAAGCACCCACACGCATCGGCTGTTTGATTTTTTAAAGAGCAGGTTGGTTGCGGGGGCAGGATTTGAACCTACGACCTTCGGGTTATGAGCCCGACGAGCTGCCAGACTGCTCCACCCCGCGACCGAATTGGAACCCGAAAATGCGGTTCCAAGAAGCGGAATGATAGCAATGTAAGGAGACGTGCGTCAACCAAAGAGCTGGAACGGATCGCTTGGCGCCGGCTTTTCAGTCTTCTTCCAACCAATCCAGCAAAGGCTGCCACTGCTCGAGGTCTCTCGCGCTCACGTAATCGGGCAGGTCGAACACGCTGAGACCGTTGAATGCCGCGTTCACATAAACCTGCGTGTCGCGCAGATAGGTCAACACCGGCAATTTATACTGGGCAAGAAACGCTTCGAGCGTCGCCGCAGCCTTTGTTCTTGGATCGACGCGCATGCCAACGATGCCTACGAAGGTCTTGTGCTTTCTAACCGCCTTCTCTTCCATCAGCGTTTTCAGAAAAGCGCTCGTTGCCGCCATGTCGAATATCGATGGCTGGACCGGAATCAACACTTTCTGTGCGAGCTTCAGTGCATGCGCGAGATTTTTTCCATGCAGCCCGGCCGCAGAGTCCAGAATGAGCCAGCTCGAGCCGCGGGGCATGGAAGGCTCGTCGTCATCGCGCGCATCCAGCCTGTGAATCGTGGGCCGATCTGCCGGACGAATCGTCAGCCAGTTCAACGAAGACTGCTGGCGATCAAGATCGCACAAATAGACATTTTCTCCGCGCGCCGCCAGAGACCCAGTAAGGTTGGTTGCCAGCGTAGTTTTGCCGGATCCGCCTTTGGGATTGGCGACAAGAATGGCTTTCATGTTGTTCTCCAGAACGGCACCGACATTGACCGCTGCCGGCAGACGGCCATTCAAGCCGGATTGGCGTGTGTCTCCGTAGACGTCTCTTCCTCGTTCGGAGCCGCGCCGGCTGCGACTTCTGAAGTTACCTCGAAACGTTGCGCCTGCTCCGCCAGCTGCTCAGACTCAACCAGCGAGCCGAGATCCTCCAGCGGTGGAAGCTCAGCAAGCGAGCGTATATTCAGATCGTCCAGAAAGGTCTGCGTCGTGGAGTAAAGCGCTGGCCGACCCGGCACTTCGCGGTGACCAACCTCGTCGATCCAGCCCCGCGCCTCAAGCGCCTTGAGTATGCTGCCGGAAACCGTAACTCCACGAATTTCCTCGATATCTCCGCGCGTTACCGGTTGCCGGTAGGCGATGATGGCGAGCGTCTCCAGCACCGCCCTCGAGTACTTCGGCGGTTTCTGTGGATTCAGCCGATCCAGGAACTTTTGATAATCCCGACGTACCTGAAACCGCCATCCGCTGGCGACATTCACCAGTTCCGCGCCTTTCCCGGCCCATTCTGTTCGCAGTTCCTCCAGCATGCGGCGAACGACATCGGGACCGACGGTTTCGTCGAACATATTTCTGAGATCGGCCACTGGCAAAGGTTCAGCGCTGCTCAACAACGCGGCCTCCAGCACGCGCTTGATCTGGGCTGGATCAGACAGAGGTAAATCCATGATTCAATTTGACGTAAATAGGTGAAAACGCACCCTGCTGGGTGACCTGCACAAGGCTTTCGCGGGCCAATTCGAGTATGGCGAGAAAACTGACCACCAGAACGGGCACACCTGCCGTCTCATCGAAAAGGTCCTCGAAGCGGACGAATCGCAAGTGCTGAAGGCTGCGCAAAATGCGGCTCATGTGCTCGCGGACCGACAACTGTTCCCGAGTGATCCTATGGTGGCGCATCATGCGTGCGCGGGCAATCAGTCCCAGCCACGCGTTGCGCAAGTCGTCGGAATTGACATCGGGCAGCCTTTGCTCGACCTCCCGGTCAAGCCAGATCTGAACCACCGCGAAGTCCCGTCCTGCTTGCGGTAATTCATTGAGTTGCCGGCCGGCGAGTTTCATGCGCTCGTATTCCAGCAATCGACGCACCAGTTCGGCTCGTGGATCGGCCTCCTCCGGGCTTACTTGGGGCGGCCGCGGCAGTAGCATGCGCGACTTGATCTCGATCAACAGCGCAGCCATGAGCAGATACTCGGCAGCCAGTTCGAGCTGATGCTGCCGCATCACTTCGACATACGCCATGTACTGGCGGGTCAAGCTCGCCATGGGGATGTCGAGCACTTCGATATTGTGCTTGCGGATCAGATAGAGCAGCAGGTCAAGCGGACCCTCGAAGGTTTCGAGAAACACGCGCAGCGCGTCCGGCGGAATGTAGAGATCGCCAGGCAGCTCGTGCATCGGTTCGCCGCGGAATAGGGCAAGCGGCTCTGCGGGGGTTACGACGCTCATGTTCTTCTATGGTGGGACGCCGCCGGAATCCTCTGCATTCCCGATGCGAAAGCGCAACATTGCCGCTCCGGCTCGCAGAGGACGGCATGATTCAAGGCACGAATTATCGGTCAAATCTGCGGTGCGATCCAGCCGCTAACCAATATTCCGCTCGCGCGGCGCGCCTGGACCGTTCAGTTTCCCTTTTCGAAGCGGGACTTGCCTCCCGACGAGGTAACACGAATAACATCTTTGGGAGCGAATCGCCCCTCGAGAATTTCCTTTGCCAACGGATTCTCGATCGCCGACTGGATCGCACGCTTCAACGGACGGGCACCGAACACCGGATCGAAGCCGACGTGGACCAGCTCGGACAAAACGGCATCTTCCACTTCCAGCTTCATGTCCATCGCAGACAGACGCTTCTGCAGATGGCCGAGCTGGATCTTTGCGATCGATTTGATGTGCTTCTCATCGAGCGCGTGGAACACGACTAACTCGTCGATGCGGTTGATAAACTCCGGCCGGAAATAGGCTTTCACTTCACCCATCACCGCAAGCTTGATCACTTGGTAGTCGTCGCCCGCCATCTGTTGGATCATGTGGCTGCCCAGATTCGAAGTCATGACGATCACCGTGTTCTTGAAATCTACGGTGCGACCCTGGCCGTCGGTCATGCGGCCGTCGTCCAGCACTTGCAACAGGACATTGAATACGTCCGGGTGCGCCTTCTCCACCTCGTCGAGGAGGATCACCGAATAGGGCTTGCGGCGTACGGACTCGGTCAGATAACCGCCTTCCTCGTATCCGACATAGCCCGGTGGCGCGCCGATCAGCCGGGCCACCGAGTGCTTCTCCATGAACTCGGACATGTCGATGCGGATCAGGTGATCCTGCGAATCGAACATGAACTCGGCCAGCGCCTTGCAGAGTTCGGTCTTGCCGACGCCGGTCGGCCCCAGGAACAGGAACGAACCATATGGCCGATTCGGATCGGCCAAGCCGGCGCGCGATCGCCGTATTGCGTCCGACACCATACGCACCGCCTCGTCCTGTCCGACCACGCGCTGGTGCAGCCGCGCCTCCATGTGCAGCAGTTTCTCGCGTTCACCCTGCATCATCTTGGAAACCGGTATACCGGTCGCGCGCGAAACCACTTCGGCGATTTCCTCTGCGCCAACCTGGGTTCGCAACAGCTTGAACTTCGGCTGATCCGTCGAGGTTTCCGCCTTTTTGAGCTGCGACTCCAGCTGCGGGATCTTGCCGTACTGAATCTCGGAGACTTTCTGCCAATCGCCCTTGCGTTTGGCGGCCTCCATTTCCAGCTTCAGTTTCTCCAATTCTTCCTTGATGTGCTGCGAACCCTGAACCTGGGCTTTTTCCGCTTTCCAGATTTCTTCCAGGTCCGAGTATTCCTTCTCCAGCCGCTGGATCTCCTCCTCGAGAGCCTGGAGGCGCTTGCGCGAGGCTTCGTCCTTCTCCCTCTTTACCGCCTCGCGTTCAATCTTGAGCTGGATCAAGCGACGGTCGAGTTTATCCATCTGTTCCGGCTTGGAATCGATTTCCATCTTGATGCGCGCGCCCGCCTCGTCGATCAGGTCGATGGCCTTGTCCGGCAGGAAGCGGTCGGTGATGTAGCGATGCGATAGTTCCGCCGCGGCAACAATTGCCGGGTCGGTAATTTCCACCCCGTGATGGAGCTCGTATTTCTCCTGCAGCCCGCGCAGGATGGCGATGGTGCTTTCCACGCTGGGCTCATCGACCAGCACCTTCTGGAAGCGACGTTCGAGTGCCGCATCCTTCTCGATGTACTTGCGGTATTCGTCCAGCGTAGTCGCGCCAACACAGTGCAGTTCCCCGCGGGCGAGCGCCGGTTTGAGCATGTTGCCCGCGTCCATGGCGCCCTCGGCCTTGCCCGCGCCGACCATAGTGTGGAGTTCGTCGATGAATACGATGATGCGGCCTTCCTCCTGGGATATTTCCTTGAGCACGGATTTAAGCCGTTCCTCGAATTCTCCCCTGTATTTGGTTCCCGCCAGCAACGCCGCCATGTCGAGGCTGAGGACGCGCTTGCCTTTCAGCGTCTCCGGCACTTCTTCGTTGATGATGCGCTGAGCCAGACCTTCGACGATCGCGGTCTTTCCCACTCCCGGCTCGCCAATCAACACCGGGTTGTTCTTGGTCCGGCGCTGCAGGATCTGGATCACCCTGCGGATCTCGTCGTCGCGGCCGATCACCGGGTCGAGTTTGCCGATGCGGGCACGCTCCGTGAGGTCCAGGGTGTATTTCTTGAGCGCTTCGCGCTGGCCTTCCGATTCCTGACTTTGCACGCCTTCGCCGCCGCGCACCGTGTCAATGGCTTGTTCGAGAGCCTTGCGATTCACCCCGTGGCTCTTCAACAGCTTGCCGGTTTCGCCCTTGTCGTCCGCAAGCGCCAGAAGAAATAGCTCGGAGGCGATGAACTGGTCGCCGCGCTTTTGCGCTTCTTTATCGGTAAGGTTCAAAAGGTTAGTTAATTCGCGCGAGACGCTGATCTCGCCGCCGTGGCCTTCCAGTTTGGGCAGCCGGCCAATGCTGGCCTTGAGGGCTTCCTTCAGCGGCGGCACATTGGCTCCCGCACGGGCGAGCAGCGACGCTGTACCGCCGTCGTCCTGCTCGAGCAGTGCTAGCAGCAGATGCTGAGGCTCGATGTAGGGATTATCCTTGCCAACCGCCATGCTCTGCGCGTCGGCCAAGGCCTGTTGAAATCGGGTTGTGAGTTTGTCAATGCGCATCGCCATTCCTTGGATTCAGGTATTGCCGCCTAGATTGGGCGGTAACTAACCGATTTCAACGGGTTGGCTGCCGCAGGATCGAACTGTCCGGCGGCTCAACGTTGCGGGCCAGCTGTAAAACTGGCAGATTTGGCTGAGAACAACTTCCCAAGACTTCGCGAAACCATGAAGAACTTCCAACGGATCGCTTTACTGCTGCTGGGCATGGTGATGCCACCGGCCATGGCCGACGACTTGACCGTGGCCGCGCGCGCAACCGCGTCCGAACTGATCCAGCGGCTCGGTACCGTTCTGAAAAAAGAAATGGCTGCGGGCGGGCCGGACCAAGCCATTGCGGTTTGTCGGGATATTGCTCCGGGACTTGCGGGAGAGCTATCCAGAAAGACCGGTGCCCGTGTCTCCCGCGTCAGCCTCAAGACTCGCAATCCGCTGCTTGGAAAGCCCGATGCCTGGGAACAACAGGTGCTGGCGGAGTTTGACCAGCAGGCAATGCAGGGAGTCAAGCCCGAGACCCTGGAGCGGTCGGAAATGGTGAGCGAGCCACTGGGCCGATTTTTCCGCTACATGAAGGCGATCCCGGTGCAGCCCTTATGCCTGACCTGCCACGGGACGGCAGACTCGATTCCCGACCCGGTGAAAGCCAGGCTCGCTGCCGACTATCCGCATGACCGCGCCACCGGGTATACCCTCGGCCAGATTCGCGGTGCGGTAACGATCAAGCATTCCATTGAAGAGTTCCGATAATCTTCCCGCTTATTTTCGACCTTGGCTGCACGGCCCCAAGCGCGCCATTTTGATCTGACGAACACGGCCAACGGCCGACCGGGGTGCAGTCCCTGCTAACCGGCCGGTCTGCCCTTCTCAAATGACGGTCTGGATAACCGATTGCATGAATTCCTGTTTGGTTTTCGGATAGGGATAGACCATATTGAAGGCCACGCTATGCCCCGCGGATTCGACGATGCGCACGTGTTCGCGCCGCAACTCGCGCGCATGCCGGCAGCCGCATGAATGGGCGATCATGTCGATCTCCTTGTTCATGTTGATCGCGTAGTTCGCCACCCGCAGATACTTCTCTTCCACAACGAGCCCGCGCTGCAGACGCCAGTTGTGTGTCGTTACGCCGGTCGGGCAGGTATTGGTGTGGCAGCGCAGCGCCTGAATGCAGCCGAGCGCGAACATGAATCCGCGCGCGGTATTGACGAAGTCGGCCCCTACGCACAGCGCCCACGCCGCTCTTGCGGAAGTAATCAGCTTGCCCGCGGCCACCACGCGAATGCGCTCCTTCAGTCCGGATTCAAGCAACGCGTCCACCACTCGCGGCAAGGCTTCCGCGATAGGCAGGCTCATGTGGTCGGCAAGCGCCTGCGGGGCGGCGCCGCTACCGCCCTCGCCGCCGTCTATGACCAGGAAATCCGGGGCCATTTCCGGACCCCGTTGCAAGACCGCATTGCACAGGTCGTTGATGAGTTGCCATCCCCCGATTGCGGTTTTCACTCCGATCGGACGGCCGGTCAGATCGCGCACCTGGGCAATCTTGTCGAGCAATTCGTTGACGTTGCCAACATCGTGATGCCGGTTCGGGCTGATCGAGTCTTTCCCCGCGGGGATGCCGCGGATTTGTGCGATTTCGGCAGTCACCTTGGAACCGGGAAGGACGCCGCCTTTGCCCGGCTTTGCCCCTTGCGACAATTTGATCTCGAAGGCCTTTACCACTTCGCCGAGTTCCCTGGCACGCTGGCGCGAGAATTTGCCGTCTGCATCGCGGATACCGTAGTTGGCGGTCCCGATCTGCATGATCAGATCGCAACTGCCTTCGAGGTGATACGGCGACAGCCCGCCTTCGCCGGTGTCCATCCAGCAGCCGGCCAGCGCCGCACCGCGCGACAGCGACCGCACCGCGGGCTCGGAAATCGCACCAAAGCTCATGCCGCTGATGTTGACGATGGAGCGGGCCTCGAACGGATGCGCGCAGTAACCCTCGCCGATCAGGAGCGGTGGCGTAGGCAGACGGTCTTGCTCCAGCACCGGAAAGGGCGCGTTGACGAAAATGATGGTACCGGGCTCACGCAGGTCGTTGGTGGAGCCGAAGCCGATTATGCCGCCTTCGTTTTTTGACAGCTTGTATACCCAGCCGCGAGTTGCGCGATTAAACGGCATTTCGTCGCGGTCGCCGGCAAAGAAATACTGGCGGAAGTACTCGCCCTGACTCTCGAAGAAATAGCGGAGCCTGCCGATGACCGGGTAATTGCGCAGGACGGTATGTTTCTTCTGGGTGACGTCCTGCACGAACCAGAACACCACGAGTCCAACGAGCATCAGGCCCAGAACAGTCCCGATTCCGTACGAGAGCACCCCCATTACGCCCGACATCAACGCCTCCCGCGATAGAATGCCGCCTTCAGTTTATGGGAAACCCATGGATTTGGCACCGGTCATCAGGAGCGACGTTGCGAGGGCGCTGGCCGAAGACATAGGCAGCGGCGATATTACCGCCACCCTTGTGCCCGGGGCTGAGACCGCCCATGCCCATGTCGTCACCCGCGAAGCAGCAGTGTTGTGCGGTAGCGCGTGGTTCGATGAAGTTTTTCGCCAGATTGACCCGGACACACGCGTGAAATGGCATGCATCAGATGGCGACCGCGTGTCTGCGCTTCAGGCATCGTGCGAAATCGACGGCCGCGCCCGCAGCATGCTCACCGGCGAACGTACCGCGCTCAATTTTCTGCAGACCCTATCCGGCGTGGCCACCCGCGCGCGAATGTTCGTGGATGCCGTGGCAGGTACGAAGGCAATCATCCTTGATACCCGCAAGACACTTCCGGGGCTGCGCCAGGCGCTCAAATACGCCGTGCGTTGCGGCGGCGCCAGCAATCACCGGATGGGTCTGTACGACGGGATTCTGATCAAGGAAAATCACATCGCCGCAGCCGGGGGAATCGTCCCGGCGCTCCAGCAGGCGAGGCAAGTTGCCGGAAATTTCCCGATTCAGATCGAGGTGGAATCGATCGCGCAACTGGACGCGGCGATCGTAGCCGGCGCCAAGCTCATACTGCTCGACAACTTCGATCTCGCTGGCCTGCGGGAAGCCGTGAAAGTGACCGCCGGACGCGCGGCGCTGGAGGCTTCGGGTGGCGTGAATCTTGACACCGTGCGGGCCATTGCGGAGACGGGAGTGGACCGCATATCCATCGGCTCGCTAACCAAGAACGTGCGCGCAGTCGATCTATCGATGCGATTTTCCGCCGGTTGATCCACGAGGCCATGGGCGACGAAACCGAAAGACGTTGGCCCGGAGGGGACACGAAGAGAGACAAAGCCGAGGTTCGTCGAAGAACCAAAGAATCAAAATAAATTATCGGGGCGCGATCGCGTCGAACAGTTCTTCGCCTGTCGCAATTCGTGGCCGGCGCTTTTCCCTGTGTCGTCTGTGGATCAAGATTTTGGAAGGTTCTCGCCGATCACGCGTTCAATCGCCGCCGACGTGGCGTCCACTACGACCGGCTTTGCGCTTTGTGCGATCGCGGTGTCGGGATCCTTCAGTCCGTGGCCGGTCAAGGTGCAAACGATAGTCGTGCCTTCGCCGATCACACCGAGTTCAAGGTCTTTCAGCACGCCCGCGATCGAAGCTCCAGAGGCCGGCTCGCAGAAAATTCCCTCGGTTTCAGCCAGAAGTTTCTGCGCGCGCAGGATCTCTTCGTCGGTGCATTCGTTGAACCAGCCTCCGGATTCGCTCTTGGCAGCCCACGCGAGTTTCCACGATACCGGATGGCCGATGCGGATTGCGGTGGCGACGGTCTCGGGCTCATCCACCATCGCACCGCGAAGAAACGGCGCCGCGCCGGCGGCCTGATAACCGAGCATGATCGGCCGTTGGGTGGCGATGGGCTTGCCCAGGTACTTGCAATCGCCTTCGCAGTGCGAGCAACTGGCGGTATTTTTGCCAACGGCCTCGCTGTAGCCCATCCAGTGCGCCGAGATGTTGCCGGCGTTTCCGACCGGCAGAGCGTGATAATCCGGCGCATCGCCCAGCGCCTCAATCACCTCGAAGGCAAGGGTCTTCTGGCCCTGAAGGCGGTAGGGATTGATCGAGTTGACAATGTTCACCGGCATCCTCTGCGCCACTTCCTGAACCAGCCGCATGCCGTCGTCGAAATTGCCGCGAATCTGGATGACTACGGATCCATGCATCATCGCCTGCGAGAGCTTGCCGAGCGCGATCTTGCCTTCCGGAATCAAAACGTAGCAAGTGATGCCCGCGCGCGCGGCATAGGCAGCGGCGGACGCCGAGGTGTTGCCGGTTGAAGCGCAGATGATCGCCCGCGCACCTGCCTCGACCGCCTTCGTCACCGCCATGGTCATGCCGCGGTCCTTGAACGAGCCGGTCGGATTCAGTCCTTCGAACTTGCAGAAAATGCGTACGTCTTTCCTGATGATTTTTGGCAGTTTGGTCAGTTCGATCAGAGGCGTATTGCCTTCGTTTAGCGTGATGACGGGCGTATCCGGCCCAACCGGGAGGCGGTCGCGGTAGCGGTTGATGAGGCCGGTGTAGTGAGCTGTCATGGTTATTCTGAAAAATGACTAACCGCAAAGGCGCAAAGGCGCAGAGGAAACGCAAAGGAAAGCGAAACCAGATGATTTGTAAAACCACACGGGATACACCAAGAGAATGTCGGACCGGACTCTCATCAGCTTTTTACCCATTTTGCGTTTCTCTGCGTTTCCTCTGCGCCTTCGCGCCTCTGCGGTGAAGGATCTGACCTTAGTCGCGCCCGAGGTGTTCGAGGCGGATACGGGTGACCTTGCCGGACACCACCGGAAGCGACTCGATGCGCTTGATCGCGGAGTTGACGTTTTTTTCCTGCGTCAGGTGGGTCAGCATGATGATGTCCACCAACTCCTCGCCTTCGCTCGGCTCCTTCTGCACCATGGCATCGATCGAGATCGACATGTCGGCGAGGATGCGGGTGATGTCGGCGAGCACGCCGGGACGGTCCAGTACCCGCAACCGCAGGTAGTACGAGGTCTCGACTTCCTCCATCGCCAGGATCGGCGTATCGGACATCCGGTCCGGCCGGAATGCCAGATGTGGTACCCGGTGCTCCGGATCGGCGGTATGCATCCGGGTCACATCGACCAGATCCGCCACCACCGCTGAAGCGGTCGGCTCGGCGCCGGCGCCGGCGCCATAGTACAGCGTGGCGCCGGCCGCGTCGCCCTTGACCAGGATGGCGTTCATGACCCCTTCCACGTTGGCGATCAGTCGCCGCGCCGGTATCAGCGTCGGATGCACCCGCAATTCGATTCCGGCCGGCGTGCGTCGCGTAATGCCGAGCAACTTGATCCGGTAACCTAGTTCCTCGGCGTAGCGGATATCCTCCTTGGTAAGTCCTGAGATGCCCTCGGTGTAGGCCTTGTCGAACTGCATCGGGATGCCGTAGGCAATCGCGGCCATGATGGTGAGTTTGTGCGCGGCATCCACACCCTCGACGTCGAATGTCGGATCGGCTTCCGCATAGCCAAGTTGTTGTGCCTCGGCCAGCACGTCATTGAAGCTCGATCCCTTCTCGCGCATCTCCGACAGAATGAAATTTGAGGTCCCATTGATGATTCCGGCGATCCACTCGATGCGGTTGGCGGTCAGGCCTTCACGCAGCGCCTTGATGATCGGCACACCGCCGGCAACCGCCGCTTCGAAGGCGACCATGACCCCTTTTTTTTGCGCGGCAAGGAAAATCTCGTTGCCATGCGTCGCCAGCAGGGCCTTGTTGGCGGTTACGACATGCTTGCCGTTGTCGATGGCCGTCAGGATAAGGTCCTTCGCGATTTTGGTGCCCCCGATGAGCTCGATCACGATGTCGATATCGGGGCTGGCCACCACCTTGTACGCGTCATCGGTGATTTCGGCGGCGGCGCCAACCAGCTTGCGCGCCCGGCCAAGGTCCTTGTCGGCGACCATCTTGATGACTATGCCGCGGCCGGCCCGCCGGATAATCTCCTCCTGATTGCGGCGAAGCACGGCGAAAGTTCCGCCACCCACGGTGCCGATGCCGAGCAGGCCCACATGGATCGGTTTCATTGAAAATCTTTTCTGAACGAAAAAGACGTTATGAAGAATCCCTCGCGGAAGTAAAAACGGTGCGCGCGGGTGCGCTGCGTCCCTGATTCCAGATCCAGCCCATCGCAGCCGCGTTCGCGGGCGGTCCGTTGCAGATAATCCAGCAACGCCCGCCCGACTCCGGAAGAACGCCCGCTTTCTTCGGTCACCAGATCGTCGACGTAGAACCGGCGCCCAGCATGTGTATTTTCGAACTCGCGGTAGACCGCCACGCCGGATACCTTATTGCCTTTCACCGCCACACACATTTCGCCCCCGTCGCGGAAAATCCGTTCCATCTTGGCGGAATAATCGGCAGGCAATTGCGGCCGCAGTTGCCTGTGCACCGCCTCGGCGCCGGTGAGCCATTCGGGCTCCAGCACTTCGCGATTGGTCCCGGTAATTTGCACAATGCGCAACGCATCTGCCGCCATGATCAACCTCAACACAAAAAAGATCGGGCGACACGCGCCCGATCAAATCGGAACCCTGAAAAATTCGTCGTACCGCGCGCAACGTCAAGCTGCCGCGGCGCGCACGCCTATGCGGATACGAGGCGCGGGCTCGGTACCAGCAATCCGTCGCGGCGGAACATGTCCTTGATCCCCCGCACGGCCTGGCGGGTGCGCGCTTCGTTCTCGATCAGTGCGAAGCGCACGTGGCCATCACCGTATTCGCCGAAGCCGATGCCAGGGGAAACCGCCACCTTGGCGTCCGCCAGCAGTTTTTTGGCAAATTCCAGCGATCCCATCTCTTTGTAAGGTGCCGGAATCTCGGCCCAGATGTACATCGACGCTTTAGGAACCTGAACCATCCACCCGGCTTCATGCAGGCCCCGCGCGAGCACGTCGCGGCGCTTCTGATATTTCTCGCAGATCTCGCGCACGCATTCCTGGGGACCTTCGAGCGCGGCGATGGATGCCACCTGGATCGGCGTGAAGCTGCCGTAGTCATGGTAGCTCTTGATGCGTGCAAGCGCGGATACCAATTCCTTGTTACCGACCATGAAGCCGACGCGCCAGCCGGCCATGTTGTAGCTCTTGCTCATGGTGAAAAATTCGACCGCGACCTCCCGGGCACCTTGCACCTGCATGATCGACGGCGCCTTCCAGCCGTCGAAGCAGATATCGGCGTAGGCCAGATCGTGGACCACCAGGATGCCGTGATCCTTCGCCAGTGCCACCACGCGCTCGAAGAAGTCGATTTCCACGCATTGCGCGGTCGGGTTACTCGGGAAACCCAGGATCATCATCTTTGGCTTGGGGATGGATTCCCGGATCGCCCGCTGCAACTCCTGAATGAAATCGATCCCTGGCGTCATACGCACCGAGCGAATATCCGCCCCGGCGATCACCGCGCCGTAAATATGAATCGGGTAACTCGGATTCGGCACCAGCACGGTATCGCCGTGATCCAGGGTGGCGAGCATCAGATGCGCCAGTCCCTCCTTCGAGCCGATCGTGACGATGGCCTCGGAATCCGGATCCAGCGTCACGCCAAAACGGGACTGGTACCAGTTGCAGATCGCGCGGCGCAACCGCGGGATGCCCTTGGAGACCGAGTAACCGTGCGTGTCGATGCGTTGGGACGCCTCCACCAGCTTATCCACGATGTGCCTGGGCGTTACGCCGTCCGGGTTGCCCATGCTCATGTCGATTATGTCCTCGCCGCGGCTGCGCGCGGCCGCCTTCAACTCGCCGGTGATGGTGAAGACGTAGGGGGGCAGGCGCTGTATGCGGGGAAACTCTTTCATCGGCATGGTTTCGGACCGGCGCGACCGTCGGCTCGTAACCGACTGTTGGAGCGATGGAAGTTGAGGCGATTGGAAAGTTATAATCCTACCGGATCAGCCGCATTGCAGCAAAGAACCCCTTCTCGCCATGAAACTTCACCTTGCCAGAAGCGACGACCTGAATACCTTCACAGGTTACGGCGAGGGCTACGTCATGGTAAACGCGGTGCGCTACGAGCATAGTCTCGTGGTCCTGCCCGATCGCCCGGTCGAGACCTGGGTGGTGGAAGGAGTAGATACGCTGCGGGAAGAGGATCTGGAGTTTTTGGCCGGACTCGGTGTGGAAATCGTGCTTCTGGGCACGGGAAATAAACTGCGCTTCCTCCACCCTCGCCTTCTGCAATCACTGGCGCTGGCTGGTGTCGGCGTCGAAGTGATGGATACGCACGCGGCCTGCCGGACTTACAACATCCTGGTGGCTGAAGGCCGCAAAGTCGCCGCGGCGTTAATTCTCTAATTCTGTCGAACCTTTGGATTTACCGGACACGATTCGGAACACATCCCGGTCGGCGCATTCCGGCCTTTGCTTCACGGGCCGCTCAACACGCCTATATGCTCGGCGACGCTGTGTGCCAGCGCGGTTAATTGGTAGCCGCCTTCCAGCGTCGAAACTATCCGCCCTTTGCTGTGTTGTCGGGCAAATTCCGTGATACACCCGGTTACCCAGGCGTAATCGCTCTCGACCAGGTTCAACGACGCCATGTCGTCGTCCCGGTGGGCATCGAACCCGGCAGAAATGAATATCATCTCCGGCTTAAAGCGACCCAACGCAGGCAGCCAGTACTTATCCACTGCCTCGCGAAACTGCCGGCTTCCGCTGTACGCCGCCAGCGGAATGTTCACCATCCGTTCCGAGCGCCCCTCCACTCCGCTGTACGGGTAAAACGGGTGCTGGAAAGTAGAGGCCATCATTACCCGGGGTTCATTGCGAAAGATATCCTCGGTGCCGTTGCCGTGGTGCACGTCGAAGTCCACGATCGCGACGCGTTCCAAACTGTGCTTTTCCAGCGCATGGGCTGCGCCCACAGCGACGTTGTTGAAAAAGCAGAATCCCATCGCGCGCGCACGTTCGGCATGATGTCCCGGTGGGCGCACGCAGCAAAAGGCGTTCTCGACCTCACCGCCAATCACCATGTCAGTCGCTTTGATCACCGCACCCGCCGCCCGCAGGGCGGCATGATGCGAGTGTGGGTTCATCGCAGTGTCGGGATCGAGGTGGATCAGTCCGCGAGCCGGAACGCTGGACTCGATCGCATCCACATAGTCCGGATCGTGCACCCGCAGCAGTTGCTTGCGCGTTGCCAACGGCGCGTCCACATCCAACAGATGCTCCAAAATTCCGCTGGCGAGCAGGTGATCTTCGATGGCTGTTATGCGCGCCGGGCACTCTGGGTGGTGGGACCCCATATCGTGCAACGTGCAATCCCGATGGTGGATAAAAGCAGTCGGCATATTGTGGCGAGCGGTAACGGGAACCGGGGCCTCGCCGCATCTTATTCAGGGCCGTCGTGCTTGTCCATGACGCGCGAAATGCCGGCTTGGGAGCTTTGACCCTCGCGGGTGAACCGGCTCTCATCCGCTCGCGGCCAGGAAATTTTCCTGCACGGGTGAATTTGTGCAGAGCTGGACGCTGTGCGACGGCGACCGTATCGCTATCGGTCCAATTCGACTCGAGGATCGCCAGATGGATAAGGACTTTGCAGGTAATCTCCGTTACGAAATGGCGCTGATCGCCGTGATCTTCCAGAACGGCAGCGAACCGGGAAACAACCTGAGGTAAACTAGGATTTCCGGGAACTCCGGAACCGGCCGCGCTTTCCCAAGCGACAGCGCTACGCAGATTTCGAATCCAGAAGCCCAACCCATACGCATGCCCAATCCGCTCGATCCCGTCGTCGTTCAGATCGGCCGAATCATCCTTGGCAAGGAACACCAGATCCGCCTGACGCTTGCCTGCATTCTGGCGCGCGGACATTTGCTGATCGAGGATTTGCCCGGAGTGGGCAAGACGACGCTTGCGCATGCGCTTGCCAAGACATTGGGCCTCGATTTCCAGCGCATCCAGTTCACCAGCGACTTGTTGCCTGCCGACATCCTCGGGGTCTCGGTGTTCGAACGCGACAGCTCAACCTTCAAATTCCATCCTGGGCCGGTATTCTCGCAGGTGATCCTTGCTGATGAGGTCAACCGCGCCACGCCGAAAGCGCAAAGCGCGCTGCTGGAGGCGATGGAAGAGCATCAGGTCACTACCGATGGACAGACCCGGCCGTTGCCGGAGCCGTTTTTCGTGATTGCCACCCAGAACCCATCGCACCAGGTTGGCACGTTTCCCTTGCCGGAGTCGCAACTCGACCGATTTCTGATGCGCATCCATCTCGGCTACCCGGATGGCGCGGCCGAGCGCACGTTGCTGGAAGGACGCGAGCGCCGCGACATGATTTCCGATCTGGTGCCCGCGTTTTCGGCGGCACAACTGCTGTCATTGCAGAAAAAGATTCGCGAAATCCTTACCGCGCCAGCACTGCTGGATTACGTACAGGCGCTGATCGCCTATACCCGCCAGTCCCCGGACTTTGTCAACGGCCTGTCGCCGCGCGCGGGATTGTTCCTGCTTAATGCAGCGCGCGCCTGGGCATTCATGGACGGACGCCACCAAGTCATTCCGGAAGACGTGCAGGCTGTACTGCCGAGCGTAGCCAGTCACCGGCTTTACCCGGTCAACGGTTACGTCTCGCTGGGCAGTACGCAACTCGCCGACCGGCTGATTGCGGAAGTGGCTATTCCCTGATTTGAAACAGATCGAAGGCCTCACCGCAAAGACGCAAACGAAATGCAAAGAAGAATTGGATGCAAGGCGTCGGGATTGGTCAACGATCTTTGCCATTACAGCTTTGCAGAATCACTAACAGGATCCATTTTGACTCGTCTTTATATCCGCTTCGCTTTCCTTCGCGCATTCTTTGCGTCATTGCGCCTTTGCGGTGAGGATTTACGCTTTAGATGAATCTCGCGATACGCGACAGGATCGGCGACTGGATTTTCCCGCGCAGGGGTCCGGAATCGGGGCCGGTCCTGCTCGGCCAACGGCGCGTCTACATTCTGCCCACCAGCGCCGGACTCATGTTTGCGGTCACCCTGGTGCTGCTGCTGATCGGCTCGATCAATTACAACCTCAGTCTCGGTTATATTCTGACCTTCCTGCTCGCCGGCATCGGCGTGGTGTCGATTCTGCATACCTGGCGCAATCTGGCACGGGTCGCGCTGCGTCCTGCCAGGTCGCGTCCGGTTTTCGCCGGGGATTCCGCCCGCTTTAATATCGTGGTCCAGAATCCGGGCGCGCATAAACGGCGGAGCCTTGCGATCCAGCTGGCCGACCAGAACGCGGTCTACTTCGATGTGGCACCGCGTGACGCGCAGGACGTGGAAGCAGGAATGCCTACCGCAAGTCGCGGTGTGCTGCGACCCGGGCGTTTTCGCATTTTCACTGTCTATCCGGTCGGCCTGTTCTATGCGTGGGCCAACGTCGAACTCGATTTGCACTGCCTGGTGTACGCGCGCCCCGAACCCGGCCATGTTCCACTGCCGCCGGCGCAGGCCGCCAGCGGCCAAGGCGGTGCCAGTGGAGCCGGCGAAGAAGACTTTGCCGGCCTGCGCACATACCACGCTGGCGATTCGCCGCGCCGCATCGCCTGGAAGGCGTACGCGCGCAGCGACGTATTTCTCACCAAGCAGTTTTCCGGAAACGCTTCTTCGGAGTTATGGCTGAATCTTGCCGATATCCCGGAAGCGATGGGTCTGGAAGCCAGGCTATCCCGACTGACCCGCTGGGTGATCGAGGCGGAAACCGCGGGGCAGTGCTTTGGCCTGCGGTTGCCCAGGATCGAGTTAGATCCGGAGTTTGGGGCATCGCATCGCGACCGGTGCCTGCAGGCGATCGCGTTGTACAAGCCGGCGCGCTGATGACATGTCGAGCGCCGCCGGCCTGAGCCCGCTCAACCTCGCCGCACTGCTGGTTTCGCTGGCGTTGGTTATGGCGCCACACGCGCAACATCTGCCCGTTTGGATTCCGGCATTCGGTGCCACGATTCTGCTGGCGCGCTTCTATCTGGGTCACCGGCGCAAGGCGCTGCCCAGCCGCTGGCTGCTGCTTGCGGCCGCACTGGCCGCCGTCGCCGGCGTGGCGCTGTCGTATCGGACGCTTTACGGCCGTGACGTGAGCGTCGCGCTGCTTACCGTGATGGCGGCGCTGAAACTGATGGAAATGTCGAAGCCGCGCGACACCATGGTGGTGCTTCTGCTTGCCTACTTTCTGGTCATCACCAATTTTTTCTACTCGCAGTCGATTCCCACGGCACTGTACATGCTGGTCATCGTCTGGCTCATCACCGCGACCATGATCAGCCTCCAGCACCAGGCGGGCCCACCCAGACTATTTGCCGTGCTGCGCCACGCCGCCGTGCTGATCGCGCAGGGTGTCCCCATCATGCTGGCGCTTTTCCTGTTGTTTCCGCGGGTGGAAGGCCCGCTCTGGGGATTGCCGCAGGTCAACTACGGCGCCAAGTCCGGATTGTCGGACGTCATGTCTCCCGGTGACGTAAGCGCCCTCAGCCTGTCCGACGAGGTTGCCTTCCGTGTGCTGTTTGAAACACGGCCTGAAAAACCCTCGCAACTCTACTGGCGCGGGCCGGTACTGTGGGATTTCGACGGGCGCACCTGGCGCGCCGGCCAGATCTACACCGCGGATTCGATCGAATACGAGGCGCTGGGCCCACCACTGAACTACACGGTGACACTGGAACCGCACGATCAGCGCTGGATGTTCGCCATAGATCTGCCGTCGCGCGCCGCGGCCAAAAGTTATTTTTCCGCCGACTACCAGATGCTGGCGCGACGGCCGGTGCGGGAGCGCATCCGCTACGACATGCAGTCGGTTCCCAGCTACCGTGTGGGTGTCAACGAACATCGGATGCATCTGCGGCGCGCGCTGCAACTTCCGGATGGTGTGGCGCCGCGCGCACGCGCGCTGGCTGCCTCCTGGCGCGCTGAACTTTCCGGCGACCGCGACATCATGCTACGGGCGCTGACGATGTTCCGGGAACAGCCGTTCACATACACGCTGGCGCCGCCGGAGCTTGGCGACAATCCTGTCGATGAGTTCCTGTTTGAAACCCGCAGCGGTTTCTGTGAGCATTACGCTTCGGCATTCACCTACCTGCTGCGTGCCGCCGGTGTTCCTGCGCGCGTGGTTACCGGGTATCTGGGCGGCGAGATGAATCCCGTCGACGGTTACCTCATCGTGCGCCAGTCCGAGGCGCATGCCTGGACCGAGTTGTGGCTGCCCGGCGAGGGTTGGGTACGAGTGGACCCGACCGCCGCGGTCTCACCGTTGCGCATCGAGAGCGGTCTGGCCGCCTCAGTCCCGGAGGCAGATCAGGCATCGCTGCGTGCGCGCAATCGTCTGGAATGGCTGCGCCAGGCCCGTTTCGCTCTGGATGCAGTCGCCAATTCATGGAACCAGTGGGTGCTGGGCTACAACCCTGAAAGGCAGGTTCGCTTTTTGACGCAGGTAGGACTGGCGCAGGCGACCTGGCAAAATATGGTGATCGCGCTCATTTTCACAAGCGGCGTGATCCTGCTGGTACTGGCGCTACTGCTGCTTGTGAGGGTCACCGCACGACGCATGGATCCGGTGCAGCGCGCCTATGCTAGGTTTTGCCAGATGATGGCCCGGCGCGGCGCGCCACGCGGGTCCAGCGAAGGACCCCGCGACTTCGCGGCCAGAGTATCGCTGCAGTTTCCGCAATTGAGGGAACCGGTACATCGCATTGCAGCCCTGTACGTGGCCCTGCGTTACGGAGGCGAAAAAAATCCGCGTGTTATCGAGGAATTCCGCCAGGCGGTGAACAGCCTGAGGTGACGTGCAGTAGAGCGCGTCCGAGTCCTAAAGTAACGTTTCCTTCGACATTCCGTTGCGCCGCAGTATCTTGCGCATCGAGGCAAGCGCCTCAATCTGGATTTGCCGCACTCTTTCCCTGGTCAGATTCAGGCTTTGCGCCAGCTGTTCGAGCGTGTGGATGTCCGAGCCGTTGAGCCCGTAGCGCCGCTCGATGACACTGCGTTGACGTTCGTTCAACTGATTCAGCCACTCGCGTACGTAAGATTCGATTTCCGCGTTCTCCAGGCTGATATCCGGCTGCGGGGTATTTTCGTCGGCGATCGACTCGCCGACCGAAAGCATGGGATCAATTTCAAGAGGCGCATCCAGCGACGTCATGCGTTCGTTGAGCGACAGCAGGCGGCGCACGTCCTCAACCCGGAAGTCCACCAGATGCGCAACGTCATCCGGGCTGGGGTCGCACTCGGAATGGGTCTCGAGATGGCGCATCGCCCGCAACACGGTGTTCAGTTCCTTGATCACGTGCACGGGCAGGCGGATGGTGCGTGACTGATACATGATGGCACGCTCGATGCTCTGGCGGATCCACCACGTGGCATATGTGGAGAAGCGGAAGCCGCGTTCGGGATCGAATTTCCCGAGGGCGTGGATCAGGCCGAGGTTACCTTCTTCGATAAGGTCCAGGAGCTGCAGTCCGCGGCCGCTGTAGTGCTTGGCAATGTTCACAACCAGCCGCAGATTGTGTTCGATCATCTTCTGGCGTGACAGGAAATCCCCTTGCTTGACCAGTCGCGCGTACCTGACTTCCTCGTCTACCGTGAGCAGTGCGTTCTGTCCGATGTCATTGAAATAGAGCTGGGTGACGTCGCTGAGAATGTCGGTGCCGAGATAGTCATCGACTGTGGACTCTTCGACGGGCACGGGTTCCTCGACGCCGCCTTCCTGCACAGAATAATTCTCCTCGATCATGAGTTCCGCTCGGGCAGATATTGCAGCGGGTCTATGGGTTTGCCAAGCCGGCGGATCTCGAAATGCAGGGCGACCCGGTCGCTGTCGGAATTGCCCATTTCCGCGATCTTCTGGCCTTTGGCCACCGACTGCCCTTCCTTCACCATGATCAGGCTGTTGTGTGCATATACGCTTAGGTACGACGTATTATGCTTGATGATAATCAGTTTGCCGTAACCGCGCAGACCGCTGCCGCTGTACACCACCCTTCCCGGCGCACTCGCGAGCACCGCTTGTCCGGATCGGCCTTCGATTCCAACGCCCTTCTGATTCGTTCCTTCCCCGAATACGTAGATCAGTTTCCCCTGGGTCGGCCACTCCCACACCAGCCTGACGTCCGCACTGCCGGTTTCTTTGGACACCGGCGTTGCAGTCGCCGTGACGGCTGGCTTGACGGGAGCGGCTGCCGGCGGCGGCGCGGACGGCGCGGTCGTGGGCTTCGGCGTTGCCGCTTTCAATTGCGCGAGTGCCTGTTCCGAGTAAGGCAGCTTGCGGGCTTTCGGCTCGGTCTTGACCGGTACCGCAATCGGCGCCGGTGGGATCACCGCAGGCAGAGGGACCGCCTGCGGGTGCGCCAGTTCTCCAACGCTGTCGGGCGGGAACAACCGCAAGCGTTGATCCAGACGAATCAACGCCGGATCCTCCAGGTTGTTCCAGGCCGCCACTTCACGGTAATCCTGACCGTAATCCAGCGCGATGCTGTAGAGCGTGTCGCCTTTCTTGACCACATGGAATTCCGGGCGCCAATCGCCTTCGCGGTAGGGCCTGATGATCGGCGCTTCCGCGCTCACGGAAACCGCTGTCTCGGCTCTCGGGACGCCCGGTGGCTCTGGTGCACTTTCGTACGATGCGGTAGCTACCTGTGATGTGCCCGCAGTGGGAGCGGCCGGGGCAGGAGCGGTGGTGACGGGAGCGGCCGGGGCAGGAGCGGTGGTGACGGGCGTGGCTGTGGCGGGCACAGTGGCCTGAGGCTCCGCCGGCACGGTCCGGGTCGCATTCGGTGAATGCTCGAACACCGGAGCCGCGGTAGGCGTGGACGCGCAACCCCCGTTCAGCGCTGCGACGAATGTTGCGAGCAACAGCGGCCCCGACGCTCGCCCCAACCGGAAATCGCAATTCAAGTCGACACCCCCGAAATCAGCGGAACAAAATTGACGTCGTCGAGCACTGATTGGTTGAATCCGTCATGGCCGCGCTCGACCAGCACCAGGCGCTGCTCGCGTGCGCCCAGCGGAAGCACCAGCCGTCCGCCTTCCACCAATTGCGCGGCCAGAGCCTCGGGTATGTGCGTCGCCGCCGCCGCCATCACGATGGCGTCAAAGGGAGCGCCGTCTTTCAGTCCCAGACGTCCGTCGCCATGCTTGAGCCTGATGTTGCGGATTCCTAGCTCGCGCAATCTCACCCGCGCCTTGGACAACAGGCCGGCTATACGCTCGATCGAATAGACTTCGCGCACCACCCGAGCTAGTACGGCCGCCTGGTATCCACAGCCTGTGCCGATCTCGAGAACTTTGCCGAGTGCGCGGCCGGCGCGCGCCAGTTCGACCATGCGGGCGACGGTGAAAGGATTCGAGATGGTCTGGCCGAATCCGATGGGTAGCGATACGTCGTCGTAGGCACGGCTAGCCAGCGCCTCATCGACGAACATGTGGCGCGGCACATCCGCCATCGCTGCCAGCACCACTTCATCCTTTACACCCTGGCCGCGCAGGCGTTCCACCATGCGCATGCGGGTGCGCTGGGAGGTCATGCCGATGCCGCTGATCCTGCTGTTCATGTCGTGTCGAAATGACCGCGCCCGTGCTCTATATAAGTGCCGGTTCTTTCAGCCAGTCACGCACGCTTTCGAGCCTGGCATACTGTGTTAGATCGATCTGCAGCGGCGTCACCGAAACCATACGGTTCGCGACCGCGTGAAAATCCGTGCCCTCGCCCGCATCCTCCGCGTCGCCGGCTGCGCCGATCCAGTACACCGTCTCGCCGCGCGGATTGGTGGATCTGATTACCGGCTCGGACTTGTGGCGCCGTCCCAGCCGGGTCACCGCCGTTCCCCCCAATTGATCAGCGGGCACGTCCGGGACATTGACGTTGAGCAGCATCGGAAACGCAATGGGCCGCCGGCGAAAACGTTCGACCATCTCGCACGCCGCCTGTGCCGCGGTCGGATAGTTGCCCGCCGCCTTGCTCGCCAATGACACCGCAATCGAAGGAATGCCCAGGAGAAATCCTTCCGTCGCCGCCGCCACAGTTCCGGAGTATATGGTGTCGTCGCCCATGTTGGCACCGTGATTTATGCCCGATATCACCATGTCCGGGAGCCGGTCCAGCATGCCGGTCACCGCGAGGTGCACGCAATCGGTGGGCGTGCCGTTGACGTAGTGAAAACCGTTGTGCGAGCGCCTAACCTGCAGAGGGCGATCGAGGGTGAGCGAATTGCTGGAACCGCTGCGGTCGCGCTCGGGCGCAACCACGACAATCTCGGCATGTTTGGACAGCGCCTCGGCGAGCGCAGCGAGGCCGGGTGCGAAGTACCCGTCGTCGTTGCTCAGGAGAATGCGCATCGGAGAGAAGGACTGCGAATCAGGCTACGGTCGAGGGCGTTCGGCGAAACAACAGACCCGGAAATTGGGCCTTCCCGTCTGCGCATCTCTCTCGCCAGCCCGTCGGCCCCTCGTCTGTACCGTGAATATTTGGTCGGGGCGAGAGGATTTGAACCTCCGACCACCTGCACCCCATGCAGGTACGCTACCAGGCTGCGCTACGCCCCGAATCGAGAGCGGATTATATCAGAGGCCCCGCGCACGGAACGGGTCAGGCGCGCAGGATTTCTAGAAGACTCTGGATTTCCCGGCGCAACAGCGCGGGATTGAATCTGGAGGAAGACGGTTTGAGTTGTACTGCGGCCTCGTCCAGCCGCGCACGCGCGCCGCTGATGGTGAATCCCTGCTCGTACAGCAGTTCGCGGATGCGCCGGATCAGCA
The DNA here is from genome assembly GCA_031406075.1 of Betaproteobacteria bacterium. Lineage (GTDB taxonomy): Bacteria > Pseudomonadota > Gammaproteobacteria > Burkholderiales > JACQAP01 > JACQAP01. Next base: position 22,966 of record JANOGP010000063.1, read on the forward strand.
GCACTTCGTGGTGCTGATAATAGCGCCGGTTACCGCGTCGCTTCACCGGCTTTAACTGAGTGAACTCCTGTTCCCAGTAGCGCAGCACATGCGGCTTGACCCCGCATAGCTCGCTGACCTCACCGATCGTGAAGTAGCGTTTTGCCGGGATCGGCGGCAGCGGGGTCTTAGGATTGCTGCTGTTGTGGTTGCTGCTGTCCACCGTAGTTCTTTTCCACCATCGCCTTTAGTTTCTGGCTGGCATGAAAGGTCACGACCCGACGCGCCGTAATCGGGATCTCCTCGCCGGTTTTGGGATTGCGGCCCGGCCGCTGCGGCTTGTCGCGTAACTGGAAATTGCCGAAACCGGATAGCTTCACGCCCTCCCCGGCCTCGAGCGCGATGCGCACTTCCTCGAAGAAAGACTCCACCATGTCTTTGGCTTCGCGCTTGTTCAATCCTACTTTCTCGAACAACAGATCCGCCAGGTCTGCTTTGGTCAGTGTCATGACTTCACCTTATTGTCTCAGCTTGGCACCGTATTCTTGTTCCAGGACCTTGCGCAGACCCGCAATCGCGGCGTCCACCTCGGCATCCGTCAGAGTCTTTTGAGTATCTTGCAATAACACACGGAAAGCAAGACCTTTTTCCCCGTTTTCAATGCCTTTGCCGCGGTACATATCGAACACCCGGACCTCGTGAACGATGGTCGCTTTCGCCCGCAAAAGCCCGTCCAGAATGGCTTGCACGGGCGTGGCCTCGTCCACGGTTACCGCCAGATCGCGGCGCACCGAGGGGAATCTGGAAACCTCTCGATACTGGGGCATCTGTAACCGAAGCAGCGGTTCGGCATCGATTTCGAAGGCAACCAGCGGTTCAGGCAACTCGTACTTCTTTTGCCATTTGGGGTGCAATTCGCCGATCCAGCCGATGACCGCGTCATTCAGGATAACCCGGGCCCCGCGCCCGGGGTGCAATGCCGGATGCGTAATCGGTTCGAAGCGCGCCCGCCTGGGCGAAATCAGCATCTCCAGGTCGTTCTTGACGTCGAAGAAATCTGCGCCGCGAGCCGGGACACCCCACTGTTCCTCGACTGCAGTGCCATACGCGACTGCCGCCACGCGCATCGGCTGGCGGATCCCGGCGACATCCAGTTCGCCGTCCCTTACTTCAGGATCGCGCAGGAAAGCGCGCCCTACCTCGAACGCACGCACCCTCTCCAGTTTGCGGTTCAGATTGTATGCGACATTCGCCACCAGTCCGCCGATCAACGTGGAACGCATCACCGCCAGCTTGCCAGCGATCGGATTGAGCAGGCGGATCGGATCTGCATTGCCGGCAAAATCCGCCTCCCAGGAGACATCGACGAAACTATAGTTGACCACTTCCTGGTATTCGGAAGCCGCCATCTGCAGCCGCAGGTCGTGCAAAGAGCGTCGCCACTCGAGAAGCGGCAACATCGCGACCGGCGCCACCGGGGGCTGCGCGGGAATGCGTTCGAAGCCATACACCCGCGCCACTTCCTCAATCAGATCTTCCTCGAATTCGATGTCGAAGCGGTACGATGGCGGGGTAACCTGAAAGACCTCCTCCGCGCCCGCGCCCTCGCGCCGGAACGCGAGATTCAGTCGCCCGAAGATGTCGGCGATATCCTCCGCACCTACGGGCACGCCGATGACCTTGCGTGTCCGGGCCACCCGCAGGCGCACCGGGCGCCGCTGCGGCAACTGCGCCACGGTATCGTTCACCGGCCCGGGTTCGCCGCCGCAAATATCCAGAATCAGCCGGGTGGCACGCTCGATGCCGTCGACGTTGTTGTTGAAGTCGACGCCGCGTTCAAAACGGTGCGAGGCATCGCTCACGAAGTTGTAACGCCGCGCGCGTCCGGCGATTGCATCCGGAAAGAAAAACGCGGCCTCGAGGAAGACGTTGCGGGTTTCCAGGTCCGCCTTGGTGCTGTCCCCGCCCATGATCCCAGCCAGCCCGATAGGCCCGCTGGCATCGGTGATCGCCAGCACGCTCTCGTCGATCTCCACGACCTGCTCGTTGAGCAGTTTGAGTTTCTCGTGCTTGCGGCCGAAGCGCACGTCGATCCCGCCGCTGAGCTTGTCCAGATCGTAGACGTGCAGCGGCCGGCCGAGTTCGAGCATCACGTAGTTGGTTACATCAACCAGCGCCGAAATCGAACGCTGCCCGGCGCGCTCCAGCCGCTGTTTCATCCAGTCGGGCGTGAGCGCTTTCGGGTTGACGTTGCGGATCATCCGCCCGGTGAAGCGTCCGCATCCTTTTGGATCGGATATCCGCACCGGAAACCTGGCATCGAAGGTGGCGGTTACGGGATGCGTATCCGGCGGGTTCAGCGGCGCGGCGGTGAGCGCCGCCACTTCGCGTGCCACGCCAAGCACCGAAAGACAGTCGGCTCGATTGGGCGTGAGCTTGATTGTCAGCACCACGTCATCCAGAGCCAGCGCGGTGCGCACGTCGCTTCCCGGCGCCGCATCCCCGGAAATCACGAGCAGACCGCCGTGATCCTCCGATAGTCCGAGTTCGCGTGCCGAGCACAGCATGCCGCGGCTTTCCACTCCGCGCATGGTCGCGGCTCTGATTTCGAGCGGTTTGTCCGCTGATTCACCGGGCAGCCTGGCGCCGACCAGTGCGCACGGTGCCTTCATCCCCGCGACGACGTTGGGCGCGCCGCAGACGATGCCTAGCGGCTGGCCGCTGCCGACGTCGACCCGGCATACCGTCAACTTTTCCGCGTTCGGGTGTTTGTCGACGCTGAGCACCTGGCCCACCACTACGCCGGTGAAAGGCGGCGCCACGGCGACGCAATGCTCAACCTCCAGACCCGACATGGTCAGCAGATGCGCGAGGGCGTCCGTGGTCAACGGCGGATCGACCAGAGCGCGCAACCATTTTTCCGAGAATTGCATTACCAGCGGCCAGAATTCTTTTCTATATCCCCCTGAGGGGTACTCCAGGAGTGCCAGGGGCTACCAAAAACAATGCTCCCGATTTGGAAAAATACCGGAGGACTCAGTTTGTTCTGCATTTGTGGCTCTTGTTCGCGTGTTGTCCCATTAGTGGCCTAATTGAATTGCTTGAGAAACCGCAGATCGTTTTCGAAGAACAGCCGCAGGTCGTTGATGCCATAGCGCAGCATAGTCAGCCGCTCGAGCCCGCTGCCGAACGCAAAGCCGATGTAGCGCTCCGGGTCCAGGTCGAAATTGCGCACGACGTTTGGATGCACCTGTCCGGCCCCGGAAATTTCCAGCCAGCGGCCTTCGAGCGGCCCGCAGGGAAACGCCATGTCGATTTCGGCGGAGGGTTCGGTAAACGGAAAAAACGAAGGGCGGAAACGTACCTGCAGATCGTCGGTCTCGAAGAATCGGCGCAGAAAATCGGTATAAACGCCTTTCAGGTCCGCGAAACTGATGTTTTCGTCGATCCACAGCCCCTCTACCTGGTGAAACATCGGCGAATGGGTTGAGTCCGAATCCACGCGGTAGGTGCGACCAGGTGCAATCACTTTTATCGGGGGCTTGTGCGCACGCGCGTAACGCACCTGGATCGGACTGGTGTGGGTGCGCAGCAGCAATCCGCCCTCGACGTAAAAAGTATCGTGCATCGAGCGGGCGGGATGGTTCTCGGGTTGATTAAGCGCAGTGAAGTTGTACCAGTCCGTTTCGATTTCCGGACCATCGGCAACGTCGAAGCCCGCCGACCGAAAAATGTCTTCGACGCGCTGCCAGGTACGGATGACCGGGTGAATGCCGCCGCGGCTGCGCCCTCGCCCCGGCAGCGTGACATCCAGGGATTCCTGTGCCAGGCGGGATTCGAGCGACTGCGCCTGAATCGCCTCCCGGCGCGCAGCGAGAAGTGCCTCGACGTTCTGCTTCGCCTGATTGATCAGCACACCGGCGCCGGGGCGTTCAGCTGCGGGCAACTTGCCGAGGCCTTTCAGTTGTTCGGTGAGCGCGCCGGTCTTCCCCAGAAAGCGCGCCTTTGCCTGCTCGAGTTGCGCAAGATCGGCAACCCGCTCGAACGCGTGTTTGGCATCGGCGATGATCTTTTCCAGTTTATCCATGCGTCACTGCCGTCCGGTGAAAAAAAAAGGAGGCCACGAAGCCTCCTTTTTCGCTGTTTATCCGAATCACGCGCCGAGGCTGGCTTTCGCCTGACTCGCAATCTTTTCAAAAGCCTGCTTGTCGAACACGGCAATGTCGGCGAGCACCTTGCGGTCGACCTCGACAGATGCCTTCTTCAGGCCGTTGATCAGCGTGCTGTAGGTCATGCCGAATTCACGTGCCGCGGCATTGATCCGAACAATCCACAACGCGCGGAAATCACGTTTTTTCCGGCGGCGATCCCGGTAGGCATACTGCCCGGCCCGCATCACTGCCTGTACGGCAATGCGATAGACGTTGCCACGGCGGCCACGGAAACCCTTGGCTTTTGCGAGGACCTTTTTGTGCCGCGCGTGCGCGGTTACTCCACGTTTTACTCTTGGCATGGCTGTCCCTCTTACGCGTATGGAAGCATGGAACGGATATGCCCGTGGTCCGATGCCGTCACGGCAGTCGTACCGCGCAGATGGCGCTTGCGCTTGGTCGACTTCTTGGTAAGTATGTGGCGCAGGTTAGCCTGCGATCGTTTGAAGCGGCCGTTGCCCAGCGCGCGGAAGCGCTTGGCAGCACCGCTCTTGGTCTTCATCTTGGGCATGAATCAACTCCTTCGTTTTAGCCTGACGCCGGGTGGCCGCAGGCGGCACTTGGGAACCCGGACATCACTTGTTTGACCACGGTGACTGGTAATTAGCAATCGGTAATTGGCAAATCACAGTTCGCCGACCTGGCTTGACACCGATCACTCAATTACCGATCACGAATTACTTTTTCTTGGGGGACAGCACCATGATCATCTGCCGGCCCTCCATCTTCGGAAACTGCTCGACCGCGCCGTAGGGCTCGAGGTCTGCCTTCACGCGCTCCAGCAGTTTCACGCCAAATTCCTGATGCGCCATTTCGCGGCCGCGAAAGCGCAACGTTACCTTGGTCTTGTCGCCTTCTTCGAGGAAACGGATCAGATTGCGCAACTTGATCTTGTAATCGCCTTCGTCGGTGCTGGGCCGGAACTTCACTTCCTTGACCTGGATCTGTTTCTGCTTGAGTTTCGCCTCGTGCCTTTTCTTGGCTTCGCTGTATTTGAACTTTCCGAAATCCATCAGCCGGGCGACCGGCGGTTTGGCGGTAGGTGCGATTTCCACCAGGTCGATTTCCAGTTCCTCCGCCATGGCATTCGCCTGGGCGAGGCTGACAATCCCGATTGGCTCACCCTTGATGCCGATGAGCCGGACCTCCGGCGCAGTAATCTCGCCGTTGATCCTGACATCCTTGTCTTGAGCTATGAGCAGACCTCCATTAAAAAATTAAGCCGTACTTCCCGCATGGGGTAGCTCGGATCTCAGCCGTGCGACGAAGGCGTCGAACGACATCTGGCCGAGATCAGCGCCCCCCCGGGTACGCACGGCAACGGCGTTTGCAGCAACCTCCTTATCCCCTACGATCACCTGATAAGGCAGCTTCTGTAAACTATGTTCGCGAATTTTATAGGTAATTTTCTCGTTTCTCAAGTCCGCGAAGGCGCGCAGCCCGGCCTTCCTGAGGCGCCCGGCCACCCTGTCGGCATATCCGGCCTGGTGCTCGGAGATGTTCATGACCACCACCTGCTGGGGGGCCAGCCATAACGGCATCGCCCCGGCATGGTTCTCGATCAGAATGCTGATGAAGCTCTCCAGCGATCCTAAAATCGCCCGGTGGAGCATAACCGGCGTCTTCCTGCTGTTATCTTCGGCGATATACTCGGCGCCCAGCCGGTTTGGGAGTTCAAAATCGATCTGCAGGGTGCCGCATTGCCACACCCTGCCGATCGAATCCTTGAGCGAAAACTCGATCTTCGGACCATAGAACGCGCCCTGGCCGGGGTTGAGGTCCCATTTGAGGTCCTTGGCTTCCAGCGACGCCTTGAGTGCGGCTTCGGCCCGGTCCCAGATCTCGTCCGAACCGATGCGCTTTGCCGGCCGCGTCGAAAGCTTGATCGGGATCTCGTTGAAACCGAAGTCGGCGTAAACCATCTGCAGTAACCGGATGAACGCCGATGCTTCTTCCTGAACCTGGTTCTCGGTACAGAAAATATGTGCGTCGTCCTGGGTGAATCCGCGCACCCGCATGATCCCGTGCAAGGCCCCGGAAGGCTCGTTGCGATGGCAGGCGCCGAACTCGGCGAGCCGCAACGGCAGGTCGCGGTAGCTCTTGATGCCCTGGTTGAAGATCTGCACGTGCCCAGGGCAGTTCATAGGCTTCACCGCGTAGTCGCGCTTTTCCGACTCGGTGGTGAACATCAATTCGCGATAGTTCTCCCAGTGCCCGGATTTTTCCCAGAGCACGCGGTCCATCACCTGCGGGGTACGCACCTCCCGGTAGCCGTGCTGCGACAGCGTTTCGCGCATATACTGTTCGACCTGCTGCCAGATGGCCCAGCCCTTGGGGTGCCAGAACACCATTCCCGGCGCCTCTTCCTGGAGATGGAACAGGTCAAGTTGCCTGCCAAGCTTGCGGTGGTCGCGTTTTTCCGCCTCATCGATCCGGAACAGGTAGGCGTCGAGGTCTTCCTTTTTCGACCATGCGGTGCCATAGATCCGTTGCAGCATTTCGTTTTTCGAGTCGCCGCGCCAGTACGCCCCGGCAACCTTGAGCAGCTTGAAGACCTTGAGCTTGCCGGTGGAAGGCACGTGCGGGCCGCGGCACAGGTCGGTGAAGTCTGCCTGGACATAGAGGGAAATCACCTCTGCGCCGGGGATCGCCTCGATGATTTGCGCCTTGTAGTGTTCGCCCTGGCCCTTGAAAAAGCTGATCGCCTCAGAGCGATCCCATACCCGCCGTTCGACCTTGATATCGCGCTTGGCGATTTCCGCCATGCGCTTTTCGATCGCGGCGAGGTCCTCGGGGGTGAACGGACGCTTGTATGCAAAATCGTAATAGAAGCCGTCCTCGATGACCGGACCGATGGTTACCTGGGCGTCGGGATAGAGTTCCTTGACCGCGTGGGCCAGCAGGTGCGCAGTCGAGTGGCGCAGGATCTCCAGTCCATCGGGATCCCTGTCGGTAACCACCGTGAGTTCCGCGTCCTTTTCAATCAGGTACGAAGTATCGACCAGCTTGCCGTCGACGCGGCCGGCGACTGCGGCACGCGCCAGTCCCGCGCCAATCGATGCCGCCACTTCGGCAACCGTGACCGGTTTGTCGAAAGTCTTTTGTGAACCGTCGGGCAACCGCACGATGGGCATGCTTGGTGGTCTGGCCAGATGTAAAAAAAAAGTGCGGCCGAACCGCACTTTTTCGTTAAAGGAAAAACAGGTTCAGCGACGATACTGCATCGGCACGGCCGTGCAAGTTCGGATACCCACTTTTCCTCTGCTCCCTGCGAATGTTGGTAGGCGCGATTGGACTCGAACCAACGACCCCCACCATGTCAAGGTGATGCTCTAACCAACTGAGCTACGCGCCTAATGAAGGGCGGATTCTAGCCGAAAGGATAAAGGCGTTCAAACTTCTTATCGGCGACGCGCCGACTCCACGCCCGGAAGATCCCGGACCAGCGCGAGCAGGCGCGTAAGTTGAGGCAAGTCCTCCACTTGCAGGGTGAGCGCGATCCTGGTGTTGAGATCGTGGTTAACCGACTTGCTGGTGACGACCCGAACTTTCTCGCGCGTGAAGATTTCGAGAATGTCGCGCAGGAGTGCCGGGGCAGCCCCGGCGATGATCTCCACCTCCGCCGGGAAGCGGGCTTCCCCGGTCTTTCCCCAGTCGGCCGCGATCAGGCGTTCTTCCGCCAGGCGCACGACGTTGCTGCAATCCCGCCGGTGCACCGTTACGCCGCGTCCACGAGTAACGAAACCCACGATGGGGTCCGGTGGCACGGGCTTGCAACAGCGCGCCAGGACGGTGAGCAGTTTGTCTACCCCGACGACCAGGATCCCGGCCCGGGCCGGCGACGGCGATTTGGCCTCGGCCGCGGGCGCAACCGCGACTTCCTCTGCGCCAAGCGCGAACTGCAGTTGCCGCGGCGTCACCTCGGCGCGGCCGAATGCGGCAAACAATTCCTCCACCTTGGCGAAGTGCAGCCGCGCCGCCAGTTCATCGAGATTCTGACCGGTTTTGCCGAGACGATGCAGCTCCCGTTCAAGCACGTCGCGGCCGTGAGCGGTCGCCTCCTCGAGCTGCTGCGAGTTGAACCACTGCCGGACCTTGGCACGCGCGCGGTTGCTCTTGAGGTAGCCGAGCGCGGGATTGAGCCAGTCGCGCGATGGACCGCCTTCCCTGGCGGCGATAATATCCACCCGCTGGCCGTTGGACAGCGCATAGGTCAGCGGAACGATCTGCCCGTTGACCTTGGCACCGCGACAGCGATGGCCAAGTTCGGTATGCACGTGGTAGGCGAAGTCGACGGGCGTGGCGCCACGCGGCAGGTCGATCACCCGTCCTTGCGGCGTCACCACGTAGACGCTGTCCTGAAACAGTTCGTTCTTGAAGTATTCGGCCAGCTCGCCCGCATTCGCGAGTTCATCGCGCCAATCGAGGATCCGGCGCAGCCAGGCGATGCGATCGTCGAACGCGGCGTCGCCTTTAACCGCTTCCTTGTAGCGCCAGTGCGCAGCAACACCAAGTTCGGCGTGATGGTGCATCTCGTGAGTGCGGATCTGCACTTCCAGGACCTCGCCCCCCGGCCCGACGACTGCGGTATGCAGCGACCGGTAGTCATTGGCCTTGGGCTTGGCGATGTAATCGTCGAACTCGCGTGGCACCGGCGTCCAAAGGTTATGCACCAACCCAAGCACTGCGTAGCACGCCTTGATGTCGCTCACCAGCACCCGGACCGCGCGCACGTCGGACATGTCCCGGAGCCCGACGCCCTTGCTCTGCATCTTGCGCCAGATGCTGTAGATGTGCTTCGGCCGCCCCGCGACTTCGCCGGCTATTCCTGCGCTGATGAGCTCCTCGCGCAGCATCCGGACCACGTTGGTGATGTAGGTCTCGCGATCGATGCGTTTTTCGTCCAGCTGGCGCGCGAGATTTTTGTACGTTTCCGGATCAAGGCATCGGAACGCCAGGTCTTCCAGCGCCCACTTGACCTGCCATACGCCAAGCCGGTTGGCGAGCGGCGCGAACAAGTCCATGGTATCGTCGGCGGCGTTTTCGCGAGCCGGTGCGTCGCCGGTTGCGGCCAGCTCGCGCAACAGTTGCACCTGATCGGCGAGCTTGATCAGCACCACCCTGATGTCCTGCACCATTGCCAGCAGCATCTTGCGCAACGATTCGAGCTGCGCGGCACGGTCGGCCTGACGGGGACCGGACCCGACCCGTCCGCGCAGTACCTGAATCTGCGCCATGCTTGCCACGCCTTTCACAAGATCGGCAATTTCCGGTCCGAAGTGCGCCGCGAGCGCCTCACGCTGCTCACGAGACGTTACATTTACACCGAGCAGCAGGGTCGCGGCGATTGCCTCCCCATCGACGCGAAGCGCACCGAGTATGCTTACTGCGGCGCGCGCGTGCTCGATCCAGCGCGTACCTGCCGGATGCAGGCTGTCGGCGTAATATTCCTGCGCCCAGAGGTCGGCGCGCCCGACTAATTCGCGCTCGGCCGGCGAAAGGCGTGGCGTGACCTCCTCCAGCCATAGGGCGGATGTAGTATCGCGGGTGGTTTCCCTGACCTTGACCATGGTCCGATAAACGAATTCAACGACCTTGCCAGTAACGCCGTTCGAACTGCCTCCAGCCGGTTGTCTCGATTCCCGAACTGCTCATTCTGATGAGGACCGCCCCGGCCAGATCGGTGCGAACCAACTCGCTGCCCTGTTCGCGGTAGCGGCGAACCACGGGCGGGTATGGATGCCCGAATCCGTTGTGGTATCCCACGGCAAAGACGACCAGCCGTGGCGCCACTGCGCGCACGAATTCGGGCGTGGAGGAAGTACGGCTGCCATGATGGGGCGCGATCAGCACGTCGGCAGACAATCGCCCCGGGTATTCTCGCAGCAGCCTGATTTCGCTGCGTCGTTCGATATCGGCCGGCAGCAGCACGGCTCCGTAGGGCGATACGATCCTGAGCACGCAACTGCGATCGTTGTCCTTGAGATCGAATTCATTATAACTTCCGGCGCCGGGATGCAAAATCTCGAACGCCACCCCGTCCCACTCCCAGCGCTCTCCCGCGCTGCATCGCCGGCTGAATGCCGCCGCTTCGCTGATTGGATGAACGTTTGAGAGCGGGGAGGACAACCACTGCACCGGCATCGCCTGCAACACCGCCCGCGCCCCGCCGCTGTGGTCGAGATCGTCGTGACTGACGATGATGCCGTCCAGTCGGCGTATGCCGCTTGCGCGCAGATAGGGCACAACGATGCGTTCGCCGGCGCTAACCTGGTCCGAAAATGCCGGACCAGTGTCGAAGAGCAGCGAATGCCCCTGCGTGCGCACGAACACCGCCAGGCCCTGCCCGACATCGAGAATGGTCACCCACAACTCGCCCGGCGCGGGCCGCGGTGGCAACGACAGAAACAGCGGCAGCATGAGTCCGGCACCCACCCAGCGCGCCGGGAATCCCCGGGGCAACAGCATCCAGATCGCGCCGAGCATCGCCAGCGGCACCGCCCAGGCAGGCGGCGCATGTTGCTGCCAGGCCGCGTCGGGCACGTTGTCCAGCGTTTCCAGCACGCTCATGCATAACGCCATGATCCCGTGGGCCGCGTTCGCGAGCCAATCGAGAGGCAGAACGGCAGCGAGCAGGGTGAGCGGTACCACAACCAGGCTCACCAGCGGGATCGCGACCGCGTTTGCGATCGGCGACACCAAGGAAACCTGCTGAAACATCGCCAGCAATAGCGGCATCAGCGCCAAGGTGACCGCCCACTGGGTCCGCGCCCACGCGCCCAGCCAGGAAAACCGCCCGATGCGGCCGCCGCCGGCCAGCATAATCACCGCGACCGCTCCGAATGACAGCCAGAACCCGGCAGAAATCACCGCCATGGGGTCGAGGACAATTACAAGCGCCGCCGCAGCCGCCAGAACCGCAAGCGGCCGCGTCATCCAACCGAGCCAGAGCGCCGCCGCCACCATCGCCAGCATGAATACGGTGCGCTGCGCCGGTACCGCGAATCCCGACAGTGCCGCATAGGCAAGCGCGGCGGCCAGGCCGGCCGCGGCGGCGGCGCGCATTGCGGGAAGGCGCAGGGTCAGCGTTTCCGAGCGGCGCCACAACCGCAACGCCAGCAAATACACCAGGCTCGCCACCATGGTGATGTGCAGCCCGGAAATGCTCATCAGATGATTGACGCCCGTGCGCGTGAAAATCCGCCACTGCGGCGGCGGAATGGCGCGCTGGTCGCCCACCGCAAGGGCAACGATTACGCCGGCATAAGGCCGGCCATCGAGTGCGCCCAGCAGTCTGGCGCGCACGGCTTCGCGGGCGCGCTCCAGAACATATGCAGGATGGTTTACCCGCGCCACGAGCAGGGCCGCTGGCGCATCCGCTCTCACGTAACCGACCGCGCGCAGCCCGCGCTCCAGCATCCACGCTTCGAAATCGAATCCGCCCGGATTAGCGTTGCCATGGGGCCGTCGCAGGCGCGCACTCAGGCGCCAGCGTTGTCCCGGGTGCAGGTCGGGCGCCTGCGCGGCGTCGCCCGACTGGTACCAGGTCAGGGAGATGCGCGGAGGCACTTCGGCACCCGGCGTAAACACCCCTTCAACATCGAAGACGAAGCGCACTCCGCGCTCGGCCGGCTGGGTCATTTCGGCGATGACCCCCGACAACTCAATATCGCGCCCTTCCCATGAGTCCGGTAGCGCGTGCGCAAGACTCCAGTGCCCCATTGCGGCCGACCCGAAGAATCCGGCAATCGCGAACGCAGCCGCGGCAAAGGCGAGGGCTGCGAACGCTGCGGCCGCACCTTTTCTGCGCGCAGCGAGCAGCCAAAGCGCCGCCAAAGGAACCAGCACCACGGCGCCTGTCAAATCAGGAAGCAGGGGCTGTTGTTGCAACCACCACGCGCCCGCGATCAGGGCGGCAACGCTAAGGATCATAGGAAGAAGTTCCGGTACAATTCCTCACCTTCATGCCACGCAAGTTTTTCCGCAAGTACCTGCCAAGCCACGAAAGCGTCCGCCAAAACCGGCTCATTCGTTTTTTCGGCACGGCGTTGCATCACCCCAACCTGTGGCACCTGAACCGCAAGTCCGTGGCTGGCGGCGTGGCCGTCGGCCTGTTCTGCGGACTGGTTCCGGGACCGCTGCAGATGCTTTCGGCGGCGCTGCTCGCGGTCCTGTTGCGCGTCAATCTGCCCGTGGCAGTGATCGTCACCTTTTACACCAATCCGTTCACGATCATTCCGCTCTATTACTTGGCCTACAAGCTCGGCATGGTCGTGACCGGCGGTAACGGTCAGGTCCTTCCAGGCGGCGATCTGAACTTGCTCGGCTTGCCGTTCGCGGAATGGGTACCGGCGCTGTTCAACTGGCTGGCTTCGATGGGCAGACCGTTTGTGCTCGGCCTGTTCCTGCTCGCCGTGATTCTTGCGGTCTGCGGCTATATTCTGATGATCGCCGCGTGGAGGATGCATGTCACGCTGTCGTGGACGAAGCGCCGGCGCATGCGTGCTTTCGCAGCGAGAAAATGACAGGCGCAACGCGCGTCGTCGGACTCATGCAGAGCTTCCCTATGCGACCATCCGCTGAATCATGACGCCATCCTACTGGAATGATGCCACTCGCGATCTTGCGAACCGGGACGCGATTCTGAAGGTTCTGATCCGCAATCACGAAGGGGCACCGTTGCAGAGCCGCGGCGACGCCTTCATGACGCTGGCACGCTCCATCATCGGTCAGCAGATTTCGGTTCAGGCAGCGGAAAGCGTGTGGCAGAAGTTGCTGGAATCGGTCGGATCGCTCGGACCGGCGACCATCGCGCGCATGGACCCGTCAAAACTGCGTGCCTGCGGATTGTCCAGCAGAAAGTCCACTTACCTCATCGACCTGGCCGAGCATTTTCTCGACGGCTCGCTGGAAATCGAGCGCTGGACCGACCACGACGACGAACAACTTATCGCTGAACTCACCAAGGTCAAAGGAATCGGGCGCTGGACCGCGGAAATGTTCCTGATCTTTTTCATGATGCGCCCGAACATTCTGCCGGTGGAGGACATCGGCCTGCAGCGCGCCATGGGCCTGCACTACAACAACGGCAAACCGCTCTCGAAGTTGAAAATTCGCCAGATCGCCAACGAGTGGCAACCGTGGTGCACCGTTGCCACATGGTATCTGTGGCGCTCTCTCGATCCGATACCGGTCGAATACTAGCCGGTGAGGCGAGAGGCGTGAGGTGGAACAGCAGGGAGGATTGACGACAGGCAAAGGCTTGACGACTGTAAGTTCGGGCGAAAGGTTTTATCTATATTACTTTTCCCCTCACCCCTCATATTACTTTTCCCCTCACCCCTCATATTACTTTTCCCCTCACCCCTCACGCCTCACCTAGTTTCCCGTCCTCCAGCCGCAGCGTTCGCTGCATCTTGGCCGCGATCGTCGGATCGTGCGTCACCACCACGAAACTGGTGGCGAAATCGCGGTTCAGGTCGAGCATCAGGTCCAGCATGCCTTCCGCGGTATGGCGGTCCAGGTTGCCGGTGGGCTCGTCGGCAAGCACGCAAGCCGGTTCGGTGACCAGCGCGCGCGCCAACGCCGCGCGCTGGCGCTCGCCCCCGGAAAGTTCCCCCGGGGTGTGCGTCATCCGCGCGCCCAGGCCGACCCGCTGCAGAATCCCGGCTGCGCGCTTGCCGGCATCGGCCGGATCCAGGCGCCGGATCAGCAGCGGCATCGCCACGTTCTCCAGCGCGGTGAACTCGGGCAGCAGGTGGTGGAACTGGTAGACAAATCCCAGTGCGCGGTTGCGCAGCCGGCCCTTTTCCTTCTCGCTCAACGCGTCCAGGCGGTGGCCGAGCACGGTGACTTCTCCCGCACTCACCGCATCGAGCCCGCCGAGCAGATGCAGCATCGTGCTTTTTCCCGATCCCGAGGCACCGACGATCGCCACCGTTTCACCGCGCGCGACTTCGATGTCGATGCCCAGCAATACGGGGACCGCGTACTCGCCCTGGCGAAAGGTCTTCTTCAGGTTGCGGCAGGAAAGGACGGCCTCACTCATAGCGCAGGGCTTCGGCCGGATTCACGCGCGACGCGCGCAGGCTGGGATAAATGGTCGCCAGCAGGCTCAGCCCGAACGAAGTCAGGCCGATCACGACCACGTCCTGCAAATGAAGATCCGAGGGCAGATCGCTGATGTAATACACGTCCTTGGCGAGGAACTGGATCCCCAGAACGCGCTCGATTGCCGGGATCACCACTTCGATGTTCGCGGCCAGCAGCACCCCTCCAAGCACCCCGGCGATCATGCCGATTGCGCCGATCAACGCGCCCTGAATGATGAAGATCCGCATGATCTCCCCCGGGGCGGCCCCCAGCGTGCGCAGGATGGCGATGTCGGCACGCTTGTCGGTGACCGCCATCACCAGCGTGGAAACGATGTTGAACGCCGCCACCGCGACAATGAGCACCAGGATGATGAACATGACCCGCTTCTCAATCTGCACGGCACGGAAGAAATTTGCGTGGCTGCGCGTCCAGTCGCTCGCATAGATGTCGCCGCTCATCGTGCGCATCAGGTCGCGTGCCACCAGCGGGGACTTGAAGAGGTCGTGGAGCTTGAGCCGAACCCCCGAAACCTTGTCTTCCAGACGATAAAGCTTCTGCGCGTCCTCGAGGTGCATGAACGCAAGTCCGGAGTCGTATTCGGCCATGTCCACCTCGAAAATGCCCACCACTTCGAACTGTTTGAGTCGAGGCAGGATTCCCGCAGGCGTCACCTGTCCCTGCGGCGCGATCAGAACGATCTTGTCGCCGACGCGGGCACCCACGCTCATCGCCAGATCGATGCCGAGAACGATGCCGAAGCGTCCCGGCCTCAGATCGTCCATGCTGCCCGAGCGCATGTGCTGTCCAACGTCGGCGACTTTTGCTTCGTCCGCGGGCAAAACTCCGCGCACCAGCGTGCCCTGTACGGTTCCTCGATTGGAAATCAGCCCCTGCGCCGTTATGTACGGCGCAGCCGCGACCACTTCCGGATGGCTTTGCGCTTCCGCAGCGATATTGCGCCAGTCGGAAAGCTTGCCGTCCATTCCCTGGATCTGCACGTGCGAAGCAACGCCCAGGATGCGCGTGCGCAGTTCTTTCTGGAATCCGTTCATCACCGAGAGCACGACGATCAGTGCCGCCACGCCCAGAGCGACGCCCAGCATAGACGTGATGGAAATGAAGGAGATGAAATGATTGCGCCGCTTGGCGCGCGTGTAGCGCAGCCCGACAAAAAGCTCGTACGGCGTCAGCATGTAAAGTTCAAATATTCGCTGTGGCTCGATGGTTGGCGACGCAAAGTCTGC
>JANOGP010000076.1:0-3236 GCA_031406075.1 Betaproteobacteria bacterium
GGTACCGGCGCTTACGACTCTTCCGCCAAAGCCGAAAATTATCTTGCCAGCCTTGACGCTGTAATCGCGGTACTCGTTCTCCTTGCCGGGAACGAGATTGAACAGATTCAGTGCGTAGATCATGGCAGCGTCCGGGATTGAATGGGTTGAGGGATGTCGCGTCCGGTAGAATGCTATACGATGTGACACAACATCAGGGAGTCAACATGGCCAGGAATATGCAGGTGCTGCTTGCCAGCCGCCCCACCGGCTGGGTCGAGGAATCGAACTTCAAGATCGTCGAATCCGATGTTCCGAAAACCGGACCCGGTGAAATGCTGGTGAAGAATCTTTGGCTGTCGCTCGATCCCTACATGCGCGGCCGGATGAACGCGGTGAAATCGTACACAAAGTACGTGGAGATCGGCGAAGTCATGACCGGCGGCACAGTCGGCCAGGTCGTCGAGTCGGGCAATCCCAAATTCAAGACCGGCGACCACGTGGTCGGCTCGCTCGGCTGGCAGTTGTACGCGACTTCCAGCGGCGACGGGCTCGCCGTGGTGGATTCCAAGTTGGTGCCGCTATCCGCGTACTTGGGCGTGTGCGGCATGCCGGGCGGAACCGCGTGGATTGGATTGCTGGAGCACTGCGCGCCCAAGGCAGGCGAAACAGTGTTGGTGTCAGCAGCCACGGGTGCTGTCGGCGGCGTGGTTGGGCAACTGGCGAAACTGCAGGGTTGCCGCGCCGTCGGCATCGCCGGCGGCGCCATGAAGTGCGAGTACGCGGTCAAGGAACTCGGGTTCGACGCCTGCGTGGATTACAAGGCCGGCAAGCTCCTGGACGATCTCAAGGTGGCCTGTCCGAACGGCGTGGACAATTATTTCGAGAACGTCGGTGGCGAAGTGCTGGACGCCGCGTTCAGGGTGCTCAATCCGTTTTCGCGCGTGGCGCTGTGCGGATTGATTTCCGAGTACAACGCGACCGAACCTTACGGCGTGAAGATGATACGTTCGCTGCTGGTGAACCGGGTGAAGCTGCAGGGCTTCATCGTTTTCGATCGCGTTGATCTGTATCAGCGCGCAATACCGAAGCTCGCAACTCTGGTTGCGCAGGGAAAGATCAAGTACCACGAAACCATCGCCGAGGGACTGAAGAGTGCGCCGAAGGCATTCATCGGCCTGTTGAAAGGCCAGAACCTCGGCAAACAACTCGTGAAGCTCGCCTGATTACCACGAAAAACAATTTCATCGCAAAGACGCAAGAGGAAAATTGCAGCTATGGCAAAAATGACAGCAGCCGAAGCAGCGGTGCGCGTGATGGAGCGCGAAGGTATCGATATGGCATTCGGTATTCCGGGTGCCGCTATCAACCCGTTGTACGCTGCACTGAGACGCCGAGGCAGCATCTCGCACATTCTCGCGCGCCACGTCGAGGGGGCAGCGCACATGGCCGAGGGCTATACGCGCGCAGTGGCCGGTAACATAGGCGTTTGTATCGGCACGTCCGGGCCAGCGGGTACGGACATGATCACGGGACTGTACTCGGCTTCCGCGGATTCGATCCCGATCCTATGCATCACCGGGCAGGCACCGCGCGCGCGGATGCACAAGGAGGACTTTCAGGCGGTGGACATCGCTTCCATCGCCAGGCCGGTTTCCAAGTGGGCGGTGACGGTGATGGAGCCGGCGCAGGTTCCGCGCACATTCCAGCAGGCGTTTCATGTCATGCGCTCCGGTCGTCCTGGGCCGGTGCTCCTCGACCTGCCATTCGACGTGCAGATGACGGAGATCGAGTTTGACGACGAGACGTACGAGCCGCTGCCGGTGTACAAGCCGAAGGCGACGCGCGCGCAGATCGAGAAAGCGATGACTATGCTGAACGATGCCGAACGGCCGCTGATCGTGGCCGGCGGCGGCATCATCAACGCCGATGCCTCGGACCTGCTGGTCAAATTCGCCGAGATCACCAACGTGCCGGTGATTCCCACGCTGATGGGCTGGGGCAGCATTCCGGACGATCACCCGCTCATGGCCGGGATGGTCGGCCTGCAAACGTCGCATCGTTACGGCAATGCCACGATGCTCGCGTCGGACTTCGCGCTCGGCATCGGCAACCGATGGGCAAACCGCCACACCGGATCGGTGGAGGTGTACACGAAGGGTCGCAAGTTCGTGCACGTCGATATCGAGCCCACGCAGATCGGGCGCGTTTTCAGTCCTGACTATGGCATCGCTTCGGACGCCAAGGCCGCGCTCGAACTGTTCGTGCAGGTAGCCCAGAATTGGAAGGCGACCGGCAAGCTCAAGAACCGCAGCGCCTGGGCCGGGCAATGCACTGCGCGCAAGAGCTCGGTCGAATATCTGCGCAAGACCAACTACGAAAACAAGCCGATGAAACCGCAGCGCGTCTATCAGTGCATGAACAATGCATTCGGCCAGGACGCCTGCTACGTCAGTACCATCGGCCTGTCGCAGATCGCCGCAGCGCAGTTCCTGCACGTCTACAGGCCGCGCCACTGGATCAACTGCGGCCAGGCCGGTCCTTTGGGCTGGACGGTGCCGGCCGCACTCGGCGTTCGCGCGGCCGATCCGACACGCAAGATCGTAGCGCTGTCCGGCGACTACGATTTTCAGTTTCTCATCGAAGAACTCGCGGTTGGTGCCCAGTTCAAGCTGCCGTATTTGCATATCGTCGTCAACAACGCCTACCTCGGACTGATCCGGCAGTCCCAACGCGGCTTCGATATGGACTATTGCGTGCAGCTTGCTTTCGACAACGTCAACGCGCCTGAGGTCCAGGGGTACGGCGTGGACCACGTCAAGGTCGCCGAGGGACTGGGTTGCAAGGCGATCCGGGTTTGGAAGCAAGAGGAGATCGATCCTGCCATCGCGCAGGCAAACAAATGGATGGCCGATCTCAAGGTACCGGTTGTCATCGAAATCATGCTCGAGCGGGTTACTAACATTTCGATGGGCACCGAGATCGACAAGGTGATGGAGTTCGAGGAGTTGGCGGCAAGCCGTGAGGATGCGCCGTCGGCTGTGGGGTTGTTGGACTAGCAGGTTGTCGTAGAAACCACGTCAACCTGCGGCGTCGTGCCGCGGGCGAATCAGCACCAGCGCAACCCTGAACGGCACCAGCGCGAACAACGCGATCGCCAGCTTCACGCCGAGGTCCCCCAGCGCCAGCGTGATCCAGGGCATGTCGGTGCCGGCGAAAGCCAGCGTGAAGAAGATCGCCGTGTCCACGACCGAGGC
>JANOGP010000079.1:0-11101 GCA_031406075.1 Betaproteobacteria bacterium
CAGACACCCCCGATTCCGAGGGTGACTAGCAATAGCGGACCGAGACAACAAGCGGTGGCGCCGAGTGCGGCGAGCGCGCCTGCGACCAAAGACGTGCGGACAGAGGGTGTCGATTGCATCGGAACTTCTCTCCTTCTGTCACGATCTTAAACCCGTACACTGGTACGGATTCAAGCGCAAAGGGGGCACACATGAAAGAACCCAAGGAGTCGACGATCGGCGGTGTCGCGCGCGCTGCCGGGGTTAACGTCGAAACGGTGAGGTACTACCAGCGGATGGGGCTGGTCCCTGTGCCTAAGCGCGCCTATGGAAGTTTTCGCGATTACCCGCCGGAGATCGCAACGCGGGTTCGCTTCGTCAAGCGCGCACAGCAGCTCGGATTCACTTTGGCGGAAGTGAAGAATCTGCTTGCCCTCGAGGATGGTCGGAGTTGCAGCAAGGCCCAAGGTTTGGCCGCAATGAAACTGGTGGCCATAGAGGCCCGGATTGCGGACCTCAACCGCATGCGTCGTACGCTAAAAAGTCTGATAGCCGAGTGCGGCGCCGGCGGCGGAAGGGTCAGTTGCCCGATCATTGAAACGTTGGCTCACGACGGCATTTGATGGATTCTCGCGTTCGGCGCCGGACCGCCGATTCCGTGAGTCGGCGTTTTGCTTGTGAAGGTAGGGACGGGCGCACTGCGACCCTCGAACCAACAGGTTGACCGGCCAACGTTTTGCCGATGAGAAGTGTTGATGCTAGACTCCGTCGCCAAATGAAACGTCTGCTGTTCATCTTTCTGCTTTGCCTGCTTCCGCTGCAATCCTCCCTTGCGGCGGTGGCGGAGTATTGCGGTCATGAGCCCGCCGAGGCTCAAGCCTCTCATCCGGGACATCATGAGCACGAACATCAGAAAACCCCGGAAAAAGCGCCTGATCCGTTTCCCCAGGCAGACTTGGATTGTGCGCATCATTGGTCCCCTGTGCTGGTCCCGTCCTTTGTGGCGGCCAGCATCGTCGATTCCCACCGGTCCTATTGCCCCGATCATCCGTCGGACTTCCAGTCCGCGGTGCTCGATCCTACCGAACGCCCCCCTTTGCTTGCCCGCGCCTGATCGCGCGAGGTGAGAATTCGGCCCCGTAAGGGCCAGCATTGCGCAGGGCGTCCGCCTGCCCCGCGCCTCCCCTCCGCGCATTTCGCGCCTTCGATCATTGCGGACATGCGCCGCCGAAGGCTCAGAGCCACACGCTTGAGGGTAATCCATGATGGGCAAGACCGATTCACGGCCAGTTCTTGTGGCCGGAGCAGTGCTGGGATTTCTTATATTTGCTAACCATACTGTCGCAGCGGAGACGCAACAGCCACCAACATCCAAGCCGTTGCCGACAGGAGGAGCCCATGGACAATCTTCACTCGCTCCCGAAGAGCCGACCGGCGAGATAACGCTCAATCGCGCGCAGGCTCTTGCGCTCGCCTACAACGCTGAGTTGATGTCGTTCGCCAGAGGATTCGGTGCCAGCGAGGCCGCCGTCGTGCAAGCCGGCGTATTACCGAACCCGGTGCTGGGCGCGACGAGCGAGAACCTGGGCAATAACCGGCTGAAGGAAAACGGCGATCAGGCAAACGCACTTCAGCTCGGGCAATTGATCGAACTCGGTGGCAAACGCGCCAAGCGGGTCAAGTTCGCCGAAACCGGTCGCGACCTTGCTGCCTGGGATTACCAGGCGAAACGGGCCGACGTAATCCTGCGGGTTTCTGTCGCCTTCATCGACGTCCTCATTGGACAGCAACGGCAATCTTTGGCCGAAGAATCCCTTGCGCTTGCCCGATTGTTCGCCGATTCCGTATCCAAGCGTGTTGCTGCCGGAAAGGCATCCCCGGTCGAGGAAACCAAGGCGCGCTTGTCGCTGTTTTCCGTGGAAGTCGAACTGGAACAGGCCAAACGGGAGCTCGCCGCCGCGCGCCAACGGCTTTCCTCGCTCTGGAACAACCCGGTGCCGCGCTTCGAGACGGCTGTCGGAGACTTGGAGCGGATCGTGGCTCTACCGAGCCGCGAGCAGCTCTTCAGCCGGGCGCGTGCAAACCCTGACGTTGCGCGCTGGGGAGCCGAAATCGCGCAGCGGGATGCGGCGGTAGACGCGGCAAAAGCCAAAGGAATGCCCGACCTGACTTTGACCGGTGGCGTCGCACGCTTCAGCCAGTTCAACGATACCGCCTACACCATCGGCATCTCGATTCCGCTCCCGTTGTTCGATCGCAATCGTGGCGGCATTCTCGAGGCCACTCGTCTGCTGGACAAGACAGTCGACCAGAAACGCGCGGCGGAGAGCAGGGCGTACACCGAAATCACCAATGCCGAACAGCGTCTCGCCGCCAATCGAGTGCAGATCGAGACACTCAGGGCCAGTATCCTCCCGGGCGCGCAAAGCGCGTTCGACGCTACCAGGAAAGGCTACGAACTGGGCAAGTTCGGATTCATCGACGTCATCGATGCCCAACGTACCTTGTCCCTGGTGCGTTCCCAGTATCTCGGCGCGCTGGCGAGCTATCACCGCGGCGTGCGCGAAATCGAACGTCTGATCAGCGATGAACTCGACACGGAGACATCGGCCATCACCGAAAAGCAAGCAGGAGATGAGAAATGAACCGGAGAAACGTCATTGTCACTGGCGGCATCGTTGCCGCCGGTATCGTTATCGGAGTTTTCCTGATCGTGGGCGGCAGGCCGACAGTCAACACCTCGGAGGACAGCCAGGCCGGCAAAGAAATTGCACAAGAGGGTGGCGGCAATGCGGAGGCTCAAACACGGGAAGGCGAGCCACAGAGTTTTAAGGGACCACATGACGGACGCCTGCTGACCCAGGGAAATTTTGCCATCGAAGTGACCATCTACGAGAAAGGCGTGCCGCCCGAGTTCCGGGTCTACGCTTACGAGGCCGGCAAGCCGCTCAATCCGGGCGATCTCAGCTTGCGAATTCAACTCGAGCGCCTGGGTGCGCAGCCGGAGACGATCAATTTCCAGGCGAAGCAGGATTTTCTGCTTGGCGACCGGGACATCGTGGAGCCGCACTCGTTCGCGGTTCGGGTGATGGCAGAACGCAAAGGACAGGCTTATCGCTGGGATTACGAGCAGGTCGAAGGCCGCATGCGCATGGGCGATGCCGCGGTGGAGAGCGCCGGCATCCGCATCGGCACGGCCGGCCCGGTGAAGATCCGCTCCACCCTGAATCTTTCCGGTGAGATCCAGTTCAACCAGGACCGCCTCGCCCACGTCGTGCCGCGCCTCGACGGCGTGGTGGTCAAATCGGCCAAGAACCTGGGTGATCAGGTAAGAAAAGGCGACTTACTCGCGATTCTGGAGAGCCAGATGCTGGCCGATCTGAAGAGTGAGCACCTCGCCACCCAGACCCGACTGGAGCTGGCCACCACCACTTTCGAACGGGAGAAGCGTCTGTGGGAAGAAAAAATCTCCGCCGAGCAGGACTATCTGGCCAGCCGCCAGGCGCTCGCCGAAGCCCAGATCGCCCACCGTAACGTCGAGCAGAAACTGCTTGCGCTGGGGCTTACCCATGCGGCGGTCATGCGAGGCGACACGGACGGCCTGACCCGCTACGAGGTCCGCGCACCCATCGACGGCGTGGTGATCGAGAAGCACCTGGCGCTCGGTGAGGCAGTGAAGGGGGACGCGAGCATCTTCACCATCGCCGATCTTTCCACCGTGTGGGCCGAGATGACCATTTATCCCAAGGATCTCGACAGCGTGAAGATCGGACAGAAAGTCACGGTCCGCGCTACCGCCCTCGACGCCGAGGCGACCGGCCGCGTGTCCTACGTGGGCTCGCTGGTCGGTGAACAGACCCGCTCCGCCAAGGCGAGCGTCACGTTGCAGAACCCCGACCGTAGCTGGCGGCCCGGTCTTTTCGTCACTGTCGAGTTGGTGCAGAACGAGGCGGAAGTGCCCGTGGCCGTGCCGATTGAGGCGATCCAGACCTATCGCGACTGGAAAGTAGTGTTCGGCCGCTTCGGCGAGTTCTTCGAGGCACGCCCGGTGGAACTGGGACGCAGCGACGACCGATGGGTCGAGGTCGTCAACGGCATCCCCCCGGGCACAAAGTACGCGGCAACGAACAGCTTTGTGCTCAAGGCCGACCTGGGCAAGGCCGGCGCCAGCCACGACCACTGAGGAGGCCTTCATGAAACAGATCACCGCCATCATCCAGCCGCACATGTTGGCCAGAGTCGAGCACGCGCTGCACGAAATGCCGCATTCCCCCGGATTTACCCTGCAGCGCGCCAAGGGCCATGGCCGTGGCCGTGCCGCGGACCACGCGTATCACGCTACCGAATGGGACATGCATGAGCACGACAAATTAGTGCTACTCATCTTTTGTTCGGATCAGCTCGCGCCACAGATTGTCGAGACGATCCGCGAGAACGCGCATACCGGTCTGCCGGGAGACGGGCTGATTGCCGTGAGCGAAGTTGCGCAGGTCAGGCGCATCCGCAACGACGAGCACGGCGAAGACGCCGTCTAAAAGGGAAGAAAAATGCTTGACCGAATTCTGCGTTTCGCGATTAATCAGCGCTGGCTGGTCCTGCTTATGGTACTCGGCATGGCCGCGCTGGGCGTGTACAACTATCAGCGTTTGCCGATCGACGCGGTACCGGACATCACCAACGTCCAGGTGCAGATCAACACCGAGGCGGCCGGTTATTCGCCGCTGGAGGCAGAGCAACGCGTCACCTTCCCGATCGAGACGGCGATGGCAGGGTTGCCGAACCTGGAGAAGACCCGGTCGATTTCTCGTTATGGCCTGTCTCAGGTCACCGTCATCTTTCAGGACGGCACGGACATCTATTTCGCCCGGCAACTCATCAACGAGCGCATCCAGGAGGCGCGCGGTCAACTGCCGCCCGGCGTGGCGCCGGAGATGGGTCCGATCGCCACCGGTTTGGGCGAGATCTTCATGTGGACGGTCGAACCCAAGGAAGGCGCGGTCAAGCCGGACGGCACCGAATACACGTCGACCGATCTGCGCACGATCCAGGACTGGATCGTGCGGCCGCAATTGCGCAACGTCCCGGGCGTTACCGACATCAACACGGTCGGCGGTTACCTGAAGCAGTTTCACGTCACGCCCGATCCCGCCAAGCTCATCGCGTATGGGCTGAGTTTTCACGACGTGCTGGAGGCGCTCGCCCGCAACAATGCCAACGTCGGTGCCGGTTACATCGAGAAAAGCGGCGAGCAGTATCTGATCCGCGCACCGGGCCAGGTCACGACGCTTGAGGAAATTCGCGACATCGTGATCCGTACCGAGGCAAATGTGCCGATCCGAATCAGGGACGTCGGCGATGTGGTGATGGGCAAGGAACTGCGCACCGGTGCCGCCACGGAGAACGGACGGGAGGTGGTGCTGGGAACCGTGTTCATGCTCATGGGCGAGAACAGCCGCGCGGTATCGCAGCGCGTGGCCGCAAAGCTGGAACAGGTGAATCGCTCGCTTCCGGACGGCGTGGTGGCGAAAACCGTGTACGACCGCACCGCCTTGGTCAACCGCACCATCGAAACGGTGTCGAAGAACCTCCTGGAAGGGGCCGCATTGGTCATCGCCGTACTGCTTGCCCTTCTCGGTAACTGGCGTGCCGCGCTGCTCACCGCCGCAGTGATCCCGCTGTCCATGCTGTTCCTGATCACCGGCATGGTGCAGAACAAGGTCAGCGCGAACCTGATGAGCCTGGGTGCGCTCGACTTCGGCTTGATCGTGGACGGCGCGGTAATCATCGTCGAGAACTGCCTGCGCCGGCTGGCGCTGGAGCAACATCGGCTCGGACGGTTGCTGGAACGCAGCGAACGCTTCCAGATGGTATTCGAGGCTACTCGCGAAGTGTTCAAGCCGAGTCTGGTGAGCGTCATCGTGGTGGCACTGGTGAACATCCCCATCTTTACCCTTACCGGCGTGGAAGGAAAAATGTTCCACCCGATGGCTTTCACGGTGGTCGTGGCGCTGCTGGGCGCGCTGATCCTCTCGGTCACGTTCGTGCCCGCGGCGGTGGCACTCTTTGTCGCAGGCAAAGTCGCGGAGAAGGAGAACCGCGCCATGCAGTGCGCGCGCAAGGCCTACCGGCCGGCGCTGGACTTCGTGCTGCGCAACCGGGCGCCGACAGTGGCGGCCGCGGTCGTCATGGTGGTGCTGAGCGCGCTGCTTGCCACCCGCATGGGGGCGGAGTTCGTGCCGAGCCTCGACGAAGGCGATATCGCCCTGCATGCGCTGCGCATTCCGGGCACCAGCCTCACCCAGGCGATCGAAATGCAGCAGGCGCTGGAAAGCCGCATCAAGGCTTTCCCGGAAGTGGACAAGATCTTCGCCAAGATCGGCACGGCGGAGATCGCCACTGACCCGATGCCGCCGAGCGTCGCAGATAACTTCGTCATTCTGAAACCGCAATCCGAGTGGCCCGACCCGAAGCGGACCAAGGACGACCTCGTCAACGCCATGCAGGAGGCGGTGGAGCAGATCCCCGGCAACAACTACGAGTTCACCCAACCGATCCAGATGCGTTTCAACGAACTTATCTCCGGCGTGCGCAGCGACGTAGCATTGAAAGTGTTCGGCGATGACCTGGATGTGCTGCTCAAGTACGGTGAGGAAATCGCCGAAGTACTGGAGAAGATTCCGGGTGCGGCGGACGTGACGGTGGAGCAGATCAGCGGTCTGCCGGTGCTGACGGTGAAAATCGACCGGTCGAAGGTCTCCCGATACGGCCTCAATGTAGCCGACGTGCAGGAGGTCATCGAGGTGGCAGTAGGCGGCAAGGAGGCCGGACAGGTGTTTGAAGGCGACCGCCGCTTCGCCCTGTTGGTGCGCCTGCCCGAAAGCCTGCGCCAGGATATGGAAGCGTTGAAGCGGTTGCCGATTCCACTGCCCGCCAACAGCAAGAGTGGGGCGGGTAACGAAACGAAAACCGGTTACGTAACGCTGGGGGAGGTGGCACAGTTTGAAGTGGCGCCCGGCCCCAACCAAATCAGCCGGGAAGACGGCAAGCGCCGCGCAGTCGTGACCGCCAACGTGCGCGGACGGGACCTGGGTTCTTTCGTTGCCGAGGCGCAGGATCGTATCGGCGCCGAGATCAAGTTGCCTGAAGGCTACTGGCTTGCCTACGGCGGCACCTTCGAGCAGCTCGCTTCTGCCGCCAAGAGACTGCAGGTGGTGGTACCGCTTTCGCTGCTGCTCATCTTCGGGTTGTTGTTCATGACCTTTGGTTCGGCCAAGGACGCGGCGCTGGTGTTCAGCGGCGTACCGCTCGCGCTCACCGGCGGCGTCGCCGCCCTGTGGCTACGCGACATACCGCTCTCCATCTCGGCCGGCATCGGCTTCATTACCCTCTCGGGCGTGGCGGTGCTCACCGGTCTGGTGATCCTGTCGTGCATCCGCGACTTGCGGGCGCAGGGCATGGGAATTGATGAAGCCATCGTGGAAGGCACGTTGACGAAGCTGCGGCCGGTACTGATGATCGCGCTGGTGGCAAGCTTGGGTTTTCTCCCCATGGCGCTGAATACCGGCACCGGCGCGGAAGTGCAGAGGCCGCTTGCTACGGTAGTGATCGGAGGAATTCTGTCCTCAACGCTACTCACTCTGCTTGTATTGCCCGTACTTTACCGATTGGGCCACGCCCGATCGGGATAGGTCTTGACGCCATGCTGCGAAAGGTTCTGTTTATATTGAAGAAGCGCGCACGGTACCGCCCTGTGTATGCAGCCGGGGCAAGCGTTTGAGCGCCTTGCGCAACCGAGGCGTGCTCGCGGCGCTTGGTGCCGCCCTTCTGTTCGGCGCTGGCACGCCCGCAGCGAAGTTGCTGCTCGGCCCGGTGAGCCCCTGGCTGCTCGCGGGACTGCTTTACCTGGGATCGGGACTCGGACTTTTCGCTCTGCGACTATTGCGGAGGGCCGAGCCGGTCAGTCTGACCTTGAGCGAGCTGGGGTGGCTGACCGGCGCGATTGTTTCGGGTGGCGTCGCCGGTCCTGTGCTTTTGATGTGGGGATTGGCAAACATGCCGGCGTCGGGCGCGTCGCTGTTACTGAATGCAGAAGGCGTCTTCACGGCGCTGCTGGCATGGTTCGTCTTCCGCGAGAATTTCGACCGTCGCATTGCACTGGGGATGGCGCTGATCGTGGCTGGGGCCGTTGTTCTGTCCTGGCCGGTCGGCGCCGGGTTCGGCGTTGCCCTTTCTGAGCTTGCCGTGTTGGGCGCGTGTCTCGCTTGGGCGATCGACAATAATCTCACCCGCAAGGTGTCGTTGGCGGACGCGACTTTCGTCGCAATGGTGAAGGGGCTGACGGCGGGCGTGGTGAATACCGAGCTCGCACTGCTTGCCGGTGGCACATTGCCGGAGATGAAATTCCTGATCGCTGCCAGCGCAATCGGCTTCCTCGGCTATGGCGTCAGCCTCGCGCTCTTCGTTGTCGCGCTGCGCCATCTTGGGACAGCGCGCACCGGTGCGTACTTCTCCACGGCTCCCTTCGCCGGGGCCTTGATTGCCATTCCCTTGCTGAGCGAGCGCGTGACCCTCCAGTTAACGGTCGCTGGAGTACTGATGGGCATTGGCGTGTGGTTGCATCTCACCGAGCGGCACGAACACCGACACTCTCACGATCCACTCGACCATGAACACGCACACGAACATGACGCACACCATCAACATGGACATGTAGAGGAATCACCGGCAGACGCCCTGCATCGACACTGGCACGCTCACGAGCCGTTGACGCATACACATCCGCATTTTCCCGATACGCACCACCGTCACCGGCACTGACGGGCATTGTCAGGTTGATACTTGGGTGACTCAATGAGTCCAACCAGGAAAGAGAGCGAGCCGTGAGAAAAATCACCGCCACCGTTTTTTCTTTCTTCCGCCTTTGACCACGCTATCTGTGGCGCGGATTCTTCGGTAAACGCCATGACTGCGGGATTGCTAATCACCGGTTTGGTCCTGACCAGCCTATTCCTGGTTCTCTTCGTTCTGGAGCGATTTGTTCCGCTGCGCACGGCGCGACATGCGCTGGCACGCAGGCTGCTAGTCAATCTTTCCATTTCGACACTTGCGATCGCGGCCGCCGCAGCGCTCGTGCGGCCAACCGCGACGGCCATGTTGGAGCACGTCTCCGACCGACAGTTCGGTCTGCTCTATTGGGTGGACCTTCCCGCGCCGGTTCAACTTGTAATCGGGTTTTTGCTGATGGATCTCACGTTCTATTACTGGCACCGCGCCAATCATGAAATCCCGTTTCTATGGCGCTTCCACAACGTGCATCACATCGATCCCGATCTCGATGTTTCCACGGCATTCCGGTTTCACTTCGGAGAGGTCGCGATGTCGGCCGGATTTCGGATTATTCAGATCACCGTGATCGGCGTTTCGCCGTTTACTTTCGCGATCTACGAATTGGTCTTTCAGGCGAACACACTTTTTCATCACTGCAACGTGCGCTTGCCCGTCCGGGTCGAGCGATTGCTGAACAAGATCCTGGTGACCCCGCGGATGCATGGGATACACCATTCCGAGGTGCGATGCGAGAACAGCTCGAACTATTCAGTCGTTCTTCCCTGGTGGGACAGACTGCATCGAACGCTGCGCTTGAACGTTCCCCAGTCCCGGATCGTTGTTGGCATACCGGCTTATGCGACTCCTGCGGACAATCGTTTAGGAAGCGCTCTGCTCCTACCGTTCCTGCGGCAGCGCAGTTATTGGCAAAGCGTAAAGGGAACCAACGTTGAACGAAACCCGATCGACATCAAGATCCCATTGAGGACCATGGAGGAATGAACCGTTTGAGCCAGGGAATATTGCACATTGAACCCAGGAAACCCGAATTGACGTATTTTGGGCCATTAAGCCGGCTCGACATTGCTCCTGTCCTTGGCCTACAATGAGGACGGCTATCCTGTTGACGTGAGGGATTAGTGATTTTTAGCGGTTCCCGGATTCGTCGTGCGATCTGCCGTTTCGCTGCGGCGGCGATGCTTTTCGCCCAGGCGATCGGCGTCGCGCAGGCCTGCATCGAGGTTGCGCCTTCGCCGATCATGGCCTTCGCGCAGTCCGATCACGGCGGCGATTGCGGCAAGATGACAAACCGAAACGCCTGTCTGCAGCATTGCACCGCCGGCGATCAGAGCAGCGCGCAGGTACAGGTCGCTGTGGCGGCGATGCCGGCGATCGCGACGCTAATCGTTCCTTTCGCACCCGACCCCGTTGCAGATCCCGCGGTTATATTGGTTTCTCTCGCGCATTGCGCCGATCCGCCCTCCTCGATCCGTTTCTGTAGTTACCAGCTTTAGCCCTCGCAAGCACTGACCCCGCCGCATTAGCGGCAGTTCGTGTTTTCTTTGCGGAGGCATCATGGAATCCTTGATTTTCCCGGTAGCGGCATTTGTTGCCGAAAGCAGCAGATTCGCGTGCATCAGTTCGGTCCGCTTGTTTTCCTGCACGCTCGTCGTGGCCATTCTGGCAGGCGCACTCGCGTTCCCGGACCCTGTTTTCGGCGCCGAGTCGCCGCTGACGCTTGACGAGGCGCAACGCCGCGCGGTCGACCGTTCGCGCCAGGTATCGGCGTACAACTCCGCCACCATGGCCTCCCGCGAAATGGCGGTGGCCGCAGGACAGTTGCCCGACCCCGTGCTCAAACTCGGGATCGACAACCTGCCGGCCGATGGCCCCGACCAATTCAGTCTCACAAGCGACTTCATGACGATGCGCCGCATCGGCGTCATGCAGGAGTTCACGCGTTCCGAAAAACGCAAATTGCGCGCCCAGCGATTCGAACGCGAGGCCGAAAAGTTCCTCGTGGAGAAGACCGCTGCAGTCGCCTCGATCCAGCGCAACACCGCGCTGGCCTGGCTCGATCGCTACTACGCCGAGGCATCGGCAGCACTGATTGCGCGCGACTTGTTGGGGGTGGACTTTGACACGAACAAAGCGTTCCCGCCCGATGACGCCGGCCACGGCTTCGACAACATCGGAGACGTCCTCACGCTCCCGCCGATGTTGCTCGAGAAATACCTGGTCGCCGCGTCCAGGACCTTGGCAGATAAGTCCAAGCCAGGCGCCCCTCCAGCCCCGA
>JANOGP010000086.1:0-3477 GCA_031406075.1 Betaproteobacteria bacterium
GGAAGTTGGCGGTCGAAGACCGCCGTACAGGGCATGGATACGACGCGCACCGGGATGCCTTCCTTGCCGAGCTCTTGCTTCGCTCCGATCGCCAGCTGCACCTCCGATCCGGTAGCCACGATCACCGCCTTCGGCTCCTGGGCGTCGGAAAGAACGTAGCCGCCACGCGCGATCGCGGCGATCGTATGCGCATCGCGTTTTTGAAACGGCACGTTCTGACGCGTGAACAGGAGCGCCGTCGGTCCGTCGGCTCGTTCAATCGCCGCGATCCACGCGGCAGCCGATTCGACCGAGTCGCACGGACGCCACACGTCCATGCCGGGAATCAGCCGGAGCGCGGCCGCGTGCTCCACCGACTGGTGCGTGGGCCCGTCCTCGCCCAAGCCGATCGAGTCGTGCGTGAAGACGAAGATCGAGCGGATTCTCATCAGCGCCGCCATGCGCAGCGCATTACGCGAGTAGTCCGAGAAAGTGAGGAACGTGCCGCCGTAGGGGATTAAGCCGCCGTGCAGCGCGAGGCCGTTCAGCATCGCGCTCATGCCGAACTCGCGCACGCCAAAGTAAATGGTGTTGCCGCCTCCTTCGCGTCCGACCGGTTTTGAGCCCGACCACAGGGTAAGGTTGGACCCGGTGAGATCGGCCGATCCGCCAACCAGTTCCGGCAACGCCGGCGCAAGGCCTTCGAGCGCGTTTTGCGAGGCCTTGCGTGTGGCGACGGCTTCCGCCTTGGCGCTGACTTTGTCGAGAAGCGCTGCGCAACGATCCCTCCAATCGCCTGGCAACTCACCCGCCGAGCGGCGGCGGAATTCGCGCGCAAGTTCCGGCTGCGCCTTCTCGTAGGCGGCGAACTTGTCATTCCACGCCCGCTCGAGCGCTGCGCCGCGTTTCCTCGCATCCCAGCCGTCGTAAACGTGACTAGGCACCTCGAACGGCGGGTAGCGCCAGCCGATCGCCTCGCGCGTCGCCGCGACCTCCTCCGCCCCAAGCGCCTCTCCGTGCGCCTTGGCCGTGCCGGCGCGCCTGGGCGAACCCTTGCCGATCACCGTCTTGCAGCAGATGAGGCTGGGTCTGTCCGCGATCGCCTTGGCGGCGTGAATCGCGCGATAGACCCGCTCGACGTCGTGACCGTCGATATTCGGGATGACGTGCCAGCCGTAGGCCTCGAAACGCTTCGGCGTGTCGTCGCGGAACCAGTCCTTGACTTCGCCGTCGATGGAGATCTTGTTGTCGTCGTAGAGAACGATCAGCTTGCCCAAAGCGAGGGTACCCGCGAGCGAGCAGGCTTCGTGCGAGATGCCCTCCATCAGGCACCCGTCGCCGACCGAGACGTAAGTATGGTGATCGACAATATCGAAGCCCGGGCGGTTGAACTCTGCGGCAAGGATGCGTTCCGCGAGTGCCATGCCGACCGCGTTCGCCAACCCCTGCCCCAGGGGGCCCGTCGTGGTCTCCACGCCCGGAGCAAGTCCGTATTCCGGATGGCCGGGAGTCTTGGAGTGCAACTGGCGAAAACGCCGCAGCTCGTCCATCGGCAGGTCGTACCCGGTAAGATGCAGCAGCGCGTAGAGCAGCATCGATCCATGGCCGTTCGAGAGCACGAAGCGATCGCGGTTGGCCCACTTCGGGTTGGCCGGGTTATGGCGCAGATGCTTTCCCCACAGCGCCAGCGCGATTTCGGCCATGCCCATCGGCATGCCGGGGTGACCCGAGTTCGCCGCCTGCACCGCATCCATGGCCAACGCGCGAATCGCGTTGGTCAGGTCTTTGCTCATGTAGGGATAGGGTCG
This sequence comes from Betaproteobacteria bacterium, assembly GCA_031406075.1. GTDB lineage: Bacteria > Pseudomonadota > Gammaproteobacteria > Burkholderiales > JACQAP01 > JACQAP01. The sequence goes on from JANOGP010000086.1 coordinate 1,788, forward strand.
GAAGGATTGGACTAAGACTCTATAATTATCGGTGAATCTCGCTTGCTTGGCGAGACTAGATACGAACTGGAGGAAATCAGTGAGCAAACTCGCGTTCATCGGCCTCGGGGTCATGGGCTTTCCCATGGCCGGACACCTCGTCACTCGTGGCGGTCACGACGTCACCGTATACAACCGCTCTCGCGCCAAGGCGGAAGCCTGGGTTTCCAAGCATGGCGGACGCCATGTGGAAACTCCGGCGAAGGCCGCCGAAGGCGCGAGCATCGTATTTTCCTGCGTCGGCGACGATCCCGACCTGCGCGAGGTCACTTTGGGTGCGAGCGGCGCCTTTCAGAAGATGGCCAAGGGCGCGATCTTTGTGGACCACACGACCGCTTCGGCGAAAGTGGCGCGAGAGCTTGCCGCCGAAGCCAAGAACCGTGGGTTCGAGTTCCTCGATGCGCCGGTGTCGGGGGGCCAGGCGGGCGCGGAGAACGGGCAGCTCACCGTGATGGTGGGCGGGGATGCCGCGGCGTTCGAGCGGGCGAAGCCCGTGATCTCCCATTTCGCCAAGGCGGTCACGCTGTTGGGGGGTTCAGGATCAGGCCAGCTCACCAAGATGGTGAACCAGATCTGCATTGCCGGACTCGTCCAAGGGCTTTCCGAGGGCCTCAACTTCGCCCTCAAGGCGGGCCTGGACGCAAAGCTCGTGCTCGACGTGATCTCAAAGGGCGCGGCGCAATCCTGGCAGATGGAAAACCGCGGCAAGACCATGGTGGATGACAAGTTCGACTTCGGCTTCGCGGTGGACTGGATGAGAAAGGACCTGCGCATCTGCGCCGAAACCGCCCGGGAGAACGGCGCCCAGCTTCCCGCAACCCAGCTCGTGGCAGGCTACTACGACGAACTGTCGAAGATGGGAGGCGGGCGCTGGGACACTTCCAGCCTGTTCCGGCGGCTGCGCCGGGCGTAGGGCCCGCAGCGCGGCGTTCCCGGGGGAGCGCCATGAGCATGCCGTTTCAGTGGCCGAGCGCTTACGCGTCGGCAGTCCATCCTCCCAAGGAACCCCCCGAGCGTTCGCTCTGGTTCGTGTTCCGCGGCGGCGAGCTTCTGGTCGCGGCGCTCCCCGCTCCGGCCGCAATTCCCCATTGCAATAACCCCAAGGAATTGGGTATGATGCTGCTGCGTACACAATATCTTGGGGTACTCGGAGCCGAACACTGTTATTCGGCCGAGGCGGCGGCGGAGGCTCAGCCGCCGCAAGGATGGAGTTGGCAGGGGCTGCGCGGCTTATTTGGCGCGCTCGACGACGCTCAGTTCGCGCTTGCGGGCCGGGCGGTGCAGATTGTGGAGTGGGACCGCACACATCAGCACTGCGGCGCGTGCGGAGAAGTAACGGCAGCACGGACGGGCGAGCGCTCGCGGGAATGCCCGCGGTGCAGGTTGGTGGTGTACCCGCGGCTGGCACCCGCGGTGATGGGATTGGTGCGGCGGGAAAGATCGCTGCTCTTGGCGCGCTCGCCGCGGTTTCCGGAGGGCATGTACAGCGCCCTGGCGGGGTTCGTGGAGCCAGGAGAAACGCTGGAACAGTGTTTGGAACGCGAGATCCATGAGGAAACGGGTATTCGGGTACGCAATGCGCGCTACTTCGCAAGCCAGCCTTGGCTTTGTTGGTATTTGTATCCATTGCAAGCTTTCCAAAAAAGGCTTG
>JANOGP010000114.1:0-9302 GCA_031406075.1 Betaproteobacteria bacterium
TCGAGCATGGACCCCCGCTCGGGATTCGGGTCGATGTAATGTCATTTTTTCCTACGCGATTCTTGCTTTTCTTCGCGGTCTTTGCGCACCCCTCAAGGGGGTATTGAAAAGAAACTTTGCGGTGAGAAGTTTGTTGTTCTATTCGGCGGGGAAAACACCGGTCGAGAGATAACGGTCGCCGCGGTCGCAGACGATCGTCACGATGGTGGCGTTCTCCACTTCACGCGACACCTGCAACGCCGCCCACAACGCACCGCCGGAGGAAATGCCGGCGAAAATCCCCTCCTCCTTCGCCAGCCGGCGCGTCATCGCCTCGGAGTCGGCCTGACTGACTTCGATAACCCGGTCCACCCGCCTGCGATCATAAATTTTCGGAAGGTAGGCCTCCGGCCATTTGCGAATGCCCGGAATCTGGGAACCTTCGGTTGGCTGACAGCCGACGATCTGGATCGCCGCATTCTTTTCCTTGAAGAAACGCGAGCAGCCCATGATCGTGCCGGTAGTGCCCATGCTGCTGACGAAGTGTGTGATCTGGGCGCTGGTGTCGCGCCAGATCTCCGGGCCGGTGCCTTCGTAATGCGAAAGCGGATTGTCGGGATTGGCGAACTGGTCCAGGATCAGGCCTTCGCCACGCGTCTGCATCTGTTCCGCAATGTCGCGTGCCGTTTCCATCCCACCTTCCTTCGGGGTAAGCACGAATCTGGCGCCGAACGCCGCCATGGTTTGCCTGCGCTCCACCGACAGATGTTCGGGCATGACCAGCACCATTCGATAACCACGCATCGCCGCCACCATCGCCAGTGCGATGCCGGTATTGCCACTGGTCGGCTCGATCAGCGTGTCGCCCGGTTTGATCTGCCCGCGTTCCTCCGCGCGCCGGATCATCGATAACGCAGGACGATCCTTCACCGAGCCGGCCGGGTTGTTGCCTTCGAGTTTGGCGAGGATGACGTTACTGGTCTTGCCGGGAATGCGCTTCAGGCGCACCAGTGGCGTATTGCCCACGAAATCATCGAGGGTTTGATAGGCACATACGGGATTGCGATCCATGGAATTATGATACTCGCGCAGACCGGGAAGCGGAGAACTCCCTGCGTACGGCTGCCGAAACTTCTAGCCTGCCGTGTCGAGCAACCACTCGACGTAGCGCGTGACGCCGGTTTCGACGTCGAAGAACGGCGCGGCGTATCCGGACCCTCGCAACTGCTCGAGGTCGGCCTGGGTGTAGCTTTGGTATTTTTCCTTGAGGCCCGCGGGAAAGGAAACATACTCGATCAATCCCTGCGATCCCAGTTCCGCAAGACGGAGCGGGTTCTTGCCTTCGGCGCGCCGCAACGCATTGATGGTTGCGACCGCGATATCATTGAAGGTCTGCGATGCGCCGGTGCCGCAGTTGAAAATGCCGCTCATTTTAGGTTTATCGAGGAAATACAGGTTTACCTTCACCACGTCCTCGACCGAGATGAAATCTCGCCGCTGCTCGCCCGCGGCGTACCCGCCGCCGCCTTCGAACAGTTTCACCTTTCCGGTCTCCAGGAACTGGTTGAAGCAGTGGAAAGCCACCGAGGCCATGCGCTCTTTGTGCGCTTCCCGGGGACCATAAACATTGAAGTAACGCAGCCCCACCACCTGCGCCGTATTGTCCTCCCAGCGCCGGCGCACCAGCTGATCGAACAGGAACTTCGAGTAACCGTAGACGTTCAGCGGTTTCTCGTTCTGCCTGTCCTCCTTGAAAACCGGCCCCGATCCGTAAACCGACGCCGAGGATGCATAAATCAGCGGCACCGACTCAGTCTGACAGTACGCCAGCAGTTCCGCGGAGTAACGGTAGTTGTTCTCCATCATGTAGCGCCCATCGGTCTGCATCGTGTCCGAACAGGCGCCCTGGTGAAGGATCGCCGCAATCTCGCCATCGAAGGAACCGGCATCGAGCGCCGCGCGGAAGTGCTCCTTGTCCAGGTAATCGGCGATCTCGCAATCCACCAGGTTGCGGAACTTGTCGGCGCGGGTGAGATTGTCCACCGCGAGAATGCCGGACTCGCCGCGCGCGTTCAGCGCCTTGACGATGTTGGAACCGATGAAACCGGCAGCCCCCGTAACCACGATATACATGGGCTAGGTTTCCTCACCGGATTCAGTGGACGCCAACGCGCGAAGGCGCGTAATGCTGGAGCTGAAACCCGCTGTATCCGTGACGACGAAGGTCATGTTCTCGTTCGATCAGGAAAATAATTCTTCTGGGTGAACCACCGCAGTCCCGAGCTTGCCCACGACAATACCGGCCGCCTTGTTGGCGAACTGCACTGCCTCAGCAAATCCGGCGCCTGCCGCGAGCATTACGCCGAGAACGGCAATCACGGTGTCTCCGGCACCGCTGACATCGTACACTTCGCGCGCCACCGTAGGCACATGCAGCCGCTGCTGGTCGCGATAAAGGGTCATGCCCTCCTCGCTGCGAGTGATCAACAGCGCATCCAGCTCCAGGTCGCTGCGCATTTTTTGCGCCCTTTCGGTGAGATCGTCTTCGCCTTTCCAGCGCCCCACCACTTCCCGGAACTCTGCACGGTTAGGCGTGACCAGCGTCGCGCCGCGATAGCGGCCGTAATCGTCCCCTTTCGGATCGACCAGCACCGGCCTGCCGGAAGCCCGAGCCAGCTCGATCATCTTCTCGATGTGCCTGAGCCCGCCCTTGCCGTAGTCGGACAGGATCACTACGTCCGCCTTTGGCAGCCGCGACTCGAAGTCGGCAAGCTTGGACATCAGCACTTCATGTCCCGGCTCGGTTTCAAAATCGATGCGAAGCAGTTGCTGCTGGCGGCCGATCACGCGTAACTTTATGGTGGTAGCGAGCCCGGGATCGCGATGCATCTGGGCGGTGATGCCCTCAGACTCGAGCAGGCGCTGGATGCAATCGCCGGCTTCGTCCTGCCCGACTACCGACAGCAGCGAAGCTTGCGCGCCGGCCGCAACGATGTTGCGCGCAACGTTGGCCGCTCCGCCGAGGCGCTCCTCGGTGCGCCCCACTTTCACCACCGGCACCGGCGCCTCCGGCGAGATCCGGCTCACGTCGCCGAACCAGTAGCGGTCGAGCATCACATCTCCAACCACCAAGACACGCGCCTTTGCTAACGCCTCTCGCCTCACGCCTCTGGCCCCTCGTTTATGGTCTGCCCACGGAGAAATACTCGAATCCCGCTTTCCGCATCAAGGCCTGATCGTACAGATTGCGCCCGTCGAACACGATCGGCTCCTTGAGGCGTCGCCTCATGTCGTCGAAATCGGGGCTGCGGAATTCTTTCCATTCGGTCACGATGATCAGTGCGTCCGCGCCATCCAGCGCCGCCGTGGTAGACGGGGCGAAATGCACCGCCGGTTCATTCGCGAAGACCTGCTTTGCCTCCTTCATCGCGACCGGATCATAGACGCTCACGCTCGCGCCGCGCGCGAGCAGGCCATTGATCACCACACGACTTGGCGCCTCGCGCATATCATCGGTGTTCGGCTTGAACGACAGACCCCACACGGCGAACCTGCGGCCGTCGAGATGTTCGCCAAAACGCAATCTCACCTTCTCAAGAATGCGCTGTTTTTGCGTGCGGTTCACCTTTTCAACCGCGTCCACAATGGTCATTTGCATGCCGTACTCGCCGGCCGTGTGTTGCAGGGCCTGGATGTCCTTGGGGAAGCACGACCCGCCGTAGCCCACTCCGGCATACAGGAAGTGATAGCCGATACGCTGGTCGGAGCCGATTCCATGGCGCACCGCCTCGATGTTTGCACCGAGTTTCTCCGCAAGATTGGCCAGTTCGTTCATGAAGGAAATGCGGGTGGCGAGCATTGCATTGGCGGCGTACTTGGTCAGTTCCGCCGACCTCGGGTCCATGACCAGAAGGCGGTCATGATTACGCAGGATCGGCGCGTACAACTGGCGCATGATCTGCGTGGCGCGCTCGTCACTGCTGCCGACAACAATGCGGTCCGGGCGCATGAAATCGCTGACAGCCGCCCCTTCCTTGAGAAATTCCGGATTGGAAACCACGCTGACGGGCAGAGTCACGCCGCGGGTATTCAATTCCTCTTCGATCACGGCACGAACCCGTTCCACGGTACCCACCGGCACCGTGGACTTGTTCACCACCACGCGGTAGCCATCCATGTACCGGCCGATGCTGCGGGCGGCGTCGAGAACGTGGCGCAGATCCGCCGAGCCGTCCCGATCGGCCGGCGTGCCCACGGCAATGAATTGCAGGGTGCCGTGCGCCACGCTTTCCTTTACATCGGTGGTGAAGCGCAATCGGCCGGCCACGGCATTGTGTTTGATCAATTGCTCCAGTCCCGGCTCGAATATCGGTACGCCGCCCGCCTTGAGCGTCGCGACTTTCTGCCCGTCGAGATCAAGACAGACTACATCGTTGCCAAGATCGGCAAAACAGGCGCCCGATACCAGCCCGACGTATCCGCTGCCGATGATGGTGATCTTCACTTGGTGTTCTCCAGCAAGGCCAATTCCGAGTTTATGCGCGCGAGCACTTCAAGCGGTTGCGCCGCACGAGTGACAGGCCGGCCGATGACCAGATAGCTGGAACCGGATTCAATCGCCCGGCGCGGCGTCATGACACGCTTCTGGTCGTCGGCCGGGTCTTCGGGAAGGCGGATGCCCGGCGTAACGCGCAGGAATGCCTCGCCCATCTGCTCCCGAATCGTGCCGGCTTCGTGTGCCGCACACACGACGCCGTCCAGGGCGCACTGATTTGCCAGCGCGGCAAGTCGCAACACAGCGTCGCGCGGAGTTGAATCGATCCCCACCTCATGCAAATCCTTCTCCGCCATGCTGGTCAGAACGGTCACGGCAACCAATCGGGGGCGGCCGGATGCGGTCCCGACCGCCTCGCGCGCCGCCTGCATCATCGCCCGCCCGCCCAGCGCGTGCACATTCAGCATCCACACGCCCAGACCGGCGGCCGCCTTGCAAGCCTGCGCCACAGTGTTCGGAATGTCGTGAAATTTCAGATCGAGAAAGATATCGAACCCGCGTTTCGCAAGCATCGCGACAAATTCCGGTCCTGTCGCGGTGAACAGCTCCTTGCCGACCTTCAGCCGGCAGGCCGATGGCTCGAGGCGATCCACCAAAGCCGCTGCCGATCTCGCGTCCGCGTAGTCGAGCGCGACGATGACCCGGGCACCAGCAGTCAAGACGCCAACTCCCGCTCTTCGGTGCGCCTGGGGGAATAAGTCTCCCAACCATTGCAGGCCGGGCAGTGCCAATAAAACTGGCGCGCCTTGAACCCGCAATTGTCGCAGCGGTAAAGCGCCAGGCTCCTGGTGTGTTGGTGCACCAGGTTCTTGATCAGCTGGAGATCCTGGCGGCGCTCGGCGGGTACCTCCAGAAGCTGGGCCTCAAGCAGTTTGTCCAGTCCCAGCAGCGTGGGATTGCGCGCCAGTTCATCACGCACCAGGCGGTACGCGGAATCGGCGCCCCGCTGCGCGAGCTCGCCCTGAAAGATGGCGTTGAGCAGGTCGAGCGAAGGGTAGCTGCTGAGATAGCCGCGCAGCAACTTCAGCCCTTCATCCTCCCGTCCGAGGTTGCGATAGGCAAGCAGCAGCTTGTCGGCAATCAGCGAGAGGAACGCGGGATTCTGCCCCTCGATGCGCTTCCAGGCCTCGACCGCCTGCTCGCTGTTTTGCTGGGCCAGCTCGATGTCGCCAGACAGGATGTTGGCCCGGGCACACTTGCGGTTGACGTTGAGCGCCTCCCGCAGATAGTCGCGCGCCGCCTCCCATCGTGAATGGGTCATCTCTCCGACCGCGAGCTCACAGTAGAAATTGGCGATATCCACGGCACTCGACTGGCCGACGACCGCATCCATCCTGCGCGAGGCCTCGATCGCCTTCTTCCAGTCCTTCTCCTGCTCGAATATCTCCAGCAGAAACTTCAGCCCCTGTTGTTCGTACTGCGTGCCCTGAAGCTTGCCGAAAAACTCCTCGGCGCGGTCAAGCAATCCGGCCTTCAGATAGTCCTGCGCCAGTTCGTACAGCGCCGTGAGCTTCTGTTCCGGCGCCAGATCGGGCCTGCCAAGCAGGTTCTCATGCATGCGGATAGCCCGTTCGACTTCGCCGCGTCGCCGGAAAAGGCTCCCCAGCGCAAAATGCAGCTCGATGGTCTGCGGATCGACCTTCACGACCTCGATAAAGGCTTCGATCGCCTTGTCGGGCTGCTCGTTGAGTAGAAAGTTCAGACCCTTGAAGTAGGACAGCGGGAGCGCGCGCGACTCCGACAACAACTGTTTGATGTCCACCCGCGCCGCCAGCCAGCCGAGCGCGAAGAACAGCGGAAATCCGAGCAACCACCAGAGTTCAAATTCCATGAGTTACGTCATGTCAAACCTGGGCCTGGCCGCGCGAGCCCGCAGGTTGTGTTCGCGCGTCGCACGGGCGCACAAGCGCTGGCGAAGCATAAAAAATCGCAAATTACACAGGGTCTGCATGAAACTGGGGCAGGCATCCGGCTAACGCGCGTCCTCCGGCACAGCCGGCTTCGCACGCACCTCTTTGCGCAACTGGAGAATTTCGCGACGCTGCCTGTACACAAAAGAAAGACAGGCGACCACGCCTGCCGCCGCGCCGACGCCGAAAAATACCAGCACCACCACGGCCAGCGGCGCTTCCCACTGGCTGCCGAGAAAGAAATGCAAGACCACCGGATCGGTATTCTTCAGCGCGAACCCCAGTAGCAGCAGGAACAGAAGGATTCGCAAAGCCCAGGAGATGTAGCGCATCAGTTCCCCCGCGAAATCAAGAGACGAATATCAGACGAAAAAAAGCGGCACGTTCCTGCGACGATGCCGCTTGCGTTGTGGCGCCGGTCGAACACGACGCCGCCTACTGGCTCTTGAAATCCACGCGCTCGCGAAGTTCCTTGCCCGCCTTGAAATGCGGCACGTACTTGGCCGGCACGTGAACCTTGTCGCCGGATTTCGGATTGCGGCCCACTCGAGGTGGACGGTAATTCAATCCGAAACTCCCGAATCCGCGAATTTCGATGCGATGGCCCTGCGCCAGGCTTTTTGCCATGGCATCCAGGATCATTTTTACCGCAAGCTCGGCGTCGCTCGCGACCAACTGGGGAAAGTGCGCCGCCAGCTTGGCAATCAGCTCCGACTTGGTCATGGCGCGTCCTATTATTGCGCAGAGTTCTTGTTATCCAGCTTGGCCTTGAGCAAAGCCCCGAGGTTGGTCGTGCCCGCATTCGACCCGCTCTCGGCGGCATGTTTCTGCATCGCCTCGGACTCGTCGGCCGCGTCCTTGGCCTTGATCGAGAGATTGATGTTGCGGTTCTTGCGGTCGATGTTGATAATCATCGCATTCACCTTGTCGCCTTCCTTCAGGTGCGTGCGAATGTCCTCGACGCGGTCGCGCGCAATTTCGGAGGCGCGCAGGTAGCCCTCCACGTCGGTGTCGAGCTGAATGACCGCGCCCTTCGGATCGATGGTCTTGACCACGCCATCCACAGTCACGCCCTTGTCGTGCATAGCTACGAAATTGGTGAACGGGTCGCCCTCGAGCTGCTTGATACCCAGAGAAATGCGTTCACGCTCGACGTCGATGGAAATGACCATCGCCTCGACTTCATCGCCCTTCTTGTAATTGCGCACCGCCTCCTCGCCGGGAACGCTCCAGGACAGATCGGACAGGTGCACCAGGCCGTCGATGCCGCCCGGCAGGCCGATGAAGATGCCGAAGTCCGTGATGGACTTGATCTGGCCGCGGACCTTGTCGCTTTTCTTGTAATTGGCGGAAAACTCTTCCCAGGGATTGGGCTTGCATTGCTTCATGCCCAGCGAAATGCGACGACGGTCCTCGTCGATCTCGAGAATCATCACCTCGACCTCGTCGCCGAGCTGCACCACGCGCGAGGGATGAACGTTCTTGTTGGTCCAGTCCATCTCGGACACGTGCACCAGCCCTTCGATACCCTGCTCGATCTCGACGAACGCACCGTAGTCGGTGAGGTTGGAAACCTTGCCGAACAGGCGGGTGCCGGGGGGATAGCGGCGTGACAGGCCGACCCAAGGATCTTCGCCGAGCTGTTTCAGTCCCAGGGAAACACGATTCTTTTCCTGATCGAACTTGAGGATCTTGGCTGTGACTTCATCACCCACGTTGAGAACCTCGGAGGGATGCTTGACGCGGCGCCAGGCCAGGTCGGTGATGTGCAGCAGGCCGTCGATGCCCCCCAGGTCGACGAACGCGCCGTAATCCGTGATGTTCTTGACGATACCCTTGACCGTGGCGCCTTCCTGCAGGCTGGCGAGCAGCGCTTCACGTTCCGCGCCCTGGCTGGCTTCCAGCACGGCGCGGCGTGATACCACCACGTTGTTGCGCTTGCGGTCGAGTTTGATGACCTTGAATTCCAGATTCTTGCCTTCGTAGGGGTTGGTGTCTTTTACCGGGCGAATGTCCACCAGCGATCCGGGAAGGAAGGCGCGAATGCCGTTCACCATGACTGTGAGCCCGCCCTTGACCTTGCCATTGACCAGGCCCTGCACCAGGGTGCCCTGTTCCATCGCCTTTTCCAGCTCGTGCCAGGCGGCCAGGCGCTTGGCCTTCTCCCGGGACAGGCGGGTTTCCCCGTAGCCATCCTCGATCGCTTCGATCGCGACAGTCACGTAGTCGCCGGGCTTGACCTCGAGTTCGCCTCGGTCGTTCTTGAATTCGTCCGCAGAAATGAAGCTCTCCGACTTCAGGCCGGCGTTCACCACGACGAAATTGGGATCTACACGCACCACTTCGGCAGTGATGACTTCACCTGCACGCATCTCCTTTCGCGACAGACTTTCTTCGAACATCGCGGCAAAGTTATTCTCGGAGATGGCGGCGTCAGGGGTTTGGGTTTCGGTTGTCATAAAAAGAGGGTTGGACTCGAAAAAATCCGTTGCATGAAACGGGGTTAGTTAATAAACCCGTCAACCGCGGGAAAAAGACCCTCCCGGGGCGTACAGCTACCGGCAGGTTGCGGGTCTGATTCAGCGGGACGGGGCCCGACGCTGCACAGATTCGAACCACTGAATTACCTGGGCGACTGTCGCTTCTATCGAAAGTCCAGTGGTGTCAAGAACTTGCGCATCTACGCTCTTCTGCAGAGGTGCCAAGCTGCGCGCGCGATCGCGGGCGTCGCGTTGGCTGATTTCCTGCAAAAGGGTGGCTAGGTTAGCATCGAAACCTTTGTCTATCAACTGTTTATAGCGACGCAGCGCGCGCTCCCCGGCGGACGCGGTGAGGAACACCTTGAGCACCGCTTCGGG
>JANOGP010000136.1:0-2170 GCA_031406075.1 Betaproteobacteria bacterium
GTGGCCGAAGGCGAAGCCACGCAATGGAAGGCGATGAAGAATATGCGTGACGATCATGGCGTGAAGCTGATGCGCTGGTCGCCGGAGATACTCAAGGCTTACGAAGGCGTGGAATGAAGTCGTCGCCGACGAGCAGGCCAGCAATCCCAACTTCAAGAAAGTCTACGCCTCGTATTCGGAGTTCCGCGCGAATTACACCCTCTGGCGCGATTACGGGTATCTGCGGTAATTGGCAGGCAAGCCGGGTGTGACTCAATGCGTTACGGCCCGCCCCCCGATGGGGCGGGCCGCAGTTTTGCGCCTTCTAGGGGAGACGAACGATGGATAGGCTGTTGAAGGTGAGCGACGCCATCAATGCGGTGCTGGAGCGGGTCGCGATGACGGTGGGGTGGCTCTTTCTCGTGACCACCGCGGTCATCGTATTCGACGTGCTGTCCAGAAAGTTCGGATTCCAGCTGCCGGGAATGGGTTCAACCCGCTTGCAGGAACTCGAATGGCATCTGCACACCGCACTGTTCTGCTTCTGGCTCGGCGTTGGTTACGTCAAGAACTCGCATGTCCGCATCGACATCCTGGTCTCCAGCCTGAATCCGCGCAAACAGGCATGGAGCGAGCTGGCCGGCTGTGTGCTGTTCGCATTGCCTTACTGCCTGCTGGCGATCTATTTCAGCCTCGATTTCACCTGGATCTCCTGGGTGGATAACGAAGGTTCGGCGTCGGCGAACGGTCTGCCGTGGCGCTGGATTCCGAAAGGGTTCATCTCGATCGGGCTGATCATGCTGCTTACCGGCGTGGTGTCGGTAATGCTGCGCATCATTGTCTTCCTGTACGGGCCGGAGCGTCTGCGCAAGGCGAGTTCGTACGCGGCTTTCCAGATCGCGGACTGAGGGGCGCGAAATGGCGTGGCTGACACATCACCTGTATCCTGATTCTGTTTTTCGTCCTCGCCGCGTCGCTGTTCTGCGGTTTTCCGGTGACGTTCGTGCCTGGCGGCATCGCCATCATGTTCGTGCGCCTTCCTTCCGCGCCCAAATCGGGCCGTTCCCAGACATTATCTTTTCGCTGTTTTTTCCTGCGGCTCACGTATACTCTGCCGCCATACCGTCGGGCGATCTGAACTCACTCACAAAGCATCGCCCGCACCGGTTGGCCGAAACACCAGCATTCCCTGCGGGAGGAGACCTTGGGGCCGCTGTACCGTAATGAGTCCGCCGCAACGGCGGGGCTTGCTGCGCTGCCAGAAAGCGCCGCAACCGAAGGCCCGCGGCCTGTTCCCGGCGTCAGTCTGATTCATCCTTGACCATCTTGTACACGTCCGAGCGGCGGCTCCTGCGCACGGCATGCGCCTGCGCGAGCGCGAATCGCGACTGAAGGATTCCACATGGATTGGCTTGCGCATCATCTGTCGCTGATTCTGTTCTTCGTGCTGGCGGCTGCGCTGTTCTGCGGCTTTCCGGTGGCGTTCGTGCTCGGCGGCATCGCCATCCTGTTCGGCGGCCTGGGCATTTTGCTGGACGTGTTCCAGCCGGTGCAGTTCTTCAACCTGCTGCCGCGAATCTGGGGATCGGCGGCGTCCAACCCGATTCTGGTCGCGGTGCCGATGTTTATATTCATGGGCACCATTCTGGAGCGCAGCGGCGTCGCCAACGATCTGCTGCATTGCCTGCAGGTGTTGCTACGCCGTGTACCCGGCGGACTGGCGATGTCGGTCACTTTGATGGGCACCATCATGGCGGCGACCACCGGCATCGTTGGCGCCTCGGTGGTCATGCTGACCCTGATCGCGCTGCCGACGATGATGGAGCGCGGCTACAACAAGGAATTGGCGGTCGGCACCATCGCCTCGGCCGGCACGCTCGGCATCTTGATACCGCCGTCGATCATGCTGGTGATCATGGGCGATCTGCTGTCGGTGTCGGTGGGCGCGCTATTCGCAGCCGCGGTGATTCCCGGTCTTCTGCTGTCGCTTTTGTATCTGATCTACATCGCGGGGCTGAGTTTCCTCAAACCGCACCTGGCGCCGCCGCTGCCTGACCATATTGGCCCGAAGAACCGTGCCGAGTTCTCGCAAATGATCTTCAGGAGTTTCCTTCCGCCGACATTTCTTATCGCGATGGTGCTCGGGTCGATCTTCGGTGGCTGGGCGACGCCGACCGAGGCCGCAGGCGTC
>JANOGP010000142.1:0-30414 GCA_031406075.1 Betaproteobacteria bacterium
CCAGGGAGCCATCCGGCTTGCCGTTAGTCCCGATGCTGAGCCAGGCGTCGCCGGTCGCGGCGACCGCGCGGTTCAACGCGCCGCTGCTACGGCTACTTCAGTCCGAGAACATCCTGCATGTCGAACAGTCCCGTCTTCTTCGCGGCCAAGAAACGAGCGGCCCTGAGCGCGCCGAGCGCAAACGTGGCACGGCTTGCGGCCCTGTGGGTGATCTCGACGCGCTCGCCGGTGCCGGCGAACAACGCGGTATGGTCCCCGACGATGTCGCCGCCGCGAACGGTGGCGAAGCCTATGGTGGCGGGCTTGCGCTCGCCGGTTACGCCTTCACGGCCATAGACCGCGCATTCGGCGAGGTCGCGTCCCATTGCCCGGGCAGCGACCTCTCCCATGCGCAGCGCCGTGCCCGAGGGCGCGTCCACCTTGTGACGATGATGCGCCTCGATGATTTCGACGTCGTAACCTTCGCTCAGGACTTTCGCCGCCAGCTCGATCAGCCTGAACGTCAGATTCACCCCGACGCTCATGTTGGGGGCCATCACCATCGCGGTGTCCCGGGAAGCGGCGCTGATCAGCTTCTTCTGTTCCGGCGTGAATCCGGTGGTACCGATCACCATGCGGATGCCGCGGCCACGGCAGACCTCGAGATGTTTGAGCGTTGCTTCGGGACGGGTGAAATCCACCAACACGTCGCAGCCCGCAATCGAGCGCTCGAGATCGGCCGATATCTGCACGCCGCACGGCGAGCCCACCAGCTCGCCCGCGTCCTTTCCGAGAAACGGGCTGTCCGAACGCTCCAGTGCGGCCTTGAGCTGGAAGTCGCCGGCCTGCGCCAATGCCTCGATGAGCGCGCGGCCCATGCGTCCGGAACTGCCCGCGATTGCGATTCTCTGAGGTGTCATCGGCAATTGCTGATTCGATTCAGGGCCCGCGGTTCCCTGATCAGGGATTGGCGGTCTCGGTCGGTGCGCGCGAGAGGTTTTCGGTGGCGACAACATCGCCATCGATGTACTTGAGCTTGTCGCCTTCGAAAATCACGGTGATCTTGCGCTGCCGACGCACATCGCCCGCCCTGCCGGTCAGATACACATAGTCCCAGCGGTTGGGATGGAATACGTCGGTGACCAGTGGCGTGCCGAGGATGAAGCGCACTTGCGAGCGCGTCAAGTCTGGCTTGAGCTTCGCCACCATTTCCTGATCCACGTAATTTCCCTGCTGGATCTCGATCTTGTGGGGCGCCAGCATGCAACCGGCGAGCAGTGCGGGCAGGGCGGGCAGGAGCCGGTATAGGCGCATGAAGTGTGTAGCGACATCCGGCGGCAACAGCGGCCGGACGCGGTATCCAAGTAGATTTAAAGCCGCTATGATAATTCACCAATCCTTCCCTGTCAGTCCTGTCATGACCACGCCTCGCGACCTCAAGAACACCGGACTGAAGGCCACGCTTCCCCGTCTGAAGATTCTCGACCTGTTCGAGAACAGTGAGGTGCGCCATCTCACCGCCGAGGACGTCTACAAGATGCTGATGAAGGAGGGCATGGAGATCGGTCTGGCAACCATCTACCGGGTGCTCACCCAGTTCGAGCAGGCGGGCATCCTCATCCGCCACCATTTCGAATCCGGGAAAGCGGTTTTCGAACTCAACCAGGGCGGCCACCACGATCACCTGGTCTGCATCCAGTGCGGACAGGTCGAGGAATTCTACGATCCGGAAATCGAGCGTCGCCAGGTCAAGATCGCCAAGGACCGCGGCTTTACCATCCACGAGCATTCGCTGCAGTTGTATGCCGACTGCATCAAGCCCGACTGTCCGCACCGGAACAAATCCTGAGACTGCGCAGCCGGCGAATACCGGCCGCATTTCAGGAATCGGCATCCGTCATTACGGCAGGAGCGGCCGCAGTGGTCTGTTCAGGCCGCGCACAACATCGCAACAACATTTACCAAGCTGTTGAAAAACTCGATGCTGGAACCGATTCTTACCACCAAGACACAAAGACACCAAGAAAAACTGACAAAGTTTCCAGATTCCCATTTGCATTCCTTGGTGTCTTGGTGCCTTGGTGGTTAGTTTTTCGGTTTTTCTCTCTGTATTCTCGGCGTTCTCTGGTAATTTCTACAACTTGTGAGGAGGCAACCATGGTGGCACTCGCGAATGAACCGCAGTCCATAGGCAAGGTGCTCGACAGCGGCTTCAAGTTGTTCGTCAAGGCATTTACCGGCGTTCTTCCTCTGTCACTGGCGGCGGCGGCGGTGCTTGCTGTTCCGAACGTCGCCAACGTCCTCATGAACGGCCCCGAAACGGCCGAAAGCCCGGTACCCGGCTCGACCGTTGTAGTCCTTTTCCTGGTGGCTCTGCCCATTTACCTGATCCTGATCGCCGCGGTGGTGTACCGCCTCGGCGCGGTGGCCGAAGTGCACGAGGCAAGCGCCGGACAGGCGCTGGCGCGCGGGGCCCGGTGCGTGCTCTCGTTGATCGGCGCAGCCATCCTCTACCTTCTGGCGATGGCCGGCGGCATGATCTTGCTGATCGTTCCCGGGATCATTCTGTCGCTGAGCCTGTCGTTCGGGTTTTTCGCCATCGTCCTTGACGGCGATTCGGCGCTGGGCGCGCTCAAGCGCAGCCACCGCCTGGTCTGGGGCAACTGGTGGCGCACGCTCGCCGTCGTTTCTGTGCCGGTAGTCATCGTGATGATTCTTTACCTCGGCCTCGGAATTTTTTTCGGCGCCAGCATCGTCATGTCAGGAGGCAGACCCTCGAGCGACGTGTTGATCACGACAAACCTGGTCGAAGCCGCGATCGGCGGCATCACCGCACCCCTGATCTACTCGATCATGATCGCGCAGTACTACGATCTGAAATTGAGGAAGGAAGGGCACGATCTTGCGGCGCGGCTTGCGTAAGGCAAGACACCGCTACATTCTCCTGCTCGGCCTTTTGTCCGGCGCGTTGGCGGCGCCGATCACGTGGGCTGCCGCCGACGCCGGCGCGATCGAAGTCGGCTCGCGCCTGGATCGGTGCCTCAGCGAGCTCGACGCGGCGGCCGACCCTGTGCCTTCCTACCGGCGCCTGATCCTGGAAGATATTTGCCCGGGGCTCGCACAGGCAATTGCAGAATTGCCGGTGTCGGGCTCTTTGAGCCTGCCCCTGGATCAGCAAACCACTCCAGACCAGCTCCACGATCTGCGCGCGCTGCTGGATTCCTATCGAAGCCCGCCCGCCAGTGTCGAGCGTTTCGATTTTGCGGCACTGCCGGGCCTGTTGGCGCGCACGTTGCATGTCGAATCCACGCCACCGGTTTCCTGGTGGCAACGATTCAAAGACTGGCTGGGGAAAAAACTGCGCGCCAGCGGCGATTCGGATTACCGCTGGCTGACCGAATTTCTGAAGTCGCTGAATCCACCGGCGTGGCTTGCAGACCTCATCCTTCGTGCCAGCGTAGCCGTGATTCTGCTGCTGGCGCTGGCAGTCGTGGTCAACGAGTTGCGCGCCAACAACCTTTCGTCGTGGCTGCAGCGACGACGCCGCACCCAACGCACCAGCCGCGTGCCGGCCGGCGCCAACGAAACCAGAATGGCCTGGAAGGACGTGGCGAATCTTCCGCCCGGCCAGCAACCGGCGGCACTTCTGCGACTTGTGCTTCAGGAATTGATCGAGCGCGGCGTCCTGCCCGACGACCGCAGCCTCACCAACGGGGAATTGCTGGCACGTCTCGGTGCAGCGGCGCGTGCGCACGCCGCACCCTTTGCCGAGTTGGCGTCGGCGGCCGACGCCGTATTGTTCGGCAACCGTGCGGTGGTCGCTGCGCAGCTTGCGCCCCTGCACCAGGCGGCACAAGCCATCGTCGGCGCCGCCTCTGCCGGCACCAGACCCCGATGAGAGAACGCCTGGTAACCCTGCTCGGTGCGCTGGCGGCGGCGTACCTGGTATTCGTGCTGCTGGTCGGCCCGCGCCAACCGGACGCCGAGCCGGAATCCGTGCCGACTACCGCCGACCGCGGCGAGCGCGGGCTGCAGGGTCTGCGATCCTGGATCGAGTTGAGCGGCACCCGCGTCCATAGCCTTCGCGGCCGCTACGACCGGCTGGAGGCCGACTCGGCGCTGCCGAAACGCGGCAATCTCATGATCCTGACTTTGCCGCAGACCGTACCTGCACGGCAACTCGAAATCGACGCGCTGAAAGAATGGGTCGAGCGTGGCAACGCGGCGCTGGTGCTCGACGGCAGCATCGAGGCTTTCGCGCAGCTGGAGCGTCGCCGCTGGCAACCGTCGGGCCTGCAGGCCGCGCTCGGGTTCAGTCTGGAATTCGCAGACCAGGATGGCGATGAGACGGACCAGTCCGGTGACGCAGCCCCGGCGCGACTGGAACTCGACAAAGATGGGCGGCCTCAGCCGCGCGATTTGATTCTTCGCGGCTGGCACCCGGTATTGGATGGGGTACGCGAAGTTCAGGTGCGCTCGCATTCACTGTACCCGCTGGCGCTCACGTCGAAGGAAAATTTCCGCACTACCCTGGTTTTGCTCGATGATCCTTTGACGGGGTCTCCGGCGTTCTGGCGGGTGCGTATTGGCGAGGGAACCGGCTGGATAAGCGGCTACGCCGAACTGTTCGGCAACGCCGCGCTCGGCGCTGGCGACAACGCGCGTCTGCTGGCCAACATCGTGGCCAGTTCGCTGGGCCAGGACGGCCGGGTGATTTTCGACGACATGCACCAGGGCCTGACCGAAGTCTACGACCCGGACGCCTTCTTCGGTGATGCGCGCCTGCACGCCACGCTGTGGTTCATTGTCGGCTTCTGGCTGATATACGTGGTGGGGCGCAGCAACCGGATTGCACCGCTGATACAGCGAACCGAGCGCCCGCGTGCCGTGGACTTCGTGCGCGCGGTGGGCGGGCTGTTCGCCCGGCGTTTGTCCGGCCACGAGGTTGCGCTGGGGCTGCTGCGTCACTTTTTCGCCGAGTTGCGTGGCGTTCGAGCGGATGCAGACGGCATGGACTGGGAACTGCTGGCCCGCTATCCGCGCGTGCCGCGCAGGCAAATCGACGAATTGCGGGCAGTGCATTCCGGGCTGGCTCAGGGACGCACGCCCGACCTGGTACGCCTGAACAACCTGATCAACAACATAAGGAATCACCTGCAATGAGCAATCCTGCCTCCAGCCTGGAACAGCAACTGCGCGCGCAACTGGAAAACGTGGTGTTCGGCATGGATCAGGAAATCCACGGCCTTTCCATCGGGCTGATCGCCGGCGGTCACGTGCTGCTGCAGGGCGTGCCCGGTATCGGCAAAACGCTGCTGGCGAAATCGCTCGCGGCGGCGCTCGGAGGCACGTTCAACCGCGTGCAATGCACCGCCGACCTGATGCCCTCGGACATCACCGGCATCCACATCTTCAGCCGCGAGGAAAAGAAGTTCGAGTTCGTTCCCGGACCGCTGTTCGCCAACGTCGTGCTGGTCGACGAGATCAACCGCTCGGGGCCGAAGACCCAGTCGGCGCTGCTGCAGGCGATGGAGGAATTCCAGGTCACCATCGACCGCAAGACCTACAGCCTGCCGCAGGACTTCCTGGTCATCGCCACCCAGAACCCGCGCGATTTCGAGGGCACTTTCCCGCTTCCCGAATCGCAGCTCGACCGCTTCCTGATGCGGCTGGACGTGGACTATCCGGCGGCGGAAATGGAGCAAAAGGTGCTGCGCACTTACGATCTGCGCGGCGGGCACTTCAACGCGACCGCGCCAATTGCCCCGCTCGCCGGCGACGCACTTTCCCAGGCGCGCGCGCAGGTCGCGAAAGTGCACGTGTCCGAGGCGATCTACCGCTACGTCACCGACATCGCCGCGGCCAGCCGCAATCACCCCCAGGTCAACCTCGGCCTGTCCACCCGCGGTGCGCTTGCGCTGATGCGTTGCGCCCGCATAGCAGCAGCGTTGCGGGACGCGGAGTTTGTCGCGCCCGACGACGTCAAGTCGATCGCCCGCTTTGTACTCCCGCATCGCCTGATGCTGACCCCGGACGCGGCACTCGAAGGGATCAGCGACCAACAGGTCGCACAAAGCATCCTCGATAGCGCCAAGGTACCGCGCCAGTGAGAGTACGCGCGCTGTCGCTCCGGGCGGTATCCCCGCGATGAACCTGACCGCACTGGCCTACGTGGTCGCCGCAGCGGTGACCCTGCTCGGAATTGTCGGCCAATGGCAGGACGCTCCCTGGCCGGAATTGTGGCGAGTGCCGGCAGCGAGCCTGCTGATCGGACTGTTGCTGGAAGGCGTGGCCGCGCGCCGGCGCGGACTCCGGATCTCGCCACGGCTCCCGGAGCGCGTCATACTCGGCCAGCCGGCTGCCGGGGAACTGGTTCTCGCCAACGATGGCAAACGGCAACGCCAGGTCGAACTGCAGCAGATTTTCACAAACGACGTTAGCGGCAGCGACGCCGTTGCTGCATATACATTGCCGGCGCATGGTCACGTTGTGCACGGATTCTCCTTCGCGGCGCAGAGACTGGGCACGCTCGAGTGGCAGCCGCTTTACACCCGAATGCGCGGGGCGTTCGGGCTGGCCTGGTGGTCCCGCAAATTCGATATCCCGCAAAGGACGAAGGTAGTCCCGGCGCGGTTGCGCGGCGCCGAGCGCGGACCCGGCACCCGTCCTCAGGGTGAGCGCGCGCAACGCAGCGCCGGCGCCGGCTTCGAGCTGCTCGGGTTGCGCGACTACCGGTCCGGCGATCCGATGCGGGCGATCGACTGGAAAGCGACCGCGCGCAGCCAGCGCTATACCGTGCGCGTGCATAGCGAAGAACGCAGCCTGGAACTGCTGGTGCTGCTCGACGCGGGCAGGACCTCGAATCTTCAGGCTGGCACATTGAGCCGGCTGCACCACTACGTGAACGTTGCCGCCAGGCTGACGGAAAGGGCGATCCTTAACGGCGATCACGTCGGAACGATCGTGTTTGCCGACCGTCCTCTGGCGGCACTACCGCCAGCAAACGGGGCCGCTGCCCTGCTCGGGGTGCGCCGCATTCTCGAGCAGGCGCGCTCGGTCGCGTCCGAGTCCAACCCGCTTGCCGCGGCGCTGCTGGCGCGCAGACTGCTGCACCAACGCAGTCTGGTAGTGCTGCTCACCGATGTGGACGAAAGCCAGGATCCTGCCCAGCTGTTGCGCGCCGTACAGTTGCTTGCGCCCAAGCATCTGCCCTTGATCGCCGGCACGCTGGATGAGGAGACGCTGGCGCTGCGTCACCGGCAATCCAGCCACTGGCACCATCCCTACCAGGCGTTTGCCGCCGCGGAAATGCTGTTATCGGTCCGGGGCATGACGCTGCGGCTGCGCCGCAACGGCGCGCAAACGGTCACGGCCGTGCCCGCGCAGCTCGACCGCGCGGTGCTGCGCTCCTACGAAGCCCTGCGTCTACAGCGTCAGGTCTGAACGGCCGCGCCGCGGCCGTCGCCACAACCTGCCGCTGAGCACCAGTAACAGGAGCAGCCAATAGGCCACGCCGATGGCAACGCGCTGCGACATCGTGAATTGCGGGTCGGGCGAAACGTATCCTTCGATCAGCCCGGCTCCGATCAGGAACAGCGCGCACACCGGCAGCAATTGGCCGGCGCGGCGCACCGCCTCGCGAAACGCCACCGCGCGGCTGCGGTTCCCCGGCCGCGCCAAAGCTTCTCCGAGTTCGACTCCGGCCGCCGCGGCAACCAGGATCACCGAGATTTCAACCACGCCGTGCGCGACCACGAACCCGGCAAGCCGGCCCGCCAGGCCGTGCTGCGCCGTCATCGCAAACACCCCGCCCAACATCAGCCCGTTCATGCCGACGATATACAGGGTGCCCAGACCGTACAAAGCGCCGAGCGTAAAGGCGAACAACGAAACCACGATGTTGTTGGTCATGATGCCCAGCGACAGCAACGCCGACGGAACGATGTTGATCAATCCGTCGGTCCACAGTTCGCCGCGCTGCACCCCGTTTATCATCTGCTCGGACGCGAACAGCGCCGCCAGCTCCGGGTAACGGTGCACCAGCCACCAGCCGGCAGCGGCACTGGCAAGAAAGAGCGCGGTGACCGCGGCGATGCGGCCGCGCAATTCGAATGCCACCCGCGAGGCGCCGTCGCGAAACAAATCGGCGAGGGCGTCGCGCATACTGCCCGGCCTGCGGTGGATCACCTCGCGCGCCTGCGTGAGCAGCGCCTCCAGCCGCGCCGACAGTTTGGCATCGGGGGCCGCAGCCCGCGCCAGGGACACGTCGCGAGCAAGCGCGCGGTAGCCGCTCACCAATTCCTTCAATTGCGGCAGTTCCGCGCGCCGGCGCGAACTGACCTCGGCAAGAATCCGGCTCAGGCGCTGCCATTGCGCGGCGCGCCCCTGCAGCCAGGCCGCCAGCGCGGCCTCAGGCCGACTTGCCACGGGACTCGTCCCTGAGCTTGCGCAACCGCTTGCGCAACTCGGCCTCGGTACCGCTACCCGCCATCGGTTCGCCGATGCGGGCCAGGAATTTTTGCGCGAGGTCCCGGCGCAACGGCGCATCGAGCCCGCGCCAGCGCTCGAGCAGATCGTCCAGCAACTCCCTGTCCCCGGGCGAAAGCCGGGAGGAGGAGGAATTGATCACGCCGTCAAAATCAAGGCTGCGTTTGCCGGTGTCGTAGACCAGCAGCGTACCGGCGGCAAGATCGCCGATGCGCACCTGGCGCGCGGTGAGCATCGCCACCACGAGCCCGAGCACGTAGAACGCCGGCAGAGAATCCACCAGCCTGAAGACGTTGCGGATGATCAGTGCACCGGCATCGGGAGTCAGTGCGCGCTCGGTGACGATACGTATTCCGGCCATGCGCTTTCCCGGTGTACGGCCCTGCATCACGATCTCGAGCAGCGGATGGTAGAGAAAATAAATCGCGGCCGCCGGCAGCAATCCCGCGTACAGGACCAACTTGCCGGATTTCAGCAAAGGCGAGAAGAAATCCTCCGCCGGCGACAGCAGGCCGAGCAGCACTGCGAACAGCGCCAGCCACGCCAGCGCCAGCAGAAAGCGGATGTGCCAATCGATCAGGAAAGCGTAGCTGCGGCTGCCGATGCCGGCAACCGGCAGTGCGACTTCGACCGCGTCGGCCGCTTGTACAACGAGTTTGTCTTCCACGACGCCTTTCGCGATCGCCCTAGCGCGTGCCGAATCCCAGCATTTCGGCGGCGTGCTTGCGCGTGGTATCGGTAATCTTCACGCCGCCGAGCATGCGGGCAATTTCCTCGACCCGGGAGGCACGGTCCAGCACCGACACCTGACTGGCCATCTTGCCGTTGGCCGCCGACTTGCTCACCTGCCACTGCTGGTTGCCGGACGCCGCCACTTGCGGCAGGTGAGTGACGCACATCACCTGATGACAGCTGCCGAGTTCCTTGAGCATCCTGCCGACGATTTCGGCAACGCGTCCGCCGATGCCGGCATCGACTTCGTCGAAAATCAACGTCGGCACGGCGGCCACCCGGCTGGTCACGGTCTGGATCGCCAGGCTTATGCGCGAGAGTTCGCCACCCGAGGCCACTTTCGCAAGCGCAAGGGGCGTGGCACCGGCGTGGCTGGCAACCAGGAACTCGATCTGCTCCAGTCCATGGCCGTTGCCTTCGCTCAGGGGATGCAGAGCGATCTCGAACGCGCCGCCAACCATCGCCAGGCTCTGCATCGAGGCGGTGACTCTCTTGGCGAAATCCGCCGCGGCCTTTGTGCGCGCCGCAGTCAGCTTCCTGGCGCGTTCCTGCCAGTGCGCCGCCGCCCGGACTTCACGCTGGCGCAGCGCGTCCGGGTCGAACCCGGTCTCCAGTTCGGCGAGCCGCGCCTTCATTTTCGCCAGATGTTCCGGCATCTCCGGCGTATTGACCCTGAACTTGCGCGACGCCGTGTGCACCGCGTCGAGCCGGGCTTCCACCTCGCGCAGCCGCTGCGGATCAAGATCCAGGCGGCTTTGATAATGGCGCAGGCTGTAAACCGCCTCCTGCAACTGGATCTGGGCCGGTTCGAGTGCAGCAAGAATTTCCTTCAACTGCGGGTCGAAATCAGTCATGCCGCCGAGGCGCGCATTCACCGAAGCGACCGCGGCCAGCGTGGATATCTCGCCCTCGGACAGCACGTCGAGGCTGAACTGCACGGCTTCGATCAGGCTGGCGGCGTGCGCCAGCCGCTTGTGTTCCGCCTGCAGTTCCTCCCACTCCTCGGCGCGGAAGCCGAGCGCATCGAGTTCCTTCACCTGCCACTGCAGTTGCCCGCGCTCGGCCTCCAGGGCCTTTGCATCGGTCTCCAGCGCCAGACGCTGCTGCAGGATGTCCTGCCAGGCGCCGAATGCCCCCGCGACTTCGCGCGCCAGATCGGCCGCGCCGGCATAGCCATCCAGCAGATCGCGCTGCGCGGCCGTCCGCAACAGCGACTGATGTGCATGCTGTCCATGGATATCCACCAGGAGTTCGCCGATCTCCTTGAGCTGCTGCACCGTGGCCGGACGCCCGTTCGCGTACGCGCGCGAGCGGCCCGAGGACTCGATCACCCGGCGCAGAAGGCACGCGCCGTCATCGCCGCTGAGATCATTTTCTGCCAGGTAGTCCGAAACGGCGGGCGCCTCGCCGATCGAGAACTCGGCGCTCACTTCGGCCTTGTCTTTTCCTTCACGCACCTGCCCCGATTCGGCGCGGCTGCCCAGTACCGCGGCCAGCGCGTCGATCAGGATGGACTTGCCGGCGCCCGTTTCCCCGGTCAGCACGGTGAAGCCGGGCTGAAACTCGAGGTCGAGCCTGTCAACGATGACGAAGTCGCGAATGCTAAGGCTGCGCAACATGAGTGCAGAAAAACCGGCGGCGATGGCTGATCGTCGTTACAGGGTTTCGCTCCAATGGAGCTTTCCCCTGAGCATGTGATAGTAGTTATGGCCCAGCGGATGGAGCAGCCGGATCGCATGCGGACAGCGCCGCACGATGACTTTGTCGCGCTCCTGCAGTTCGTAGTGCGAATGGCTGTCGAAGTGCGCGCGCGCATCGGCCGCTTTGTGGATGAGGATTTCGATTACCGACTCGCTGCTCACCACGATCGGGCGGTTCGACAGCGTGTGCGGACAGACCGGGACCAGCCCGATGACGTTCAGGCTGGGATGCAGAATCGGCCCGCCGGACGAAAGCGCGTACGCCGTCGAGCCGGTGGGAGAGGCCACGATCAGCCCGTCAGAGCGCAGGTTATAGACGAAATGCCCGTCGATGTGCACCTCGATCTCGATCAGGCTGCCCACCGCGCCCTTGTTCACCGACACATCGTTGAATGCCAGCACGTCCAGTACCTGCTGTTCGCCTCTCAACACCTCAGCCTGCAGGAGCATGCGCGATTCGGTGATAAAGCTGCCGTCGAGGATGGAGCCGATGGCCTCGAACATGGTGTCCATCGACAGATCGGTCAGAAAGCCGAGCCGCCCCTGGTTGATCCCGACCAGGGCCACGTTGTAAGGCGCAAATGTGCGCGCAATGTTGAGCATGGTGCCGTCGCCGCCGATGACGATGGCAAGGCCGGCAGTACGGCCGACCTCTTCGAGCGGCAGAACGACGTGGTTGTTTTTGCCGATGTGCGCGGCCGTCAGCGGATCGAGCACGATGCTGACGCCCCGCCCATTCAGAAAATCTGCCAGCCGCAGCAGCGGTTCGGCGATCTCGGGGCTCTTGTACTTGCCGATCAGGGCGATGGTCTTGAACGCACTCGACATGCCCCGAATTAAAGCACATTTCCCCCCGAACCGCCGCTTCCACGGCCGGGTGCAACGACAGCTACTTCGACCCCGAAAAGCTTTGTAGAATGGCTACATGGCAACGAATGACTCCATACCGAACGAACGTGCGCAGATCCTGCTGAAGATGCTGGTCGAGCGTTACATTTCCGACGGGCAACCGGTCGGTTCGCGGTCGCTTGCCAGGTTTTCCGGACTCGACCTGAGCCCGGCGAGCATCCGCAACATCATGGCGGACCTCGAAGAACTGGGATTCATCGCCAGCCCCCACACGTCCGCCGGCCGCATACCGACGCCGCGCGGCTATCGCTTCTTTGTCGACACGCTTCTCAAAGTCAGGCCGCTCGACCAGGTGGAGATCAACCAGCTTGAGGACCAGTTGCAGCCCGACAACACCCAGAAGCTGGTGTCGCTGGCTTCGCACCTGCTGTCCGATCTCACCCGCTTCGCCGGCGTGGTGATGACGCCCAAACGCAGGAGCGCCGCCTTCCGCCACATCGAGTTTCTGCGCCTGTCCGACAAACGCATCCTGCTGATCATCGTCGCTCCGGGCGGGGATGTGCAGAACCGCATCATCCTCACCGATCGGGCGTACGAGCCCCCGGAACTGATCGAAGCGGCCAACTTCCTGAACCAGAACTTCGCCGGGTTGACGTTCGACGAGATCAAGGCACGCATCCAGGATGAACTGCGCAAGCTGCGCGAGGACATGACGCGGCTCATGACTCAGGCGCTCGAGGCCAGCACCGAGGTGATGAACCAGAGCCCGGAGGACTACGTGCTGTCCGGGGAGCACAACCTGCTGCACGTGCAGGATCTGTCGTCGAACATGGCGAGCCTGAGGCGGCTGTTCGACATGTTCGAACAGAAGACCAGCCTTCTGCAGCTGCTGGACATCAGCAGCCGCGCACACGGAGTGCAGATTTTCATCGGTGGTGAATCCGGCCTGGTGCCGCTTGACGATTGCAGCGTGGTGACCGCTCCCTACGAAGTCGACGGCCAGGTAGTCGGCACCGTGGGTGTGGTCGGTCCGACTCGCATGGCCTACGAGCGCGTGATCCCGATCGTGGACATCACCGCCAAACTGCTCTCCAGCGCGCTCTCGCAACATTGATTACGTGCATGCGGTGTATGCGGTGAACATGGAGACACGGGACCGGGCCGGTGCGTCCTCTCCGGTGTTTTCCACACCTCACGCCTGACGGCTCTCGCCTCTCGCCTCACCCCTTTCGCCTCACCATAATGTCCTTTCTTCCCGAACCCCGGTTCCAGCACGGATCGATCGCCAGCACCGGCATCCTGCTGGTCAATCTCGGGACGCCCGCCGCACCGACCGCCAGGGCGGTGAAGCCTTATCTCAGGCAATTCCTGTCCGATCCGCGCGTGGTCGAAATCCCGCGGTTGGTCTGGTGGCCGATCCTCAACGGCATCATCCTCAATACCCGGCCGAAGTGGTCAGCCGCGAAGTACGCGAAGATCTGGACCAGGGACGGTTCACCGCTGAGGGTCCACACTGAAAAGCAGGCGATGCTCCTGAAGGGATATCTCGGCGAGCGCGTGAAGACCCCGCACAGCATCGCCTGGGCGATGCGCTACGGCGAACCGTCGATCGGCGCGGGGCTGGGCGAACTGCGCAGCCAGGGATGCGAGCGCATTCTGGTATTGCCGCTGTACCCGCAATACGCTGCGAGCACCACCGCCAGTGCCTTCGACGCGGTGTTCGATGCCGTCAAGAAAATGCGCAATGCGCCGGCGCTGCGTCTAGTCAAGCACTACCACGACCATCCTGGTTATATCGCGGCACTGGCGAAAAACGTCAACGATTACTGGATGGCAAACGGCCGGCCGGACAAACTGGTGATGAGCTTTCACGGCGTGCCCCGCTACACGCTGAATCGTGGCGATCCCTATCACTGCGAGTGCCAGGTGACTGCCCGGTTGCTGGCACGGGACCTTGGGCTCGAACCGGAACAATACGTGGTGACATTCCAGTCGCGCTTCGGCCGCACCGAGTGGCTAAAGCCATACACCATCGACACCATCGGAGCGCTCGGCAAGCGCAAGACTTCACGAGTCGACGTCGTGTGCCCGGGATTCGTATCCGATTGTCTGGAAACCCTGGAGGAGATCGGCATCGAGAACAAGGCCGCCTTCCTAAAGTCGGGGGGCGGGGAATTTCACTGCATTCCCTGCCTCAACCAGCGTCACGAATGGATCCAGGCGCTGTCCCGCATTGCCGCAGAAAATCTGCACGGCTGGGCATCTGCAGACTGGGACCAGGCCCCGGCGCTGCGCGCGGCCTCAGAGAGCCGCGCGCGCGCGATTGCGATGGGTGCCAAGAACTGATCTGCTATAGGAGTGTGGCGCCCTGTCTGCGGCCGTGGTCGGTTTGACGGTCGTAGTCCTCATCGAGTTTTTTGTACTTCTTCACGATTCCCTCGGCCGCGGAGTTCGCCGCAATGCTGAGATCCTCGCAGTTGCTGGCCGGCTTTGCGGCGAGCAACGCCGCTTCGATTTCCCTGGCGGCGGCGAGTCCGTGTTCCTTGTGGCCGTCCTCGTGGCGCTTCAGGGCGACGACGAACTCCTGCCAGCGTTTCTTCAACGCGGCCGCACCATTGGGTTCGCCGCGCCATCTGGGCAGGGTCTGGGCGATGCCCACCGCGACTGCCACCTCCTTAATGCCGCAGGTGGCGCCGGTTTGCTCGCGCTTGAACTTCCACTGCACGTCCCATTTGATCTTTCCGGCATAGCGGTTGCCGTCCGCGCCGGGCGGGCCGTTCTTATCGATCTGTGCCGCGAGTACGCTCGCCGACGGGCCGTCGATGTAGTAGTAATTGGTGTGCAACCGCACCAGAGGTTCCGCCGCAACCGGCGGCGCCGTAATCATCGACACGGCGCCACACGCCACCGCAACAAACTTGTGCATTCGGGACTCCCTTTGGGTAATCAGTGGCCGCCCGCGGCGGCCGATGGAAAGGGCCGGTAGTATAGTCGTTGCGCTTTCCCGCGTTCGCGCCCAATACCCGAAAGTAAGTGCTTCCTCCCACGATGAATTCCTGAATTCAGGCCTACGCGCTGGAATCAGCGTCTGGCCTGGGTTGAAATCGCGACGTTGGACCCCAACATGCCCAAGAGTCTGGATTCAGGAGGAATTCATGCAGGACCAGGAAAAACTGGCGCACGCGCCGCAGAACGACAATGGCCAGGCTTCGCCGACGGCGGAGGACGCGGCAAATGAGGCACGGTCAGTCGAAACCATGCCGGGCACAGACGAGTTGCTGAGAAGGGCCGAGCTTGCGGCGCAGGAACACCACGACGCCTGGCTGCGCGCCAAGGCCGAGGCCGACAATGTGCGCAAGCGCGCGCAGACCGATATCGCCAACGCACACAAGTACGCCCTCGAGGGATTTGCCAGCGAACTGCTGCCGGTACGCGACAGCCTGGAGGCGGCGCTCGCTTCCGGCGACGCCGCACCGGATGCGCTGAGAAGCGGCGTGGAGTTGACGCTGAAACAGCTGATCACCGTGTTTGAAAGGTTTTCAATCAAGGCAATCAATCCATTAGGGGAAAAATTCGACCCCCACAAACACCAGGGCATCGGCGTGGTGGAAGCCGATGCGCACCCCAATACCGTGGTCAGCGTGCTGCAGAAAGGTTACAGCCTGAACGACCGGGTAATCCGTCCGGCGCTGGTCACGATCGCGAAATCGCAGGACTCTGCTTGATATTCGGAACGGAAGACCAAATCTTCGCAATCAAAGACATTCTCACTTTCGAACAAAGGAAAGACCATGGGAAAGATTATCGGTATTGACCTCGGCACCACGAACTCCTGCGTGGCGGTGATGGAGAGCGGCCAGCCCAAGGTGATCGAGAACTCCGAAGGCGCGCGCACCACGCCCTCGATCGTCGCCTACATGGAAGACAGCGAAGTGCTGGTGGGTGCCTCGGCCAAGCGCCAGGCGGTCACCAACCCCAGGAACACGCTGTTCGCGGTCAAGCGCCTGATCGGCCGCCGCTTCACCGAGAAGGAAGTGCAGAAGGACATCGACCTGATGCCCTACAAGATTGTCCAGAACAGCAACAGCGACGCCTGGATCGAAGTGCGCGGCAAGAAGATCGCCCCGCCCGAAGTATCCGCGCAAGTGCTCCTCAAGATGAAGAAGACCGCCGAGGACTATCTCGGCGAGCCGGTTACCGAGGCGGTAATCACCGTGCCTGCCTACTTCAACGATTCGCAGCGCCAGGCCACCAAGGACGCCGGCCGCATCGCCGGGCTCGAGGTCAAGCGCATCATCAATGAGCCCACCGCGGCGGCGCTCGCCTTCGGCATGGACAAGAAGGAAGGCGACCGCAAGATCGCGATCTATGACTTGGGCGGCGGCACGTTCGACGTTTCGATCATCGAAATCGCGGTGGTGGACAAGGAACACCAGTTCGAGGTGCTCTCGACCAATGGCGACACCTTTCTCGGCGGCGAGGACTTCGACCAGCGGCTGATGGACTATCTGGCCGATGAATACAGGAAGGAACAGGGAATCGACCTGCGCAAGGACGTGCTCGCGCTGCAACGTCTCAAGGAAGCGGCCGAGAAGGCCAAGATCGAGCTGTCGTCCAGCCAGCAGACCGAGATCAACCTTCCGTACATCACCGCCGATGCCTCCGGACCCAAGCACCTTGCGATCAAGATCACCCGCGCCAAATTCGAAAGCCTGGTCGATGAGTTGATCCAGAAAACGGTGGAACCGTGCCGCATCGCCATCAAGGATGCCGGCGTAAAGCTCTCCGACATCTCCGATGTGATCCTGGTGGGCGGCATGACCCGCATGCCCAAGGTCCAGGAGAAGGTGAAGGAAATTTTCGGCCAGGAACCGCGCAAGGACGTGAATCCTGATGAAGCAGTCGCCATCGGGGCGGCGATTCAGGCGGGCGTGCTGCAGGGCGACGTCAAGGATGTTCTGCTGCTCGACGTCACGCCGCTCAGCCTGGGCATCGAGACCCTGGGCGGGGTGATGACCAAGTTGATCCAGAAGAACACCACGATTCCGACCAAGGCGCAGCAGGTGTTCTCGACCGCCGATGACAACCAGACGGCGGTAACGATCCATGTACTGCAGGGCGAGCGCGAAATGGCTTCGGGCAACAAGAGCCTCGGCCAGTTCAACCTGGCCGACATCCCGCCGTCGCCGCGCGGAATGCCGCAGATCGAAGTCGCCTTCGACATCGACGCCAACGGCATCCTGCACGTCTCGGCCAAGGACAAGGCAACCGGCAAGGAAAACAAGATCAAGATCCAGGCCAATTCCGGTCTCAAGGAGGACGAGATCCAGCGCATGGTAAAGGACGCCGAAGCGCACGCCGACGAAGATCGCAAGGCCCGCGAGCTTGTGGAAGCGCGCAACCAGTGCGACGCACTCATCCACGCGGTGAAAAAATCGCTTACCGAGCATGGCGACAAGATCTCGGCGGACGAGAAGTCCGGCATCGAAGCGGCGATCAAGGCGGCGGAAGAGGCCATCAAGGGCGGCGACAAGGACGCGATCGAGGCCAGGTCAAAGGCCTTGGCGGAAGCGTCGCACAAGCTGGCGGAGAAGATGTACTCGCAGCAACCGGCACAAGACGGCGCGGCCCAGCCGCAGCCCGAATCCGGCGGCGCCAAGCCCGAGGACGGCAACGTCGTGGATGCGGAATACGAGGAAGTGAAGGACAACAAGAAATCCGCGTGATCGCGTAAGTAATCAATCAGTCGTGAGGGGTGAGACGGATTTCCGGCTCACCCCTTGCGTCGTCTGGAAAAAATATAAAGCGACGACTCTGCCAACAAGGAACTGAATGCCGAAACGCGACTATTACGAGGTACTCGGCGTCAATCGCGACGCTTCCGAGGAGGACATCAAGAAGGCCTACCGGAAACTGGCGATGAAGCACCATCCGGACCGCAATCCGGACAACCCGAAGTCCGAGGAACTGTTCAAGGAGGCGAAGGAATCCTACGAAATTCTTTCCGACGCCGGCAAGCGCTCGGCCTACGATCAATACGGCCACGCGGGCGTTGATGCTCACGCAGGAATGGGTGCGGGAGCGGCCGGTGCGGGCTTCGGCGGTTTCGCCGACGCTTTCGGCGATATCTTTGGCGATATCTTCGGTGCGGGGCGTCAGCGCTCCAACGTCTACCGCGGCGCCGACCTGCGCTACAACCTGGAAATCTCGCTGGAAGAAGCGGCGCGCGGAACCGAGACCCGGGTGCGCATCCCGACGATGGAGGAGTGCGGGACCTGCAGCGGTTCGGGCGCGAAACCAGGCACGCAGCCGATGAGCTGTCCGACTTGCGGCGGCCAGGGACAGGTACGCATGACCCAGGGGTTCTTCTCGATCCAGCAGACATGCCCGAAATGCCACGGCAGCGGAAAAGTCGTGCAAAGCCCGTGCGTCACCTGCAACGGCGCGGGCCGCGTAAAACGCCAGAAGACGTTGTCGGTCAGAATTCCCGCGGGCGTGGACGAAGGCGACCGCATCCGCCTTTCCGGGGAAGGCGAAGCGGGGGTCAACGGCGGCCCTTCAGGCGATCTGTACGTGGTGATTCACATCCGTGCGCACGAGGTTTTCAGCCGCGAGGGCAACGATCTGCACTGCGAGATGCCGATCAGCATCACCAAGGCGGCGTTGGGCGGCGAGATCGAAATTCCTACGCTGGACGGATATGCCAAGATCAGGATTCCGCCGGAGACCCAGACGGGGAAGGTTTTCCGTCTGCGCGGCAAAGGCATCAAGGGCGTGCGCGGAAGCGCTTTCGGCGACCTGCTCTGTCACGTGGTGCTGGAAACGCCGGTGAACCTGACGCCGCGCCAAAAGGAATTGCTGCAGGAACTCGAAGAGATCAATGAGCACGACAGCGGCCGCCACAATCCGCGCGCCAAAAGCTGGATGGACCGCGTGAAGGAATTCTTCGCCGAATAGACATCGCGACTTCGATAACAAAGGGCCGCCGGTGCGGCCCTTTTACATGACCATGACGCCGCGTTACTTGCGGCGCCAGGTCGTGCCCGCGGGCCCGTCCTCGAGCACGATCCCGGCGGCAAGCAGTCCGTCGCGTATGCGGTCGGACTCGGCAAAATTCTTCGACTTGCGCGCCGCGTTACGCTCATTTATTAGTTGGCTAATTTTCTCTGGCGAATAGCCGACATGGACAGTTGGGGCATAGCCAGAAACAGGAATTTTCCCGGTTTCTGGTTGAATTACCGCCTGTAAAAAGTCTGCCGGATTACGTTGAAGCAATCCCAGCACGCTGCCGAGCGACTTGAGCAACTTGCCTGCTTGCGAGGACTTCGAACGGTTCACCTCGTTGGCGAGATCGAACAACACGGCAACCGCCTCCGGGGTATTGAAGTCGTCGTTCATTGCGTCGCGAAATCGCGCAGCCTGCGGTTCGTTCCAGTCCACATTGCCGGCCTGCGCCGGCACCGCTTTCAGCGCGGTATAGAGCCGCGTCAGCGCCTGCTTTGCGTCATCCAGGTGCTGGTCGGAGTAGTTCAGCGGGCTGCGGTAGTGCGCGCGCACGATGAAGAAGCGCACCACTTCTGCGTCATAAACCGTCAGGATTTCGCGCACGGTGAAGAAATTGCCGAGCGACTTCGACATCTTCTCGTTGTCCACACGCACGAAGCCGTTGTGCATCCAGTAGTTCACGAACGCGTGACCGTGCGCGCCTTCCGACTGGGCGATCTCGTTCTCGTGGTGCGGAAACTGCAGGTCCTGGCCGCCGCCATGGATGTCAAAGTGGCTTCCCAGGTAGCGTTCACTCATCGCCGAGCACTCAATGTGCCAGCCGGGCCTCCCCTTGCCCCAGGGCGAATCCCATAATGGTTCGCCCGGCTTCGCCGATTTCCAAAGCACAAAGTCGAGCGGATCGCGCTTGTTGGCATCGACTTCCACGCGCTCGCCGGCGCGCAGTTCGTCCAGCGTCTTTCCGGACAGCTTGCCGTAGCCGGGGAAGCTGTGCACCGAGTAATACACGTCGCCGTTCTGCGCCTGGTAGGCCAGGCGCTTGTCGATCAGCGCGTCGATAAGCGTGACCATCAGCGGGACATTGGCGGTGGCACGCGGTTCGATATCGGGCTTCTGTACGCCGAGCGCAGCCGCGTCCTGGTTCATCGCCTCGATGAAACGCGCGGTCAGCTTCTCGACGGGTTCGTTGTTCTCGGCGGCACGCTTTATGATTTTGTCGTCGATGTCGGTGATGTTGCGCACATAAATGGTGTCGAAGCCGCCGGCAACCAGCCAACGCTTGACCACGTCGAATACCACCATCACCCGCGCGTTGCCAAGGTGGCTGTAGTCGTACACGGTCAACCCGCACACGTACATTCCCACCTTTGCGGCGAAAATCGGGGTAAAAGTCTCCTTGGCGCGAGTGAGCGAGTTATAAATCTTCAGCATCGGGAATCATTCTGGGTCGGGTGCACGGCGCCGCCAAACGCGGCCGGCGGGCCCGGGCGCCCCTGGATTGTCTAACAGGGCGTCCTGCTGGTAGAATCTACTATTATTTACAATAACCTACCGTTCCTTATTGAGGTAAAGTTTAGCACATGAGCCGATTGCAAACCGTAGCGCTGGGCGCCGCACTGCTAGTACTTGCACTGCAATGCGGACTCGCGTCCGCGGACAACTACGACGAGGCCAGCCGTCTGTTCAAGCAGGGCAACAATGCGGCCGCGCTGGAGAAGATCGAAGCCGCGATCGCCGCCAATCCGCGGGACGCGCGCGCGCGCTTCCTCAAGGGACTGATCCTCACCGAGCAGAACAAACCGAACGACGCGATCAAGGTATTCACGGCTCTGACCGACGATTACCCGGAGTTGCCCGAACCCTACAACAATCTTGCCGTCTTGTATGCCTCGCAAGGGCAGTACGACAAGGCGCGCAAATCTCTCGAGATGGCGATCCGTACGCATCCGAGTTACGCCATTGCGCACGAGAACCTCGGCGACGTGTACGCCAAGATGGCGAGCGAAGCCTACGACAAGGCGTTGCAACTTGACCGCGGCAACGCAGCCGCGCAAACCAAACTGGCGATGATCAAGGATCTGTTCTACAGCAGCGTGGTGCCGGGCAAGGGGACTCCCCAGACCGGCGTTACCGAAGCCACTACCGCGGCTCCGCCAACACCCGACCCTAAGGACAAGAAGCCGCCACTGACGCCGCCTGGACCTTCCAAGGCGGAAACCGGGGCGGTGCTGGCTGCCGTGAACGACTGGGCCAAGGCCTGGTCGGCAAAGGATGCGAATGCCTACCTTGCCCACTACGCGCCCGCCTTCCAGGTACCCGGCGGCGAGCCGCGTGCCACCTGGGAAGCCACCCGGCGCGATCGCATCACCAAGCCGATATCGATCGAGGTTACGGTAGGCTCGCCCAAGGTTTCCTTCGATGCGAATGGCCAGGCCATCGTGAGCTTTCGCCAGGGTTACAAGTCCGACACGCTGAACACTTCCGGCGCCAAGACGCTGGTTCTCACGAAAAACAACGACCGCTGGTTGATCTTCCAGGAAAGAATGAACTGATGTCCCCGTCACGCCGACATCAGGCAGGTTCGAGGCAGACGCTGGTACAGGCGCTGGTGGCAATCGCCGCGGCCGGCGCATCGTATGCCTGGGCAATGGGAATTGGCCCGCCGGCGGTGGCGCGCCAACTCGCCGCGCCCGAGGCAATGCTGGTGCGGGCGCTGCTGGATATAGGTGAGAGCAGATTCACTTCCGCGCTCGAGCGGATAGACAGTCTGCTGTTGTCGAACCCGAATTTCCGCCTGGCGCAGCTGGTCAAAGGAGACCTGCTGCTTGCGCGTTCCCGTCCGATCAACAGCATCGGCAACGCTTCCGGCGCTCCCTCCGACCAGGTCGACGGTTTGCGTGACGAGGCGCGCGCGCGGTTGGCACGCTATCAGATCGAGACTCCGCGCGAGTTCGCGCCGCGATACCTGCTGCAAATGCCGCAGAAACAGAAGTACGCGTTGGTCCTCGACTCGGCCAAATCGACGCTGTTCGTGTTCGAGAACTCGGGTGGCGCGGCGCGTTACGTGGCTGACTACTACGTAACGGTCGGCAAGAATGGGCTGGAAAAGCTGCGCCAAGGCGACAAGCGCACGCCGATTGGCGTCTACCACGTGGTCAGCCAGCTGCCCAGGGAAAAGCTGGCCGATTTCTACGGCAGCGGCGCATTCCCGATCAACTATCCGAACGAGTGGGACCGTGTGCGCGGCCGTGACGGCTACGGCATCTGGCTGCACGGAACGCCGCGCGACACCTACAGCCGGCCGCCGCGCGCCAGCGACGGCTGTATCGTGCTCGCCAATGCCGATCTGGATGCGCTCGCCCGCATTCTGCAAATCGGGTCCACGCCGGTGGTGATCGCCGACGTACTCGACTGGGCCAGGCCCGGTGAAGTCGAAGCTCTGCGAACCGATCTGCTGACCTCGATCGAACGCTGGCGGCACGACTGGGAAAGCCGCGACACCGAAATCTACCTGCGGCATTACGCCGGGAAATTCTCCTCCAACGGCATGACTCTGGCGCAGTGGTCGGCACAGAAGCGCCATGTGAATGCCTCCAAGGCCTGGATCAAGGTGCAGTTGTCAGACGTGTCGCTGTTGCTCTACCCGGGCAAGGAAGAAATTGCAGTGGCCACCTTCGAGCAGGATTACGCCAGCAGCAATCTTTCCAACCGGATGAAGAAACGACAGTACTGGATCAAGGAAGGCGGCCGGTGGCGGATCGTATACGAAGGGGCGGCATAAAAGCAGGTCCGAGGGCCGAGGTTCAAGGACCGAGTAATTTCAAACCCGCATTGAAGGATATGCAATGAAGAATGTATTGGGCGCGATCTGCGCTTTTTTGTTGGGCAGTACCATCGCAATTGCCGCCAACCCGCAGGTGGAGCTGAAGACCAATCTCGGCACCATCACCGTCGAGCTTTACCCAGACAAGGCACCACAGACGGTTAAGAACTTCCTCGACTACGTGCAGAGCGATTTCTACAAGGGCACGGTATTCCATCGCGTCATTCCCGGATTCATGATCCAGGGCGGCGGCTTCTCGCAGGACTTCACGCAGAAACCCACCCGCGATCCGGTCCAGAACGAAGCGACCAACGGGCTGAAAAACGACACCGGGACCATCGCCATGGCGCGAACGCGCAATCCACACTCCGCAACCGCGCAGTTCTTCATCAACGTCGCCGACAATGCGTTCCTGAACCATACCGCCCCGACCGCGAGCGGATATGGCTATACGGTTTTCGGAAAAGTCGTGAAGGGCATGGACGCGGTCAACAAGATCGCCCGGCTTGCGACCGGACCGGGCGGGCCTTTTCCGCAGGATGTGCCGCGGCAGGAAGTTGTGATTCAGGACGTCAGATTGGTGGAGGCGAAATGAGCCGCGTCAAACTGCAAACCTCGATGGGTGACATCGTCCTCGAGCTCGATGCCGCAAAAGCGCCCGGGAGCGTCGAGAACTTTCTGCAATACGTCAGCGACGGGTTTTACGACAACACCGTTTTCCATCGCGTGATCAACGGTTTCATGGTCCAGGGCGGTGGATTCGAACCCGGCATGAAACAGAAAACCACCAGAGCGCCGATCAGGAACGAGGCGGAAAGCGGGCTCAAGAACGACGCCTACTCAGTTGCCATGGCGCGCACCCCCAACCCGCATTCCGCGACCGCGCAATTCTTCATTAACGTCGCCAACAACGAATTCCTCAACTTCCGTGCCGCCAGCACCGACGCCTTTGGCTACTGCGTTTTCGCGCGCGTGGTAGAGGGCCGCGAAGTGGTCGACAAGATCAAAGGTGTGGCCACCGGCAGCGGCGGAACGCACCAGGACGTTCCGAAAGACGACATCGTCATCCGGAAAGCGGAAGCGGTCTAGTTACAGGGGCGAGGTTCGAGGTACGAGTAACTGCATTCAAGCCCGATCCGTTTTCGATACGTCCCGTACCTCTCCCGATGCCGCATACGCTTTTCATTTCGGATCTACATCTGGCGCTGGACACGCCGGCGGCAAATGAAGCCCTGCTGAATTTCCTGAAACAGACCGCGCCGTCCGCCGACGCGGTCTACGTGCTCGGCGACCTTTTCGAGTACTGGATCGGCGACGACGGGCTGGAGCATCCGTTTGCACGCGGGATCGCCGACGCATTCCGTAAGCTGTCCGATGGCGGCGTGCCCGTATCCTTCATGCACGGTAATCGCGATTTCCTGATCGGCACCCGGTTCGTGCGCGAAAGCGGCATGCAACTCCTGTCCGACCCGACCTCGATCAACCTGTACGGCACGCCCACTCTGCTGATGCACGGGGACACGCTGTGCAGCGACGACGTGGAGTATCAGAAGTTTCGCGCGATGGTGCGCAACCCCGCCTGGCAGCAGGCCTTCCTTGCCAAGCCTCTGGCCGAACGCGCGCGCCTGGCGCAAGACGTTCGCGGCCAAAGCGAGCAAGCCAAGAAGGCGAAGGACATGACGACCATGGACGTCGCGCCGGCAACGGTCGTAGATATGCTGAGGAGCCACGCATACCCGCGGCTGATTCACGGCCACACTCACAGGCCGGCGCGGCACGAGCATTTGGTGGATGGCCGCTTGTGCGAACGCTGGGTGCTGGCCGACTGGTACGACCAGGGGTCGTACCTGCGTTGCGATGCGGCCGGCTGCCGCGCCGTGCCGATCAGGTAACGCGGCTACTACACCTTCGACAGGCCGCGCGCGAGGTCGGCCTTGATGTCCGAGACGGCTTCCAGGCCCACCGCGACGCGCAACAATCCCTCGCCAATACCCGCCGCCTTGCGCGCCTCCGGCGCGATGCGCCCGTGTGTGGTGCTGGCAGGATGGGTGATCGTGGTCTTGGTATCGCCGAGGTTCGCGGTAATGGATAACAACTGGGTCGAATCCACCACCTTCCATGCTGATTGACGCCCGCCCTTCACATCGAAAGAGACGATCCCGCCACCGCTCTTCTGCTGGCGCATGGCCAGTGCATGCTGCGGATGCGAAGGCAGTCCCGGGTAATAGACACGCTCCACTTTCGGGTGCTGCTCGAGCCACTGCGCCAGTTCAATCGCCCCCTTGGAGTGCGCCTGCATGCGCAGGCCCAGCGTCTCCAGGCCTTTGAGGATCACCCAGGCATTGAACGGCGACAGCGTCGGGCCGCAACTTCGCAAAAAAGCCGTCATGCCGTCGAGAATCAGCTCGCGCCTGCCCAGCACCGCGCCACCGAGCACGCGCCCCTGGCCGTCCAGA
Organism: Betaproteobacteria bacterium; assembly: GCA_031406075.1. Lineage (GTDB taxonomy): Bacteria > Pseudomonadota > Gammaproteobacteria > Burkholderiales > JACQAP01 > JACQAP01. The sequence goes on from JANOGP010000142.1 coordinate 25,032, forward strand.
TACTTGGTCGCGGAATGTATGACGATGTCGGCCCCGAGTTCCAGCGGCCGCTGCAGCGCCGGCGTGCAGAAGCAGTTGTCCACCACCAGCAGCGCGCCCTTCCTGTGCGCCACATCGGCCAATGCCGCCACGTCGGAAATCTCGGTCAGCGGATTGGAAGGCGTTTCCAGGAACAACAAGCGCGTGTTCGGTCGGATCGACTGTTCCCATGCAGCTATTTCGGTCGCCGCCACGAACGTGGTATCAACCCCGAAGCGCTGCATCATGTTGCCGAACAACTGCACGGTCGCGCCGAAAATGCTGCGCGACGAGACGATATGGGTGCCGGCTTTCATGAGCGCCATCACGCAGCCGAGAATCGCCGACATGCCGGATGCCGTGGCGATGCAGCATTCCGCGCCCTCCAGCGCGGCGAGCCGCTCCTGAAATGCGCTGACCGTGGGGTTGGTGTAGCGCGAGTACACCATTCCCGGATCATCGCCGGAAAACCGCGCCGCCGCCTCGGCCGCGTCCTTGAAGACAAAGCTGGAGGTCAGGTACAGCGCTTCCGAATGCTCGTTGAACTGGCTGCGGTGTATTCCCGCGCGCACCGCCAACGTTTCCGGTTCCAGTTCGTCCCACCTCATTGCATTGTCCCGTTCGTGTTGCGCGCCGCATTCGCGGCGGCCGGAAAAAACAAAACCCGCTTGAGCTTTCGCTAAGCGGGTCCGGATTGCGACACACGCTTTAGCAGTATTTGTTACGCGCCCGCAAGCTGTTCGTCAAATCGGCGCGAAATCACACGCTACTCCGGGCGCCCGGCGCTGTCAATCGCCGGCGCCGGGGCAGGGCGACTAGGGGTTTAGTCTGCAGTCGCCAGGTTCAGGTCCAGTTGGGTGGTATTGGCTTCGCGGCTCGACAACTCGCCGTCGTTGCGCTGCGCCTCGACGTCGGCAAGGTACTCCGGCGTAATGTCGCCGGTGACATAGACGCCATTGAAGCATGAGGTCTCGAAATGCTCGATCTTCGGATTGACCGAGCGCACGTCGTCGATAAGAGCTTCCAGGTCCTGATAGATCAGGCGGTCGGCGCCGATCTCGCGCGCGATCTCTTCGTCGGTGCGGCCCGTGGCGATGAGCTCGCGCGAGCTCGGCATGTCGATACCATAGACGTTCGGATAACGCACCGGCGGAGCCGCGGACGCAAAATAGACCTTGCGCGCGCCGGCGTCACGCGCCATCTGCACGATCTCGCGGCTGGTGGTGCCGCGCACGATCGAATCGTCCACCAACATCACGTTCCTGCCCTTGAATTCCATGCCGATGGCGTTAAGTTTATGGCGCACTGATTTCTTGCGAATTTCCTGACCCGGCATGATGAAAGTGCGGCCGATGTAGCGGTTCTTGATAAACCCTTCCCGGTAAGGCCGCCCGAGATTCTCGGCAAGTTCCATCGCCGAAGGGCGGCTTGAATCCGGGATCGGGATCACCACATCGATATTCAGGTCGCCATACTCGCGCTTGATCTTGCCGGCCAGGCTCGCGCCCATGCGCATGCGTGTCTCGTATACCGAAATGCCGTCGATCACCGAGTCGGGGCGAGCCAGGTACACGAACTCGAAAATGCAGGGATTGTTCTGGGAATTCGCGGCGCACTGGCGGCTGTAGAAGTTTCCGTCGTAATCGATGAATATCGCCTCGCCGGGCGCCACGTCGCGCACCCGCTCGAAACCCAGAGTATCGAGCGCCACGCTCTCCGAGGCCACCAGGTACTCCGCGCCTTTTTCCGTTTTTGCGACACCCACCACCAGCGGGCGGATGCCGTAAGGATCGCGAAACGCCAGCAGCCCGTAACCGGCTATCATCGCCACCACCGCGTAAGCGCCGCGACAGCGGCGGTGCACGCCGGACACCGCCTGGAAGATGGACGCCGGATCGAGCTTGTAGCCGCTGCCGGCCTCCTGCAGTTCGTGCGCAAGAACGTTTAACAGCACTTCCGAGTCGGAATTGGTGTTGACGTGGCGCAGGTCCTGGCGGAACAGATCGCGCTTGAGCTGTTCGGAGTTGGTGAGATTGCCGTTGTGGCCCAGAACGATGCCGAAAGGGGAATTCACGTACAGCGGCTGGGCTTCGGCGAAGGAGAAAGCGGATCCGGCGGTGGGATATCGGCAATGGGCGATGCCTATGTTGCCGACCAGGTGGCGCATATCCCGTGTGCGGAACACGTCCCTCACCAACCCGCCGCCCTTGTGCATCTGGAATTTGCTGCCTTCGGCGGTAACGATTCCGGCGGCGTCCTGACCCCTGTGCTGCAGCACCTGCAGCCCGTCATAGAGCAGCTGGTTCACCGGCGATTTGGCTACAACGCCCAGAATTCCACACATGATTCAGCCCTCCACACCCACTGGCACCGGCCCGGCAGCCGACGCAATGCAGGCGCAAGTATAGTCTAATCCGCTCACTCGAAGCTTACCCTGCGGGCCACATCGCGCGGCAGCCATGGCTTTACCCACAGTGCGGCAGCCTCCAGCGGCGCCGAAAAAAGCGCATTGCGCCAGTAAGGCTCGCGCGGTGCAGAAGTCATCCCGCCGAGAAGAACGACGGTCACCGCGATCAACACGCCGCGCAATAGTCCGAACGCCGCGCCCAGCATCCGGTCCGAGGCGGTAAGGCCAGCGACTTTCACCAGGTGCACGATCAGCATGCCGGTCAGGCTGAACACCAGCAGGCTGGTGAGCATGACCGCGATAAAACCGAACATCAGCCGCAATCCGGGATTGTTCACCGAATCCGGCAACCAGGTCGCCGCAAACCCCGCCAATTCCATGGCAATCCAGAACGCCCCGATCCACGAGGCCAACGCCAATACTTCGCGCACTATTCCGCGCCAGATGCTTATCCCCACCGATACCGCCAGGATCGCGATCACGATGAGGTCGAATACCGTCATCGGGAGCGGTTCACTCCCCGGGGAACCAGGTAGATGGTCATCGCGCGACGGGGATTCAAGTGCGGCTTTCGCATATTCCCCGGTGTGAACTCAGTCACCCTGTCGTACCACGGTGGCGTCGCCGATAACCAGCTTCAAGGTGCGCAATCGTTGGCGCGCCTTGTCGGCCGATTCGCGCGAATCGTAGGGCCCCACGCGCACGCGGGTCCTTTCGCCGCCGGAACTCTTGACGATCTCGGTATACGCCTTGAACTTGTTTTCCTGCAATTTGCGCTGCAGCGCCCGGGCGTTGGCGGGATTGGAGAATGCGCCGAGTTGAACTACAAATTCCTCGCCGGCTCTGGCGACCGGCGCCGGTGCTGGTTTGGGTTCGGGCTTGGGCGTCTCGGCCTTCGGCACCGCTACCGGCACAGGCGCTGGCCGGACCGGCGGCGCAGTCTCGGACTTGGCCGGGGGCGTGGTGGGTTTCGAGGGGGCAACACCTACCGGAGTGCCGATTTCGGGCTGGGAGGATGAATCGGGGCCAGATAGCGGCGGAATCGTGATGGTGATGTCCTGGTTCAACGGCTTTGGCTCGCTGTCGAGGAACATCGGCAGAAACACGATCACCACGAGCACCAGTGCGATGGCCCCCACCAGTCGCCGCCGCGCACGTTTCTTCAGTTGCAGTTCTTCGTCGCTAATCGCTTTCGCCATATCGTTGTGAATCGGCGCCGGACTCACCCGCGAGCAGCGAGCACCGCACCCACCGTGTAAAAGGAACCAAACACCAAAATTTTATCATTTTGGCCAGCCGATCTGATCGCCTGTTGATATGCGCCTACCGCAGTATCGTACTTTGCCACGGGCACGCCGACCCGCGCCGCCGCCAGAGCCTGGAGGATCCGTTCGGCAGGCGCGCCGCGAGGACCGGAAAGTCCGGCGACAAGCCACTCGTCCACGTCGTCCCGCATCGCGGCAGCCACGCCTTCGATGTCCTTGTCCTTGAGCATCGCGAACACTGCAATGGTCCTGCCGCCGATGGGCAGCCGCCGCAGACTGGATGCCAGTGCACGGGCAGCGTGCGGGTTATGGCCGACATCGAGGATCACCATCGGACGGCCAGGCAATACCTGAAAGCGGCCCTGCAACCGCACGTCCAGCAGCCCGCGGCGAATTGCGCCCATGTCCACCGGCAGCAGGTCCTTCAGTTGCTCCAATGCGCACAACGCGGTGGTGGCGTTGCCGAGCTGATAGTCGCCGCGCAGCGCGGGGTACGGCAGCGCCGAACGCTTGCCCAGCGCACTCCAGAACCGCCACTGGTTCGGATCGGCGTTGAAACCGTAATCGCGGCCGATCAGATGCAGTTTTGCGCCGACCTCCTCTGCGCGCCGGAGCAGACTGGCTGGCGCATCCCCCTCGCCGCAGATCGCCGGCCGGCCGGCACGGAATATTCCGGCCTTCTCGGCCCCGATGCTTTCCCGGCTGTAGCCAAGGAACTCCATGTGGTCTAAATCCACGCTGGTTACCACGGCACAATCGGAATCGAATGCGTTCACCGCGTCCAGCCTGCCGCCCAGGCCAACTTCGAGGACGGCGATGTCGACGCGCTGGCGGATGAAAACGTCGATCGCTGCCAGGGTGCCGAACTCGAAGTACGTGAGCGAGACCTCCCCGCGCGCCTGCTCGATGCGCGTAAACGCGCGCACAAGTGACTCATCCGCCGCTTCCTGCCCCTGCACCCGCACCCTCTCGTTGTAACGCAGCAGGTGCGGCGAGGTGTAGAGGCCGACCTTGTAACCGGCGCTGGAAAGAACGCTCTCCAGCATCGCGCACACGGAGCCTTTGCCGTTGGTGCCGGCCACTGCAATGATCGGAAAAGCGGGGCTGAGGCCAAGCCGATCGCGCACGCGGGCGACGCGATCCAGGCCCATGTCGATGGCGTAGGGGTGAATGCGCTCGAGATGGGAAAGCCAGTCGGAAAGAGACTGCGGCGCAGTGGCGCGATCCATGGACACCTGGTTTCCGGCACACGGGAGCCGGTCAGAAAAACTAAGTGCTAAACGGCCGGCGCGCGCATCAGCAGCGTGATCAGGCTGGCGAGCTTGTCGCGCATCTGCCGGCGATCAATGATCATGTCGATGGCACCATGTTCGAGCAGGAACTCGGCGCGCTGAAAGCCCTCCGGTAAGGTCTGGCGCACCGTCTGCTCGATCACCCGCGGGCCGGCGAAGCCGATCAAGGCTCCAGGCTCGGCGATTACCACGTCGCCGATCATGGCAAAACTTGCCGACACACCGCCCATGGTCGGATCGGCGACGGCAAGAGCGATTCGCTCAGCGAGAATGTGAACGTACTTGTCCGTGGCAACACGATCGAAAGGATCTCGAAAGACCCCATTCCGGCCGATGCCACCGCTTCGACTAGAATCATAGCCGGTGGGGGCCGCACGCTCATGCCGGGTCTCATTGACGCG
>JANOGP010000145.1:0-11521 GCA_031406075.1 Betaproteobacteria bacterium
GGTCACGAAAACCGCCCATCAATACAGCGGCCATTTCCAGCGCAATCAACGCGCCGATCATCCCGGCCAGCGGAAAGTGCTTCCAGAAGTCTTTGCGCAGACTGTCCATGTTGATGTCCAGCATCATGACGACGAACAGGAACAACACCATGACAGCACCGACGTAGACCAACACCAGCGCGATGGCGAGAAACTCGGCCTCGAGCAGCACCCACAGCGCCGCGGCGGTAAAGAACGCCAGCACCAGGAAAAGGGCAGAGTGCACTGGATTGCGCGCGGTAATGACGCGCAGTGCGGCGAACACCAGCATTGCCGCAAAGAAATAAAAGACTCCGGTCTTGAAATCCATGTTCTTGTTGGTAAGGATTGAGGAGTGAGAGGGTCGCCCTCTCACTCCTCATGCCTCACCACGTTAGAAGTCCACGCAAAAAGCGTCATGTGTCGCGAGTTAGTCATGTGGACTTCTAACGGGGCTCACGCCTGCCGTCTCACCGGTAGGCCGCGTCGTCGGCGCGGTCCCTGGCGATCTGCTCCTCGTAGCGGTCACCGATCGCCAGCAGCATTTCCTTGGTATACAGGAGGTCCCCGCGCTTTTCGCCGTGGTATTCGAGGATGCGGGTCTCGACGATCGAGTCCACCGGACAGGACTCCTCGCAGAGACCGCAGAAAATGCACTTGGTGAGATCGATGTCGTAGCGTGTGGTTCGGCGGGTGCCGTCGGCACGCTGCTCGGATTCGATGGTGATCGCCAGTGCCGGGCACACCGCTTCACACAGCTTGCAGGCAATGCAGCGTTCCTCGCCGTTGGGAGACCGGCGTAGCGCGTGCAGGCCGCGGAAGCGCCCGGATTGCGGGGTCTTTTCCTCCGGAAACTGCACCGTGATCTTGCGCGCGAAGAAATAGCGGCCGGTAAGCATCAGGCCCCTCACCAGCTCTAACAGCAGAAAGCTGCGGAAAAAATCACGGATACGCTCGATCATTTTTCCGTCCTTACCATGGCCAGTACTGTGTGCGCATCAGCCCGCCGACCAGAACCAGCCAGACTATCGTCAACGGGATGAAGACTTTCCAGCCCAGCCTCATGATCTGGTCATAGCGGTAGCGCGGGAAAGTGGCGCGGAACCACAGGAAACAGAACAACAGGAAAGCCACCTTGATGGCCAGCCACGGAAAACCGTCCGCAATGAAGGGAAACGGCGAAAGCCAGCCGCCCAGGAACATGATCGACGCCAGCGTCGAGACCAGAATCATATTCGCGTACTCGGCAAGGAAGAACACCGCGAACGCGGTCCCCGAATACTCCACGTGGAAACCGGCCACGATCTCCGACTCGCCTTCCGAAACGTCGAAAGGCGCGCGGTTGGTCTCGGCCACGCCGGAAATGAAATACACCAGGAACATCGGCAACAACGGGATCAGGTTCCAGCCCAGCAACCCCCATCCGGACTTCTGCTCGTTGACGATGGTCGACAGATTCAGGCTGCCCGACATCATCAGCACGCACACCAGGGCGAAACCCATAGCGATCTCGTAGGAGACGATCTGCGCCGCGGAGCGCATGGCACCGAGGAAAGCGTACTTGGAATTCGACGCCCAGCCGGCAATGATCACGCCGTACACGCCCATCGAAGTGATTGCCATCACGTAAAGCAGCCCGGCATTGACGTCCGCCAGCACCAACTCGGGAGAAAACGGCACTACCGCCCATGCCGCCAATGCCGGCATGATGGCGAGCGCCGGGGCCAGCATGAACAGTAATTTGTTCGCGCCTGAGGGCACGATGACTTCCTTCAGCAGCAGCTTGAGCACATCGGCAAACGGCTGCAGCAGGCCCTTGTAGCCGACGCGGTTCGGGCCTATGCGGATCTGCATGTAGCCGATGACCTTGCGCTCCGCCAGCGTGAGGTAGGCCACGCTGAGGATGAGCGGAATGACGATGGCGAGAATTTTCGCCAGCGTCCATAGCGCGGTGACACCGCCGGGCCCGATGAGATCCTCAAGGAAGGCGAAACTCATGCTGTCGTTCCCTGCAGCGCGGGGGCGCGCTCCAATTTCACGGTGCCGAACATCGCTCCCAAACCGGCGGTTTCGCGGCAGCCCGAGGCCAGACGCACGCAATCCGCGGGCAGGCGATCGTCGCGGCCGAAGGGCAGCGTAGCTTCGCCGCCCTCCTGCATGATCCTGAGGCGGTCGCCCTGGCGCAGCCCCAGCCTGTCGATCAGGCTCCCGGCCAGCCAGGCCGTTCCCACCTGCGCATCGCGGGTCTGCTGCAGCGAATTCGCGCGCCGCACGATTACGTCTGCGTGGTAGATCGGCACTTCGCCGATTCTTTCGATATCGGCTTGCCCGATCCCGGCGGACCGCGCCGGAGCAATCACCTCGGGAGCACCACTGATCTCGTTCGACAGCCTCGAGGCAATGTTGCCCACCGAAGTTTTCCACTCGCTCCGGACCTGCTCGATGCTGTCGAAGTCGAAACCCGGAAGGTCGAGAAGCGTACCGAGCACGCGCAAAACTTTCCACGCCGGGCGGGTTTCGCCCAGCGGCCGCACCACTCCCTGAAAACTTTGCACTGCACCCTCGGTGTTGACGTAAGTACCGGCCGTCTCGGTAAACGGCGACACGGGAAGCAGAACCTGGGCGTACTCGGCGGCACGTTGCTTGAACGGGGACATGACCACCACCAGTTCCGCACCCTGCATCGCGGCGCGCGCGGTGCGCGGATCGAAGGTGTCGAGCTCGACTTCGGTATTCATCAGCAGATAAGCCCGACGCGGCTGGATGAGCATTTGCGCAGCGTTCAGGCCCGGCGGTTCGTGCCCGAACGGGAGCGCGCCCGCGAGGAAACCGCCGACGCTGTTCGCCGCCTCACCGAGAAAGCCGAAGCTCGCGCCGGCGATTCTCGCCAGTTCCTGTGCCAGACGATGCAACTGAAAAGCCTGCGGGTGATGCTGCGCGAGATTGCCGAGAAGCACCGCGCGGCTCCCGCCGGAAACCAGACTTTGCGCAATCGCGCGGGCGGGGTCGCTTACCTCGAGGCCCGCGACCGCCTCCGGCACCGCGACGGACTTCGCCTCGGCGGCTGCTTTCAGCACTTCGCCCAGTGCGCGGGGCATCGCGCTCGGAGCAACGATCGACTTGTTGGCCACGCGCATCAGCAGGTCATCGTCCACCGGATTGATCAGGTTGAACTGCGCGCCTTTCTTTACCGCCTGGCGCAATCGCTGCGCAAGCAATGGGTGGTCCTTGCGCAAGGTCGAGCCCAGCACCAGCACTCGGTCCAGGCCATTGATCGCGGCGACCTTCATTCCCAGCCAGGGAGCGCCGAGCAGGCTCCCATCCCCGGAAAAGTCGATTTGACGCAGACGGAAATCGATATTTCCGCTGCCGATGCCGCGCGCAAACTTGCCGAGAAGATAAAGCTCCTCCAGGGTCGCCTGCGGCGAAGCGAGCGCGCCGACCGCGCTGCCTCCATGCGCATCGCGGATGCGCCTGAGTCCGGCGGCGACGAACTCGAGCGCGGTCGTCCAGTCTGTCTCCTCCCAGTTGCCGTCGCGCTTGATCATCGGCGCAGTCAGCCGATCCTGCGAGTCAAGCGCCTCGTAGGAGAACCGATCCCGGTCGGAAATCCAACACTCGTTGAGGTCTTCGTTCTCCAGCGGCAATACACGCATGACGCGGTTGTCCTTTACCTGGATCACCAGATTGGAGCCGAGCCCGTCATGCGGGCTGATCGACTTGCGCCGCGCCAGTTCCCAGGTGCGCGCCTTGTAGCGAAACGGTTTGGAGGTGAGCGCGCCCACCGGACAGACGTCGATCATGTTCCCGGAGAGTTCGGAGTCCACTGTGCGGGCCACGAACGGCATGATCTCGGCGTGCTCGCCGCGGCCAGCCATGCCAAGTTCCATGACGCCGGCAATCTCCTGACCGAAGCGCACGCAGCGGGTGCAGTGAATGCAGCGGGTCATCTCGTCGGCGCAGACCAGCGGCCCCAGTTCCTTGTTCGCGACCACCCGCTTGGGTTCGGTGTAGCGGGAGCTCGATGCGCCGTAACCGACGGCGAGGTCCTGCAACTGGCACTCGCCGCCCTGGTCGCAGATCGGGCAATCGAGCGGATGGTTGATGAGCAGGAATTCCATCACCCCCTGCTGCGCCCTGATTGCGGTTTCCGAGCGGGTATGGACCTTCAGCCCTTCGGTGGCGGGAGTGGCGCAGGCAGGCAGCGGCTTCGGCGCTTTCTCCACCTGCACCAGGCACATGCGACAGTTGGCGGCGATCGACAGCTTCTTGTGATAGCAGAAATGCGGAACGTAGATGCCGAGCTTGTTGGCGGCATCCATGATCGTGCTGTTGGCCGGTACTTCGACCGGCCGGCCGTCTATTTCGAGGTGCGCCATCAGTCTGGCCTCATACCAGGCACTTCTTGTGATCGATGTGGTACTGGAACTCTTCGCGAAAGTGTTTGGTGAAGCTCTTCACCGGCAGCGCCGCCGCGTCTCCCAGCGCGCAGATGGTGCGGCCGGCAATATTGTCGGACACCGAGTTCAGCGTTTCCAGATCCTCGCTCCGGCCCTGCCCATGCTCGATGCGATGGACCATCCGGTACAACCAGCCGGTGCCTTCGCGGCAGGGCGTGCACTGGCCGCAGGATTCCTCGAAGTAAAAATACGACAGGCGCTGCAATGCGCGCACCACGCAGGTGGTCTCATCCATGACGATTACCGCCCCGGAGCCCAGCATCGAACCGGCCTTGGCGATCGAATCGTAGTCCATGTCGGTCTGCATCATGATGTCGGCGGGCAACACCGGCATGGAAGATCCGCCGGGAATGACCGCTTTGAGGCTGCGCCCGCCACGCATGCCGCCGGCCATCTCCAGCAATTTCGGGAACGGCGTGCCAAGCCTGACTTCATAGTTGCCGGGACGTTCTACGTGACCGGAGACCGAAAAAATCTTGGTGCCACCGTTGTTTGGCCGCCCGAGATTCAGGAAGGCATCTCCGCCATGGTTGATGATCCAGGGCGCCGCGGCAAACGTCTCGGTGTTGTTGATCGTGGTCGGCTTGCCGTACAGGCCGTAGCTCGCCGGGAACGGCGGCTTGAACCGCGGCTGGCCCTTCTTGCCTTCGAGCGACTCCAGCAGCGCGGTTTCCTCGCCGCAGATGTACGCGCCCCAGCCGTGGTGGGCGTACAGGTCGAAGCCTAATGCCGAGCCGAGGATGTTCTTGCCGAGATAGCCGGCGTCACAGGCCTCGGCAAGCGCCTCCTCGAAGCGCTCGTACACATCCCAGATCTCGCAATGGATGTAGTTGTAGCCGATGCTGATTCCCATCGAGTAGGCCGCGATCACCATGCCTTCGATGACGGCGTGCGGGTTGTAGCGCAGGATGTCGCGGTCCTTGAATGTGCCCGGCTCGCCCTCGTCGGAGTTGCACACCAGGTACTTCTGGCCGGAAAAGGCGCGCGGCATGAAGCTCCACTTCAGTCCCGTTGGAAAGCCTGCGCCGCCGCGGCCGCGCAAGGCCGACTTCTTGATTTCGGCGATCACCTGCTCCGGCGCGACGTTCTCGCGAAGGATCTTTTTCAGCGCCTCGTAACCGCCGCGCGCCTCGTAGTCCTTCAGCCGCCAGTTGAGCCCGGTGAGCCCCTTGAGGAGGATCGCCTCCGGGCCGTAGATGTCCGGCGGGAAAGGCAGGTGAGGGGCGTTCATTTTTTCAACTCCTCGATCATCGCATCGAGTTTTTCGGGCGTCATGAACGACAGCATTTTCTTGTCGTTGTGCAGGCACACCGGCGCATCTCCGCAGGCCCCGAGGCATTCGCCTTCCTTAAGGGTGAAACCGCCGTCCGGTGTGGTTTGGTTGAAGCCGATGCCGAGTCTTTTCTTCAGGTGTTCGGCCGCATCGGCGGCGCCCGACAGCGCGCACGGCAGATTGGTGCAGATGGTGATCTTGTTGCGCCCGACCGGCTCCAGGTTGTACATGCCGTAAAAAGTCGCCGCTTCGTACACCGCAATGGCAGGCATGCCCAAATACTGCGCGACGAAATCCATGGTCTCGGTGGGAAGCCAGCCCTTCTCGTCCTGCGCTACGGTGAGCGCGGCCATCACCGCCGACTGCCGCTGATTCGGCGGATACTTGGCAATCGCCCTGTCGATCTTTGCCAGCGACTCCGGCGAAAGCATCATCGGCGTGTTCATAAAGTCAATTGACAGGATTCACAGGATGAACAGGACAAAGACCCCGAATAACTCGGTTTCATCGTGTAAATCTTGTTAATCCTGTCTCTGTTGTTGTTCAACGGTCCACCTCGCCGAATACGATGTCCTGGGTGCCGATGATGGCCACCACGTCGGCGATCATGTGGCCACGCACCATTTCGTCCAGCGCCGCCAGATGGGCAAACCCCGGTGCGCGGATTTTCAACCGGTAAGGCTTGTTGGCGCCGTCGGAAATGAGGTAGATGCCGAACTCACCCTTGGGCGCCTCCACCGCGGCGTAGGTTTCGCCCGCCGGCACGTGCATGCCTTCGGTAAAAAGCTTGAAGTGGTGGATCAGCTCTTCCATGTTCATCTTCATGTCCACACGCGAAGGCGGCGCCACCTTGTGGTCGTCGGTGATTACCGGTCCCGGGTTCTTGCGCAGCCAGTCGATGCATTGCCTGATGATGCGGTTCGATTGGCGCATCTCCTCCACGCGCACCAGATAGCGGTCGTAGCAGTCGCCGTTGACGCCGACCGGGATGTCGAAATCCATTCGATCGTAGACCTCGTACGTGCGCTTCTTGCGCAGGTCCCACTCGACACCCGATCCGCGCAGCATCGGTCCGCTGAACCCGAGTGCCAGCGCGCGTTCCGGCGCGACCACGCCGATACCCACCGTGCGCTGCTTCCAGATGCGATTGTCGGTCAGCAACGTCTCGTATTCGTCCACATAGCGCGGAAAGCGATCGCTGAAGTCCTCGATGAAATCCAGCAGAGAACCCTGCCGGTTCATGTTGAGTTCGCGCACCGCCTTCTCGTCGTGGATCCTGGAGGTCTGATAACGCGGCATAGCGTCGGGCAGGTCTCGATAGACCCCGCCCGGGCGATAGTAGGCGGCATGCAGGCGCGCACCGGAGACCGCTTCGTAGCAGTCCATCAGGTCCTCACGCTCGCGGAAGCAGTACAGGAACACGGTCATGGCGCCGACGTCGAGTGCGTGCGCCCCCAGCCAGAGCAGGTGATTGAGCACCCTGGTGATCTCGTCGAACATCACGCGGATATATTGCGCGCGTTGCGGAACCTCGATCCCTAGCAGTTTCTCGATCGCCATCACGTAAGCGTGCTCGTTGCACATCATCGACACGTAATCCAGGCGGTCCATGTACGGCACCGACTGAAGGTAGGTCTTGTGCTCGGCGAGTTTTTCGGTCGCACGATGCAGCAGGCCGATGTGCGGATCGGCGCGCTGGATCACCTCGCCGTCCAGTTCCAGCACCAGCCGCAACACTCCGTGCGCCGCGGGGTGCTGAGGCCCAAAGTTCATTGTGTAATTGCGAATCTCTGCCATAAAACCTTTTTGCCACAGAGGGCACAGAGAACACAGAGAGAACCAAAAAATGTTGAACTCGATACCAGACCTTGATTCGCTCTGATCCGGCAGATTTCTATGGTTCCCTATCCAAGTCCTGTTCTGCTCTTCTCTGTGATCTCTGTGTCCTCTGTGGCTAATTGCCCTTATTCGACGTCGCCGTAGTTCGCTTCGCGCACCACCCGCGGCACGGTCTCGCGCGGCTCGATGCTCACCGGCTGGTAGACGACGCGGCGCTGATCCGGGTCGTAACGCACCTCCACATAACCGGAGAGCGGGAAGTCCTTGCGGAAGGGATGGCCTATGAAGCCGTAGTCGGTGAGAATGCGGCGCAGGTCGGGATGTCCGGGAAACACGATACCGAACAGGTCGAAAGTTTCGCGCTCGTTCCAGTTGGCCGACGGCCAGATCCCGTTGACCGAATCCACTGAGGGAAAATCTTCATCGGGGGCGAAAACCCGCATTCGCAGGCGCTGGTTGCGCGAAACCGAAAGCAAGTGGTACACGACTGCGAAACGCGCCCCTTCGCGCGGGCGATTGCCGTAGTCGAGGTAATCGACGCCGCACAGGTCGACGAGCTCCTCGAACCTCAGCTGCGGATCATCGCGCAGTTGCGCGGCGGCCCACAGAAGGTCCGTCGCCTTGACCACCAGTGTCAGCTCGCCATGAGATTCGTCAAGCGCGGCGATCTTTTCGCCGAGCACGGACTTCAGGTTGTCGGCAAGCGCCGCGAGTTTGGTGTTCATGGCCAGAGGGGTCAGCGCGCGATAGTATTCGTGCGCCGGATCTTGTTCTGAAGCTGGATGATTCCGTATAGCAGCGCCTCTGCGGTGGGCGGGCAGCCGGGAACGTAAACATCGACCGGAACGATGCGGTCACAGCCGCGCACCACCGAGTAGGAATAATGATAATAGCCGCCGCCGTTCGCGCAGGAGCCCATCGAGATGACCCAGCGCGGCTCGGCCATCTGGTCGTAAACCTTGCGCAGCGCGGGTGCCATTTTGTTGCACAGCGTGCCGGCTACGATCATGACGTCGGATTGGCGCGGACTGGGACGGAAAACGACGCCAAAGCGGTCGAGGTCGTAGCGCGCCGCGCCCGCGTGCATCATCTCGACTGCGCAGCAGGCCAGGCCGAAGGTCATCGGCCACATCGAGCCGGTGCGCGTCCAGTTGATGACGTTATCGAGCGTGGTGGTGACGAAGCCTTTTTCGGTAATGCCTTCGATGCTCATATCCTTAAAGGTCTCCGGAAATTAGCGGGCGGGTCACGTCGCCGCTCGCGATCCAGTTTGCAGAATGCCAGGGTCGCGGCTTCGGCAGCCGGCGATGCTCTGCCTGTTCGCATCGCCGCCTCCGAACCGCATGAGAAAATCGAACCATTGCAGCGTCGGCGGCCGAGACCGCTCGTTTTGCTGTCGATCCCCATCAAGATGGGGCGCGTCGGAGGGCGGAAGAGGGGCCCCTCTGGGGATCTGACCCCGGAGACGCGCATAGGGCCGGCGTGCAATACGCGCCCTTGGCCGGCTGCACGGTCGCATCCCCACAAGTGGGGCCCCTGCTCCACGTTCCGCCGGCCCCGCGCCAGGTAGCTCACGGTCTCAATCCCACTCCAGCGCGCCCTTTTTCCATTCGTAAACGAAGCCGATGACCAGGATGGCAAGGAATATGACCATGGAAACGAAGCCAAAGGTCCCGATTTCCTCGAGCACGACCGCCCAGGGGAAAAGAAAGGCAATTTCCAGGTCGAACAGGATGAACAGGATGGCGACCAGGTAATAGCGGACGTCGAACTTCATCCTGGCGTCCTCAAAAGCCTCGAAACCGCATTCGTAGGGGGAAAGCTTCTCGGGATCGGGACGGTGAACGCCGAGCAATCTGCTCAGACCACCACCCAACAGGGGTAGCGCCACTCCGACGGCGAGGCCGACGAAGATGAACAGCAGAATCGGAAAGTACTGCTCAAGCATTGACCACTCTCGACCTGTCAGCGGACAGGCTCAGAATCGATTGCGCGCGCCAGGTCAACCCCTCGGTCTGCCTGCGTCTCCGCGCTTCTGCCTGTCGCGAAGTCGTGCCTGCCGCGCTCTGTATCCTTTGGTGCCGACGGGGAGACTCGAACTCCCACGGGTTACCCCACCACCCCCTCAAGATGGCGTGTCTACCAATTTCACCACGTCGGCAATCTTTGCAACCTGCGGCATCAGCCGTTAGGCGTCCCGTGAACGATCGAGAGCCGCGCGCCTTACTCCTCACCCTTCTCGCCTCGCCTCACTTCGGTACTTCGTTCGCCTTGGATTCGCCGTCAGGCGCCGGCACGGTGCCCGATGGCGCCGGAATCGCCTTCGCCGGTTCAACTGGCGCCTCCTGGTGCGTGGACATCACCCCCTCAGGCCTGCCTTTGTGGCTCGCCACGTAGGTCAAACCGAGGCTGGTGAGAAAGAACACCGCTGCCAGGACTGCCGTTGTGCGGCTCATAAAATTGGCCGAACCGCTGGAGCCGAACAAACTGCCGGCGGAGCCGCTGCCAAATGCCGCTCCCATATCCGCGCCTTTGCCATGCTGGAGCAGCACCAGCCCGATTACGAACAAGGCCGCAGCCACATGAAGAACAAGAATCAAGGTTTCCATAAGGTTCCTGTCGTTTCAGCGATCAGCTTTTCGAGCGGTCCCGCCCGGTCGGCGAATCCGCTGCCTTGCAGATCGCAATAAATTCCTGAGCCACCAGTGCAGCCCCGCCAATCAATCCGCCATCGATGTCCGGCATCGCGAACAATTCTGCGGCATTCGCGGCTTTGACGCTGCCGCCATAAAGTATCGGCGCTGCATCGCCAAGGCTGGCGTCTCGTTTGGCCAGCAAGCCCCGAATGTAGGCGTGTACCGCCCGTGCCTGTTCCGGCGTTGCAGTCCTGCCGGTGCCGATTGCCCACACCGGCTCATACGCAAGAACCGCGTCTTTCAGTGCCGCCCCGCCCAATTCGTCCAGAACCGCGGCAATCTGCCGTCCAACCACGTCTTCGGTCACGCCGCTCTCGCGTTCAGCGAGCGTTTCGCCAACGCAGATGATCGGTACCATTCCTGCCGCAAGCACTGTTTTCGCCTTGAGCGCCACCGTGCGGTCGTCCTCGCCGAACCACTGCCTGCGCTCGGAATGTCCGACGATCACGTATCGGCAGCCAAACTCACGCAGCATCCCGGCGGAGACTTCGCCGGTAAACGCTCCTTTGGGATGCTGGCTGACGTTCTGGGCGCCCCATGCCACTTTCGACCCGGCCAACGCTGCCTGAGTCTGGGCGAGGTAGGGGAAAGGCACGCAGACCGCACAAATCGCCCCGCGCAGCCCAGCCACGGCCGCCACGACCGTGTCGAGGAGGGCCTGGTTCTCTGGAAGGCTGCCGTGCATCTTCCAGTTGCCCACCGCCAGCCGCTGCCGCATGCGCTATCCCACCGGAAAAACTGGTGAATTTTACCTGTCCCGGGGAAGGAGGGTCAACGTTGTGCGCTGCGAAATAAGACCTGGCGAAAGCCTGGAAATGGCTCCGAACGGAATCAGTGCGTTAGCAACCCGGGGCCTGACCACTCCGTAGTGATGGGATTGGCCCAAGTGGCCGCATGAAGGAAGATCAGCCGAATCTTCCGGTTATGTATTGGCTCCGGCCGTCTCTCGGCAAGATCTTAAGAGACTTAACCTGACCACACTGCCGTGGCCAGGTTAGCCTACGCCGTTACAGAACCGGAAAATTCGATCAGCCGAATCTTCCGGTTATGTAATCTTCAGTAGCCTTGTTCTTGGGCTTGATGAATATGGTGTCGGTGGCATCGAACTCGATCATCTCGCCCAGATACATGTAAGCGGTAAAGTCCGACACGCGCGCCGCCTGCTGCATGTTGTGGGTGACGATCAGGATCGTCACCTTGTGCTTGAGGTCGGCGATCAGCTCCTCGATGCTCGC
>JANOGP010000153.1:0-13099 GCA_031406075.1 Betaproteobacteria bacterium
GAGCGCATAGCGCGCCTTGCGCTCGTGCAGTTCGTAAGTTGCAGTGGTCACCAGGCGCGCGCCGCTCATGCCCAGAGGATGGCCGAGTGCGATGGCGCCTCCGTTGGGATTGACGCGGCCATCATCGTCGCGGATGCCGAGCTGACGCAAAACCGCGATGCCCTGGGCGGCGAAAGCCTCGTTCAGTTCGATGACATCGATCGCATCGAGCTTGATTCCGGTTCGCTCCAGCAGTTTTTGAGTTGCCGGCACCGGGCCCATTCCCATGACGCGCGGCTCGCACCCCGCGGTGGCGACCCCGACCACGCGCGCCAGCGGCGTGAGCCCGTGGCGCTTTGCAGCCGCTTCGCTTGCGAGGATCAAGGCGCACGCGCCGTCGTTCACGCCGGATGCGTTGCCTGCGGTGACCGTGCCTTCAGGTTTCACGATCGGCTTGAGTTTGGCCAGGGCTTCGAGAGTGGTCTCGCGGGGGTGTTCGTCCTTATCCACGACCAGGGGGTCGCCTTTCTTCGTGGGAACCGTCACCGCGACGATCTCCCTGGCCAGCCGCCCGTTCTTCTGGGCGCTCGAGGCCAGAGCCTGAGAACGCAATCCGAACGCATCCTGGTCCGCGCGCGATACCTTGAAATCCACCGCCACATTTTCGGCGGTCTCGGGCATCGAATCCGTGCCGTACATCCGCTTCATGACCGGATTGACGAAGCGCCAGCCGATGGTGGTGTCGTACACCGCGTTGGTGCGCGAATACGCGGTTTCCGCCTTCGGCATCACGAATGGCGCGCGAGACATGCTTTCCACCCCTCCGGCGATGGTGAGTTGGGCTTCTCCGCACTTGATGGCGCGGGCGGCGATGCCTACCGCATCCATGCCTGAGCCGCACAGGCGATTGATGGTGCTTGCCGGTACTTCCTTCGGCAGTCCGGCAAGCAGCAGCGCCATGCGCGCAACATTGCGGTTATCCTCGCCGGCCTGATTGGCGCAGCCGAACACCACGTCATCGAGCGCGTTCCAATCGACGGACTTGTGCCGCTCCATCAGTGCACGCAGCGGAACGGCGGCAAGATCGTCGGGACGGACCATCGCCAGCGCGCCGCCGTAACGGCCGATCGGGGTCCGCAGCGCAGAACATATGAATGCTTCAGTCATTCTGTTTCCTCAGTCTGTGTGTTTGTCGGTTTCCGTGTCCGGGGGCAGCACCAGCCGCCGCTGAACGGGAAAGAAATGCAGATCGTACTTGTTCGAGATCCAGCCCCACAACCCGCGCGGAAAGCGGATGGATCGCGCAGGCCGCACCGTCGCGGCGATGAACGTCAGTTGCCAGGCGTCCCGGACTTCGGCGACCGAGGTCGCGAAGAATTTCCTGCCGGTGCTGAAGCGCGCAGCGGACCAGATCAATACCGCCCTGCGCTTGCGCCCCGCCTGAATCGCCACATTACACGCGCGCTCACCAATCCACGATCGTGCCATCGGCCAGCACCGCGGCGCCGGCCTGCATGATCTCCTGCTTGAACGGGTGCTTTGCCACCGTGGCCTCGCTGACTTCGACGCCGAGGCCGGGGCGCTCGGGAATCAGCCAGTGTCCGTCCTTCGCCTTGATCGGACTTTGAACCACCTCGTGATACCACGGCACCGCGCCTGACATTTCTTCCTGTATCACGAAGTTCGGCGTGGCGATGTCGAAATGCAGCGCCGCCACGCCGGCAAGCGGCCCGAGCGGATTGTGAGGGGCAATGCCGACGCCCGCGGTCTCCGCCATCGCTGCGATCTTGCGCGCTTCGCTGAATCCGCCGACGTGGCAGAGGCGGGCTGGGCGATATTGATCGCGCGCAGACGGAATAGGTCGTCGAATTCACGGCGATCCACCAGCCGCTCGCCGGCGGCGATTGGCACCGGCGATTTGTCCATGATCTGCTTCATGCCCAGTGAATCTCCGGGCTGGATCGGTTCCTCGACGAACAACGGCCGGTATGGCGCCAGCGCATGAATGTACTGCAGCGCCACGCTGGTCGAGGCACAGCGGCCGTGGAAGTCGATCATGATCTCGACATCGTTACCGACCGCCTCGCGCAACGCCTGCATCATGCCGCCGACCCGGTCCAGCTCGTTTGGTGACGCGGTGTAATGCGTGTAAGGGATGAACACGACTTTGAGCGCGCGGTAGCCCTTCGCGATCACTTCCAACGCGCGCTCGACCACCGCGGATCGGTCCAGACTCTCGTACACCGAAGTCATGTCGCCGAAGCCGAGGTGGGTGTAGATCTTGATCTTGTCGCGGGTCTTGCCGCCGAGCAATCGCCACACCGGCACGTTGAGTTCCTTGCCTCAGATGTCCCACAGCGCCATTTCGATGCCGCTGATGGCGGTGTTGCCGATCACCCCCAGCCGCCAGAACGAGTGCTTGGTAAGGATCCGCACGTTGTTCTCGATGTCGCGCGGATCGCGCCGGAGCAACAGCGGTTCCAGATCCTGGACCGCGCCGACCACGGCGCGGGTCTTCCATTCGAGCGTGGCTTCGCCCCAGCCGTAGAGCCCGGGCTGGTCGGTTTCCACCCGCACGAACACCCAGTTGCGCATCTCGGCGTTGCAGACCGAGGTCTTGATCGCGGTGATTTTCATTGTTCTCCTCCCGAGGGACGCTCTGCAGCCGGAAGATTAAATGGAAGCTTCGATCTTATCCACCTTGCCTATTCGGGCATAATCTCTGCAGCCGCCACGGGCCGCCGCGACCGGGCTGCCCGGACGCATCCATATATATAGCGAGGAGACGAAATGGCCCAAGCACTGGGACCATTCGACTACGTCATCGTCGGTGCCGGCTCTGCCGGCTGCCTGCTTGCCAACCGCCTGAGCGCCGATCCGGACGTGCGCGTGCTGCTGCTCGAGGCCGGCGGCAAGGACGACTACTTTTGGATACATGTTCCGGTCGGTTATCTCTATACCATCGGCAATCCGCGCACCGACTGGTGCTACAAGACCGAGCCCGACCCGGGGCTGAACGGACGCTCGGTCGGCTATGCCCGGGGGCGCGTGCTCGGCGGTTGCTCCTCGATCAACGCGATGATCTACATGCGCGGACAGAAGAGCGATTACGATCACTGGGCCGCGCTCGGGAACAGGGGCTGGTCGTGGGACGAGGTGCTGCCCTATTTCAAGCGCAACGAGGATTACCAGCACGGCGCCGACGAGCTGCATGGTGCCGGCGGCGAACTGCGCGTCGAGGAGCGGCGGGTTAACTGGGAGATTCTCGATGCCTGGCGCGAGGCCGCGGAGGAATGCGGCATTCCCAAAATCGAGGAATTCAACCGCGGCGACAATTTCGGCAACGCCTATTTTCAGATGAACCAGCGCCGGGGCGTACGATGGAGCAACACCAAGGCCTTTCTGCGGCCGGTGATGAATCGGCCCAACCTGACGGTGCTCACGCATGCGCACGTGAAGCGCGTGCGTGTGCAGACGCTCGGATTCCTCAAGCGCGCCACCGGCGTGGAGTTCAGCCTCGGTCCGCGCGGCAACCAGTTTGCCGAGGCCAAAGGCGAAGTAATCCTCGCCGCGGGCGCGATCGGCTCGCCGCAAATCCTTCAACTCTCGGGCATCGGCCCCGGGGCGCTGCTCCAGGACCTCGGCATCATCGTCGCGCACAACCTGCCGGGGGTGGGCGAGAATCTGCACGACCACCTGCAGATCAGGCTGATGTACAAAGTGAAGAACGTACCCACTCTCAACGAACGCGCCAACAGCCTTTTCTGGAAAATGGCGATGGGCCTCGAATACCTGTTTTTCCGCACGGGGCCGCTGACCATGCCGCCCTCGCAACTGGGTGCGTTCGCGAAAAGCGATCCGGCGCAGGCGTCGGCGAACATCGAATGGCACGTGCAGCCGCTGTCGCTGGACAAGTTCGGCTCGCCTCTGCACCGCTTTCCCGCGATCACGCCTTCGGTGTGTAATCTGCGCCCCAGCAGCCGCGGCCATGTACGCATCAAGGACCCCGACCCGAACGCGCATCCGGCCATCACGCTCAACTTTCTTGACACTTACGAGGACAAGAAAGTCGCGGTGGATGCGATCCGCTTCACCCGCCGCATCATGCAGGCAAAGGCGCTGGCGAAATACCAGCCGGAGGAATTCAAGCCGGGCCCCGACTTCAAGACCGACATCGCGCTGATGAGCGCGGCCGGCGATCTCGGCACCACAATCTTTCACCCGGTCGGCACTTGCAGGATGGGCCGCGACGAACTCGCAGTGGTGGACGATCGGCTGCGTGTGCGCGGCATCGCCGGGCTGCGCGTGATCGATGCATCGGTGATGCCGCGCATCACCTCCGGCAACACCAACGCGCCAACCACCATGATCGCCGAGAAGGGCGCCGAGTTCGTGAAGGAAGACGCCAAGAAGCGCTGAAATGCTCCAGCGGCGCCGTCAGCCGCCGAACAGCAAGCCGCTGAGCTGTTTCCAGTTGAGGTAAATGTAACCCACCGCCAACACCATATAGGTCAACGTACATACCAGCATCAGCACCTGGGTCACGGGATGGGGCCTCACCCACTTCGGGAACACCTTGGGCAGCATGAAGTAGTTCAGGTACACGAAGGCCGGCGCGATGATGGCCATCCCCAGGAACGCCACCACGCCGCGGATGATGATCAGCGTGCCGGGCTGCGCAAGCGCCATGGTGAAGACCGTCAACACGGTAAAGATGCCGACGAAGATGTAGTACCAGGTCCGGTAGTGCAGCTTCTGCGCGCCCTTGATGTTCGAGTAGAAAAAGTCCGCCTGGATGCGCGAAAAGCCGTCGGTGAGCTGCAGCCAGGCATCGCACAGGAACGCGGCCGCCACGATCAGGAACAGCGCCTTGCCTACGGTGCCCCATGCCACCTCGAAAAACGCCGATTGCACCACGGCGATTTCCCAGCCCTTGGGAATGATGCCTTTGGGCAGCAGCAGTGCATACGCAAGCCAGCACATGATGATGGTGGTCAGCAGATTCAGCCCCACTCCGACGCCGTTCTCGAAGCTGAAATAGCGCACCCAGCTCCTGTAGTTCTTCTTGTTCTCCTCGGTATCGGCGAAGTAAAAGCCGGTTGCCGGGATGGTCTCCGCTTTGCCCGTGATCGGCGAGGTAACGCGGCCGACGTTCTTGCCCATGCCGATCCCCTTGTCCCGCATCCAGTAGGCGATGAAGAGCTGGCCCATCCCACCCGCTCCCGCAAAGGCGATACAAGTGGCGAGCGTGTTCCAGTCCGCCGGGTCCCAGTTCGGCAATGCGCTGGGCGCGGTGACGTGAGGAATCAAGGCGCTGAAGAACTCTCCCGTAACGGCCAGGACCGGCTCCTGAAAAACGGCGAAGATGATCCCGGTCATGGTGATGAACACCACAACCATCGAGAATCTCTCGACGAAAGTGTAGGCCACCCGGCTGGCCACCAGCGCCACCAGATAGATGGCGATGGTGAGATAGCCCCAGAACAGCGATTGTCCGCGCGGGGTCCAGCCGTCGGGGAATCCGGTGAGCGCGGCCAGCGCCGTGCCCCCCGCCGAGGCGTAGGCACCGAACCAGATGTTTTCGATGAAGACCAGTATCCACGCGAACCAGGCAAACCAGCGGCCGATGCGGCTGAATCCGGTCATCGGCGTTTCGCCGGTGACGATGGTATAGCGGCAGATCTCGAGATTGAGCCAGTATTGCAGCAGCGCGGCGGGAATCAGCAGGCCGAGGAAGGCCGCGCCGTACTTGGCCGTCATGTAAGGCCAGAAAATCAGCTCACCGGAGCCTTGGGCCAGCGCGGCCCAGAGAATACCGGGTCCCACGTAAGCGAACAGGCCGATGAATACCGGAAGCGTGGCAAGCTGCAAAGGCGGGAGATTCCCGAAGGGAACCGCGCCGGGTGCCGAAGCCGCTGGAGTTGCGCTCATGGTGATCCTCCCCGATCGAGAATTTGACTGCGATGACCCCTACGCGCCCACGTTTCCTTCGTCAGCGGTGGATTGTATTGTCATAATGCAGAGTTTGCCAATGGCGGATTTTACCTGGCGGGTTCGCATCAAGGTTCATTTATTGGAGAACAAGTCATGCCTGCATACCTGATTTCGCAGATCGAGGTTCACGATCCCGTAGGTTACGAGGAGTACCGCAAGCTTGTCCCGCCGTCGCTTGCCAAGTACGGCGGCAGATTCATTGCCCGCGGCGGAAAGATCGACGTGCTCGAAGGCGACTGGTCGCCCAGGCGCGTGGTGATCTGCGAGTTCGACAGCATCGAAAGCGCGCGCCAGTGGTACGAATCGGAGGAATACCGCCCGGCAATGGAGATCCGGAAAAAGACCGCGACCGCGAAGATCATAGTCGTCGAAGGCCCATAAACGCCCCACCTCACCCCGCCCCTCTCCACAAGTGGAGAGGGAGGAACGGTCAAGATGCGGAGAGGGAATATGTCTTAGCTCGTCACCTTCGTGACTGCAGAGTCTGTTTCGGTTTCCTTTGCGACCTTTGCGTCCCTTCGCGTCCTTTGCGTCAATGCTGTAGTCGCCGGCCCATGGCCGGTTATTAGCAGGTTACGTCAGGCGCTCCAGGGCAGTACCAGCGTTGCCTCCAGCCCGCCCTGCGGGCGGTTGCGCAGGCGCACCGCGCCGCCGTGCGCCTGCGCGATATTGCGGGCGATCGACAATCCCAAACCGCTGCCCCCGCTATTGCGGTTGCGCGAGTCTTCGACACGATAGAACGGATCGAACACGCGCTCGATGTCGCTTTCCGGGATGCCTGGACCGCAGTCGGCAATGGCTACGTTCACCGTCCGGCCCTCTTCGCGCACCGTGATGTCGGCGCGCTGTCCGTATGCCAGTGCGTTGTCGAGCAGGTTTTGCAGGCAGCGCTTGAGCGCCTGCGCACGTCCCATTACCGTGCCTGGCGATTTGCCGGCCACGGTGACGGCGTGGCCGGCCTCTTCGGCGTCCTGCTTCAGGCTCGAGATCAGGGCGTCGAGATCGATCGGACTCAACTCTTCACCGCCGTCACTCAGGCCCCGCATGTAGTCCAGGGCGGACCCCACCATCTCCTGCATTGCGTCGAGATCGCGGATAAAACGGGTCTTAAGCTCGGCGTCATCCAGCATTTCGGCGCGCAGCCGCATGCGCGTGATCGGCGTCTTGAGGTCGTGGGACATGGCGCCCAACACCTTGAGTCGCGTGTCGACGTAGCGTTTCAGCCGATCCTGCATGGTGTTGAGTGCGCGCGATGCGCGCGCAAGTTCGACCGTACCGGTTTCCGGAAGCGGCGGACGCTCGATGTTTCGGCCGAGTTCCTCCGCTGCGCCCGCCAGCACCGACAATGGCTTGGTTACCAGCCGCACCGCGAAAAAGAGCAGCACCAGCATGACGCTGTCCACGATCGCGAGATTGCGAAGCAGTCGGGTGAACCAGCGCGTGGTGCGCGGCGGGTTGGTGCTGTCTGCGGTAATCCAGGATCCGTCGCCAAGCAATACGGCGGCTTGAATACGCATCCCGGCACGCTCCCTGAATTCGCGCGCGTACCATGAATCCGGGTTGAGATTGACCGCTTGCGCATCGATCACCCGGAACTGCGTGCCGGAATCGAGCGTCTGCGTCAGGGCTTCGCGCGCAACGCGGTGGAGTTCCGCTTTCTCCCCTGCGGCCGTAGAGCCTGCGCCAGCCGGCTCACCGTCACTCAGTTTTAGCGTTGCGTCGGCAATCGCGTCCATGATCCGTGGCCGCTGCGCCGCGCTTACGGCATTGAGCACACGCACGACGTCGCCGATCCTGGCCGCCGCCCGCGACGCACCGATGCGGAAAACCAGATCGTCGCGTTCGCGGATGTGAATCGCAGTGGTAAAAAGCTGGACACCGACAAGGCCGCCCACCAGGACAAGCGCGATGCGGCCGAACAGTGAGCGCGGCAGCAGCTTCAAGTTCCGCTCTCCACGCGCACGGCCAGCACGTAGCCCTTGCCGCGCACGGTTTTGATGATCGCCGGCTCGCGCGCCTCGTCTCGCAGGCGTTCACGCAGGCGGCTAACCTGCATGTCGATGGTGCGGTCGAGCGGATCGGCATCGCGGCCGAATGTGAAATTGGAGAGCTGGTCGCGTGACAGCACTGCGTTGGGGTTCTGCAGGAAAATCAGCAGCAGCCGGTATTCGGCGCCAGACAAGGGCACCACAACGCCGTCCGGCGCCCTGAGATCGCGTTCCCGCGTATCCAGCCGCCATCCGGAGAAGCTGAAAGATTCCGGCACGTTGGTCCCGGTATCCGCGGGCAGCGCCTTGGCGCGACGCAGAATGCTGCGGATGCGCGCCAATAGTTCGCGTGGATCGAAAGGCTTGGCCAGATAGTCGTCCGCACCCATTTCGAGTCCGATAATGCGGTCCACCGGATCGCCCTTCGCGGTGAGCATCAGCACCGGCACCTGCGAGCGTGCGCGCAACTGCCGGCACAGCGACAGGCCGTCCTCGCCCGGGAGCATCAGGTCCAGAACGACCAGGCTTGCTGGCCTGGCCGTCAGGGCCTCGCGCATAGCCGGGCCGTCCGCTACCGCCTGTGCATCGAAACCGTTCTTGCGCAGGTACTCCTCCAACAGCTTGCGGATGTCTTCGTCGTCGTCAACGATGAGTATGTGATCGCGCATGGGCGCTTTTATACCTCCTGTTGCAACGAATTGGGAGGAGTTTTGTCAACTAACGTAACAACGAATCCGGCGCCGACACTTTGTTACAAGGCGCGGGTGCCCCTCGCTTACATTTCCCGTACTCCGTTTTTGCGGCAAGGCATGAACAGCACCCGAACCCGTCCGTTGATCTGTCTGCGCATCGCCGCGCTGCTCGCACTTTTTGCGGCGGCACTGCCCGCGTCCGCCGCGGACCCCTTCGGCACCGACAAGCTCACGCCACCCAATCAGAGCTTGCCGTGGAGCGGCGGCGCCGATGCTTGCGCACGCCTCGCAGCCACGACCGGAGCGCTGACGCTCGCCGGCATCATCGAACGGGCGCTATGCAACAACCCGCAGACACGCCAGTCCTGGGCCGACGCGCGCGTCCAGGCGGCGCAAGTAGGCCGCAACCGCGCCGCATATTTGCCCGAGGTCACGATAGCCGGCCAGGCCGTCGCCGGCCGCACCTGGCCCAGGGATGAGGGGGCCGTCAGCCAGGAGAACATCTCGGCTGCGGCGACGGTAAGTTATCTGCTTTTCGACTTTGGGGCGCGCGACGCGAATCTCGACAACGCCCGCCAATTGCTCGAGGCCGCAAATTGGTCGCACAACGCCACTCTGCAGTCGGTATTTCTCTCCGCGATCCAGTCCTACTATCAATTGTTCGCCGCCGGCGCCAATGTCGAAGCGGCACTGGAAGGCGAGAAAGCCAGCGAAGAAAGTTTCAAGGCCGCCGAAACCCGCTATCGCGTCGGCGCGGGCACACCTGCCGACCGGCTGCAGGCAAAGACCGCATACTCGCAAGCCCAGCTCATCCGTACCCGCGCCGAGGGCGAACGGCGTATTGCCGCCGGCGTGCTTGCCAACGCCATCGGACTCGACGCCGACGCCGAAGTCGAGCTCGCGCCGCCGCGCATCCAGGCGCCTGACCCGGCCACCGACGCACGCGTGCGCGAACTGGTCGATTACGCCCGCATGCTGCGCCCCGACCTGGCCGCGGCCGAGGCCAAGGTCCAGGCCGCGCGCGCGCAAGTGCGTGCCGCGCAGGCGGCCGGCAAGCCGACCATATCGCTCACCGGATCCACCGGATTGTCGGACTCGAACTCGGCCAGCCTCGCCAGCAGCGGCGCGGTGGGAATAAGCGTGAGCTTTCCGCTGTTCACCGGATATCGCAACACCTACGACATCCGCACCGCGGAGTTCCAGGTCGAAGCGCGCGAAGCCGACCGCGATCAATTGCGCAACCAGGTTTCGCTGGACGTATGGCGCGCTTACCAGTCGCTCGCGACCGAGCGCACCGCGCTGGTGAATGCCGAGGATCTGCTGCAAAGCGCGCTGGAATCCGAAAACGTTGCGCGCGGACGTTACAAGGCCGGAGCCGGCACGCTGATCGATCTGCTTAATGCGCAATCGGCGGCGGCAGGCGCCCGCTTCCAGTCCGTGCAGACCCGCTACAACTGGCACCTCGCCAAGGCCGCGCTCGCCAGCGCGCTTGGCACCCTGGATCTCGCGGCGCTGTCAGGCAATGCCGACACCGTGATAATTGACACCTCGCGTTCGGCCGCACGCAAATGAACAGGCCGCCCTTGTCGTTTTGGGTGAAGCTATTGGTCGTGCTGCTGCTGGCCGGCGCCGGTGGCGGGATCTGGCTTTGGAAGAACAATTCCGAAATGCCGGCCGAACAGCGCTACCGCACCAGGCCGGTCGAACGCGGCACGCTGGTGCAGAGTGTTTCCGCCAATGGCACGCTCAATCCGGTAGTGCTGGTCACCGTCGGCTCGCAGATTTCCGCGCGCGTAACCAGGCTGTACGCGGACTTCAACCAGCGGGTCAAGGCCGGCCAGGTGCTTGCCGAACTCGATCCTGCACTACTGGTCGCAACCGAAAAACAGACGCTGGCCAACCTTGCCAGTGCACGGGCTTCGCTCAAACTGGCACGCGCGAACGAAGAACGGCTGCAACAATTGTTCGCGCAGGAATACATTTCCAGACAGGAAATGGACCAGGCGCTGCAGGCGCGCGAAGTCGCGGAGGCGCAGGTGCAGGTTTACGAGGCGCAACACGGCAGGGATCGGGCGAACCTTTACTACACAGTGATCCGTTCACCGGTTTCCGGCGTGGTCGTGGATCGGCAGGTGGACGTCGGACAGACGGTCGCCGCCAGCCTCCAGGCGCCGGTCCTGTTCAAGATCGCGCAGGACCTCAAACAGATGCAGATCAACTCGGCGGTCGCGGAAGCCGACGTCGGCGCGATCGCCATCGGCCAGGATGTGGACTTCCGCGTGGACGCGTTTTCCGAACGCGATTTCAAGGGCAAGGTCATGCAGATCCGGCTCAATCCCACCATCACCAGCAACGTGGTCACCTACAACGTGGTGGTGTCGGTCGAGAACCGGGATGAGATCCTGCTGCCGGGGATGACCGCCTACATCACCATCACCACGCAGACCAAACACGATGTACTGATGGTGCCCAGCGCGGCGCTTCGTTTCCGCCCCGCCGGCAAGGCGGAATCCCCGAACTTGTCGTCCGTGCCGGCGGCCGGCGCGACTGAGGGCACGCGCAAGCGCGCGGCAGGATCCCTGGTGCACGTGCTGCGTGGCGGCAAGATTCAATCCGTTGCGATCCAGACCGGCATCACCAACGGCCGCGTCACGGAGATCAGCGACGGCGATTTGCGTGAAGGCGACACGGTGGTCCTCGAGGATGTGACGGCGACGCCGCGCCCGCAGTCGGCGC
The DNA here is from genome assembly GCA_031406075.1 of Betaproteobacteria bacterium. Taxonomy (GTDB): domain Bacteria; phylum Pseudomonadota; class Gammaproteobacteria; order Burkholderiales; family JACQAP01; genus JACQAP01. Next base: position 11,390 of record JANOGP010000153.1, read on the forward strand.
CCACCGGGCCGCGCACGAGGCTGTTCTGATGGCGCATCCGGTGGTGCGCATCGAGCACCTTCACAAGAGCTACCAGACCGAGGCCGGCGTATTCCCGGTGCTCCACGATGTCAATCTCGTCATCGATCCCGGCGAGTTCGTCGCCATCATGGGTCCGTCGGGATCGGGCAAGTCCACGTTCATGAACATTCTCGGCTGCCTGGACCCGCCGACCAGAGGCCGGTATTTTCTCGATGGAGCCGACACCAGAGAACTCGGCAGCGACCAGCTCGCAAGGCTGCGCAACCACACCATAGGCTTCGTGTTCCAGGGATTCAATCTCCTGCCCCGCGCGCGTCTCACCGAAAATGTCGCGCTGCCGCTGGTGTATGCCGGCGTCGCGCGCCGCGAACGCAACGCCCGCGCCGTCGCGTTGCTGGAGCGTATTGGCCTGGCAGGCCACGTGCGGTTTTTTCCCAACCAGATTTCCGGCGGGCAGCAGCAGAGGGTGGCGATCGCCCGCGCACTCGCCGCCCGCCCGCGGCTGCTGCTCGCCGACGAGCCCACGGGAAATCTCGACACCCACACCAGCGCCGAGATCATGAGCCTGTTCACGCAGTTGAATCGCGACGAAGGCATCACCGTGGTGCTGATCACCCACGACCGGGAAATCGCCTCCTATGCTCGACGGCTGGTGCGTTTTCGCGACGGCATCGTGGAGCACGACGGCGCAGTCGTCCCCAAGCCAGCCGAGGCACCCGCATGATCCTTTCGATGCTCGCCGAAGCCTGGTCGGCGATGGGCGCAAATCGCCTGCGCACTTTTCTCACCATGCTCGGCATGGTGATCGGCGTGGCGGCAGTGGTGGCGATGCTTGCGGTGGGCCAGGGTGCGCAATTGATGGTGAACCAGACCATCGCCTCGATGGGCAGCAATCTGTTCATCGTCCTCTCCGGCGGCTCCACCAGCGGCGGGTTGCGTATGGGCTCCGGCAGCGTCCCGACCTTGACCCTGCTTGACGCGGACGCCATCGGAGAACTGCCAAGCATCGCCGCGGTGGCGCCGGTGCAACCCGGCAATTCGGAGGTCATTTACGGCGCCGGCACCTGGACCACCCAGGTATACGGCACGAGGCCGAGTTATCTGGACTTGCGCCAATGGCCGCTCGCGTCGGGGGAACCCTTCACCGACTACGATCTGCGTTCCGCGAGTCGGGTGGCGCTGCTTGGTGGCACCGTGTCGAATTTCCTGTTCGGCGACGAAGATCCGGTGGGAAAAACCATCCGCATCAGAAACAGCCCCTATCTGGTGATCGGCGTGCTCGCAGCAAAGGGCCAGAGCCTCGACGGACGCGACCAGGACGACACCATTCTGGTGCCGGTCACGACCGCGCAGCGCAAACTGTTCGGCTCGCAGTTCCCGGGTACGGTGAGGTACATGATGGTACAGGCGGCGTCGGCGGACCTCATGGACCGGGCCGAGCGCGACATCATCGAACTTCTGCGCCAACGCCATCGTCTCAACGACGATACCGACAACGATTTCACGCTACGCAATCTTACTGCGGCGGCCAACGCCGCGGCCGCGACCACCAGGGTGATGTCGCTGATGCTTGGGGCGATCGCTTCGGTGTCGCTGCTGGTTGGCGGCATCGGCATCATGAACATCATGCTGGTATCGGTGACGGAACGCACTCGCGAGATCGGCATCCGCATGGCGATGGGCGCGCGC
>JANOGP010000225.1:0-11104 GCA_031406075.1 Betaproteobacteria bacterium
GTGGCCCGGCAACATCCGTGAGTTGGAAAACTTCGTGCGGCGGTTGGCAGCGCTCAATAGCCAAGACACCCTGACGGCGCAAACCGTCGATCACGATCTGGCGCTTCTGGGCAGCACGCGCGCTTCGACATCGTCACCAAGCAGGGCAAGTTGATCGTCCAGAAGGACAAGCGCATCACCGTCAAGCACGTCCGCGATATGGAGCAGGCGGGCCTGAGCAAGATCGCGGTGACCGAAGAATTCCTGCTGGGCCGCACCCTCGGCCACAACCTGGTCAACAAGGAAACCGGCGAGATCATTGCCAACGCCAACGACGAGATCACCGAGGCTCTGCTGGAAAAGATTGTCGAGGGGGGAATCGACACGTTCCAGACCATTTACACCAATGACCTCGATCAGGGGCCGTACATCTCCCAGACTTTGCGCGCCGACGAGACCACCGACCAGATGCAAGCGCAGGTGGCGATCTACCGCATGATGCGCCCGGGAGAGCCGCCGACCGAAGACGCCGTGCGGACGTTGTTTAACGGGCTGTTCTACGCCGAGGAACGCTACGACCTGTCGGCGGTGGGACGGATGAAGTTCAACCGCCGCGTCGGGCGCAACGAGTTGACCGGCCCGGGAACGATGTCCAACGAGGACCTCATCGCGGTCATCCAGATCCTGATCGATCTGCGCAACGGGCGCGGCGAGATCGACGACATCGACCATCTCGGCAACCGGCGCGTGCGCTCGGTTGGCGAGCTCGCGGAGAACCAGTTCCGCGCCGGCCTGGTGAGGGTGGAACGCGCGGTCAAGGAGCGCCTCTCCCAAGCCGAATCCGAGAACCTGATGCCGCACGATCTGATAAACGCGAAGCCGGTATCGGCGGCGGTGCGCGAATTTTTCGGTTCGTCCCAGTTGTCGCAGTTCATGGACCAGACCAACCCCCTGTCGGAGATCACCCACAAGCGCCGCGTTTCCGCGCTGGGGCCCGGTGGCCTTACCCGAGAGCGTGCCGGCTTCGAAGTGCGCGACGTGCACCCGACCCACTACGGGCGGGTGTGCCCGATCGAGACGCCGGAAGGCCCGAACATCGGCCTTATCAACTCGCTGGCGCTGTATGCCCGCACCAACGAATATGGATTTCTGGAAACGCCGTACCGCAAAGTCGTAAGCGGCCGCGTCACTGACGACATCGAGTTCCTGTCGGCAATCGAGGAAGGCAAATACGTCATCGCCCAGGCCAATGCCGCGATCGACAAAAAGGGCAAGCTGCTCGACGAGCTGGTGTCCTGCCGCCATCAGAACGAATTCGCGATGGCGACTGTCGATCGCGTCGAGTTCATGGACGTGGCGCCTGCGCAGATCGTGTCCGTGGCCGCCTCGCTGATTCCGTTCCTGGAGCACGACGACGCCAACCGCGCGCTGATGGGATCGAACATGCAGCGCCAGGCCGTTCCCTGCCTGCGTGCGGAGAAGCCACTGGTCGGCACCGGAATCGAGCGCACCGTGGCAGTGGACTCCGGCACCGCGGTGCAGGCGTTGCGCGGCGGCGTAGTCGATTACGTGGATGCCTCGCGCATTGTGGTAAGGGTCAATGACGAAGAGACCTCGGCCGGCGAAGTCGGGGTGGATATCTATAATCTGGTCAAGTACACGCGTTCCAACCAGAACACCAACATCAACCAGCGTCCAATCGTGAAGGTGGGCGACCATATCGCCCGCGGCGACGTGGTGGCCGACGGCGCGTCAACCGACATGGGCGAACTGGCGCTCGGCCAGAACCTGCTGGTCGCGTTCATGCCCTGGAACGGCTACAACTTCGAGGACTCAATCCTGATCTCGGAGCGCGTGGTGGCCGAAGACCGCTTTACCTCGATACACATCGAGGAGCTGTCGGTGGTCGCGCGCGACACCAAGCTCGGACCGGAAGAAATCACCCGCGACATCTCCAATCTGTCCGAGGGCATGCTGGCGCGGCTGGACGAGTCCGGCATCGTTTCCATCGGTGCGGAGGTGGATGCCGGTGACGTGCTGGTCGGCAAGGTCACCCCCAAGGGAGAAACCCAGCTCACTCCGGAAGAAAAGCTGCTGCGCGCGATCTTCGGCGAGAAAGCCTCCGACGTGAAAGACACCAGCTTGCGCGTCCCCTCCGGCATGTCCGGCACGGTGATCGACGTGCATGTTTTCACCCGCGAAGGCATCGAGCGCGACAAGCGCGCCCAGCAGATCATCGACGACGAACTCAAGCGCTACAAGAAAGACCTGGCAGACCAGTTGCGCATTGTCGAGGACGACGCATTCGGCCGGATCGAGCGCCTGCTCACCGGCAAGACCGCCAACGGTGGTCCGAAGAAACTCGCCAAGGGCGCCAAGATCTCCAAGGCCTACCTGCAGGAAATCGAACGCTACCACTGGTTTGACGTGCGTCTCGCGAACGAGGAAGCGGCAAAACAGCTCGAGCAACTGCAGGAGGGATTGGAGCAGACCCGCAAGGCATTCGATGCGGCCTTCGACGAAAAAAAGCGCAAGCTCACCAGCGGCGACGAACTGCCCCCGGGCGTGCAGAAGATGGTCAAGGTCTACCTCGCCGTCAAGCGCCGTCTGCAGCCAGGCGACAAGATGGCGGGACGCCACGGCAACAAGGGGGTGATCTCCAAAATCACACCGATCGAGGACATGCCGCACATGGCCGACGGTACTCCGGTGGATGTGGTGCTCAATCCGCTGGGCGTGCCATCGCGGATGAACGTCGGCCAGATTCTGGAAACGCATCTGGGATGGGCGGCCAAGGGTCTGGGCAAGCGCATCGGAGAACTGCTCAAGGCCCAGGCCAAGACCGCCGACATCCGCAAGGCGCTGACGCTGATCTACAACTCCAACGGCAAACCCGAAGACCTCAACGAAATCTCCGACCTGGAGATCATCGATCTGGCGCGCAATCTTCAGTCCGGCGTGCCGTTCGCGACCCCGGTTTTCGATGGCGCAACCGAGGACGAGATCAAGACCATGCTCGAGCTCGCGGGCCTTCCGAAATCCGGCCAGATCGCGCTCATGGACGGCCGCACCGGTGAGCCCTTCGACCGGCCGGTCACCGTGGGTTACATGCACATGCTGAAGCTGCACCACCTGGTGGACGACAAGATGCACGCCCGCTCCACCGGCCCGTACTCGCTCGTCACCCAGCAGCCGCTGGGAGGCAAGGCGCAGTTCGGCGGCCAGCGTTTCGGCGAAATGGAAGTCTGGGCGCTCGAGGCTTATGGCGCTGCGTACACGCTGCAGGAAATGCTTACCGTCAAATCCGACGACGTGGGCGGCCGTACCAAGGTGTACGAGAACATCGTCAAAGGCGAACACAAGATCGACGCCGGCATGCCGGAGTCCTTCAACGTGCTGGTGAAGGAAATCCGATCGCTCGCGATTGACATCGACCTCGACCGGTATTGAAGGCAGGTTTCGCCATGGAGACACAGGGGAAAATATGAATCATCTTCTCTGTGATCTCGGCGCTTCCGTGGTCAAAAGGCTTTTAAGTTTGGTTACGCTGGACCTCCATCCTAGGAGTTACAAATGAAAGCATTGCTGGATCTGTTTAAACAGGTGACGCAGGAAGAAGAGTTCGATGCCATCAAGATCGGACTGGCTTCCCCCGAGAAAATCCGTTCCTGGTCGTACGGCGAAGTGAAGAAACCCGAAACCATCAATTACCGCACCTTCAAACCGGAGCGCGACGGACTGTTCTGCGCCAAGATCTTCGGCCCGGTGAAGGACTACGAGTGCCTGTGCGGGAAGTACAAGCGCCTGAAACATCGCGGCGTCATCTGTGAAAAATGCGGCGTGGAAGTCACCCTGTCCAAGGTGCGCCGCGAGCGCATGGGCCACATCGAACTGGCGAGCCCGGTGGCGCACATCTGGTTCCTGAAGAGCCTGCCGAGCCGCCTGGGCATGGTGCTCGACATGACTTTGCGCGACATCGAGCGCGTACTCTATTTCGAGGCATTCGTGGTCACCAACCCGGGAATGACGCCGATGAAGCGCGGCGAGTTGCTCTCAGAGGATGCCTACTTGGAAAAAGTCGAGGAGTTCGGCGACGAGTTCCACGCGGCAATGGGCGCCGAGGGCGTGCGCGAACTGCTGCGCCACCTCAATCTGAACAAGGAAATTGACACGCTGCGCAAGGAACTCGAGGGCACCGACTCCGAAACCAAGATCAAAAAGATCGCAAAGCGGCTGAAAGTGCTCGAAGGCTTCCAGAAATCCGGCATCAAGGCCGACTGGATGGTGATGGAGGTGCTGCCGGTGCTGCCGCCGGAATTGCGGCCGCTGGTGCCGCTCGATGGAGGGCGGTTCGCAACTTCCGATCTGAACGACCTGTATCGCCGCGTCATCAACCGCAATAACCGCCTGAAGCGCCTGCTCGAACTCAAGGCACCGGAAATCATCGTGCGCAACGAGAAGCGCATGCTGCAGGAGGCGGTGGATTCGCTGCTGGACAACGGCCGCCGCGGCAAGGCGATGACCGGAGCCAACAAGCGTCCGCTCAAGTCGCTCGCGGACATGATCAAGGGCAAGGGCGGCCGTTTCCGCCAGAACCTGCTGGGCAAGCGCGTCGACTACTCCGGGCGCTCGGTGATCGTGGTCGGGCCGCAACTGAAGCTGCACCAGTGCGGACTGCCGAAGAAGATGGCGCTGGAGCTGTTCAAGCCCTTCATTTTCCACAAGCTGGAAGTCATGGGCATCGCCGGCACCATCAAGGCAGCCAAGCGCGAGGTCGAGAACGAGAACCCGGTGGTGTGGGACATTCTCGAAGAGGTGATCCGCGAGCACCCGGTGATGCTGAACCGCGCCCCGACGTTGCACCGCCTGGGCATCCAGGCTTTCGAACCGGTGCTGATCGAAGGCAAAGCTATCCAGCTGCATCCGCTGGTATGCGCGGCGTTCAACGCCGACTTCGACGGCGACCAGATGGCGGTACACGTGCCGCTGTCGCTGGAAGCGCAGATGGAGGCGCGCACGCTGATGCTGTCCTCGAACAACATACTGTCGCCGGCAAACGGCGATCCGATCATCGTGCCGTCGCAGGACATCGTGCTCGGCCTGTACTACATGACCCGGCAAAAGATCGGCGCGCGCGGCGAGGGCATGATTTTCAGCGACGTTGCCGAAGTGCAGCGCGCCTACGACAACCGGCTGGTGGAACTGCACGCGCGCGTGCTGGTGCGAATCAAGGAGTTTGACAGGGACGACGACGGCAACGTCACGGAGCGCATCACCCGTCATGACACCACGGTGGGTCGTTCGCTTCTGTCCGAGATCCTGCCGGCGGGACTGCCGTTCGAGCTCATCAACAAGGCTCTCAAGAAGAAGGAAATCTCCAAGCTGATCAACGCCGGCTTCCGCCGTTGCGGTCTGCGCGAGACGGTGATCTTCGCCGACAAGCTGATGTACACCGGCTTTACCTACGCGACCCGCGCAGGCATTTCGATCTGTGTGGACGACATGGAGATTCCGCCGGAGAAGGAGCAACTGATCGGCGCCGCAGAGAAGGAAGTCCAGGACATCGAGTCGCAGTACACCTCAGGCCTGGTGACGCAGGGCGAGCGCTACAACAAGGTGGTGGACATTTGGGGCCGCGCCGGCGACATGGTCGCCAAGGCGATGATGGAGCGCCTCGGCCAGGAGCCGGTGGTGGAGTGGGACGCCAAAAAGAACGACTGGGCACCGATGAAGGACAAGAAAGGCAACCCGATGTCGCAGGAGTCGTTCAACGCCATTTACATGATGGCCGATTCGGGGGCGCGGGGTTCCGCCGCGCAGATCCGTCAGCTCGCCGGCATGCGCGGCCTGATGGCGAAGCCGGACGGTTCCATCATCGAAACGCCGATTACCGCGAACTTCCGCGAAGGTCTCAACGTGTTGCAGTACTTCATCTCGACTCACGGCGCGCGCAAGGGCCTGGCCGACACCGCGCTGAAGACTGCAAACTCGGGCTATCTGACGCGCCGTCTGGTAGACGTGACGCAGGATCTGGTTGTCACGCAGGACGATTGCGGCACGAACAACGGCGTGGCCATGAAGGCCCTCATCGAGGGTGGCGAGGTGGTCGAGGCCCTGCGCGAGCGCATTCTAGGCCGCGTGGCCGCCAATGACGTGGTCAATCCCGAGAACAGCCAGATCGCCTACGCGGCCGGCACGCTGCTGGACGAAGAAGCGGTGGAGCGCATCGAGTCGCTTGGCATCGACGAGGTCAAGGTGCGCACGCCGCTCACCTGCGACACGCGTTACGGCTTGTGCGGAAAATGTTACGGACGCGACCTCGGCCGCGGCCAGCCGGTCAACGTCGGCGAAGCGGTCGGCGTGATCGCGGCGCAGTCCATCGGCGAGCCGGGCACCCAGCTCACCATGCGCACGTTTCACATCGGCGGTGCGGCTTCGCGTACTGCGGTGGCGAGCCAGATCGAATCGAAGTCCAACGGCACGGTACGCTTCTCGCCGCTGATGCGTTACGTGACCAACGTGCGCGGCGAACCGGTGGCGATTTCCCGATCCGGCGAAGTGCTGATCGTGGACGACAACGGCCGTGAGCGCGAACGCCACAAGATTCCGTACGGCGCCACGCTGCACGTGGCCGATGCGAGCGCCGTCAAGGCCGGCAAGGTGCTGGCCAACTGGGATCCGCATACCCGGCCGATCATCACCGAGTACGCCGGACGGGTGAAATTCGACAACGTGGAAGAAGGCGTGACCGTGGCGCGGCAGATCGACGATGTCACTGGCCTGTCCACGCTGGTCGTCATCGATCCCAAGCGCCGCGGTGCGGCGCAGGCCAAGGGGCTGCGCCCGAGCGTGAAGCTGGTCGACGACAAGGGTAGGGAGGTGAAGATCCCGGGCTCCGAACTGCCCGTGAACATCACGTTCCAGATGCACTCCGTGATCACGGTCAAGGACGGCCAGCAGGTGGGCGTCGGCGAAGTGCTGGCGCGCATTCCGCAGGAGACTTCCAAGACCCGCGACATTACCGGCGGTCTTCCGCGCGTGGCCGAGCTGTTCGAGGCGCGTTCGCCGAAAGATGCCGGCGTCCTGGCGGAAGTCACCGGCACCGTGTCCTTCGGAAAGGACACCAAGGGCAAACAGCGCCTGGTGATCACAGATCTGGACGGGGTGGCTCACGAGTATCTGATCCCCAAGGACAAGCACGTGATGGCGCACGACGGGCAGGTGGTGAACAAAGGCGAGAGCATCGTGGACGGCCCGGCCGATCCTCACGACATCCTGCGTCTGCTGGGAGTCGAGGCGCTGGCCCGTTACATCACCGACGAAGTGCAGGACGTGTACCGTCTGCAGGGCGTGAAGATCAACGACAAGCACATCGAGGTAATCGTGCGGCAGATGTTGCGCCGGGTGCAGATCGTCGACGTCGGCGATTCCGAATTCATCACTGGGGAGCAGGTCGAGCGTTCGGAATTGCTGCAGGTGAACGACCGGCTCGAGGCCGATGGCAAGAAGCCGGGCACTTTCGAGTACCTGCTGCTGGGAATCACCAAGGCGTCGTTGTCGACCGATTCGTTCATTTCGGCGGCCTCGTTCCAGGAGACCACCCGGGTACTCACCGAGGCGGCGATCATGGGCAAGAAGGACGACCTGCGCGGACTCAAGGAAAACGTCATCGTCGGCCGCCTCATTCCGGCCGGTACCGGCCTGGCTTACCACAAGAACCGCCGGGTCCGCGGTCAGCCGCAGGCGTTCGCGGCCGAGGCCGAGGCCCTGATCGGCGAACCGGTGGCGGCGGAGGCGGCAGGAGACGAGCAGGTTGCTTGACACTCCAGGCGGCGGACCCTAGAATCTCCCGTCTTTTTACCTGCCTTTCCGGCGGTAATCCCGGATCGGCGGTGATCGCAGCATACAACCGTGGGACGGCGGCAACGCCGTCCCGGGTTTTTTAGGACCGGAAATAATGCCAACAATCAACCAATTAGTCCGTAAGTCGCGAACCATGCCGAAGACCAAAAGCAAGGTTCCGGCGCTCGCAGGGTCGCCGCAAAAACGTGGCGTTTGCACGCGCGTGTATACCACCACACCGAAGAAGCCGAACTCGGCGCTGCGGAAAGTGGCCAAGGTGCGCCTGACCAACGGATTCGAGGTGATCAGCTACATCGGCGGCGAAGGCCACAACCTGCAGGAGCACTCGGTGGTGCTGCTTCGTGGTGGCCGCGTGAAGGATCTGCCCGGCGTGCGCTACCACATGGTGCGCGGCAGCCTCGACACGCAGGGCGTGAAGGACCGCAAGCAGAGCCGTTCCAAGTACGGCGCCAAGAAGCCGAAGGCCGCGTAGCGCGGACCGGATCGAGAATCCCGAAGACTCAAGGACGTTATGCCACGACGCAGAGAAGTACCGAAGCGCGACACGCTGCCAGATCCGAAATACAGCAGCCAGGAGGTTGCCAAATTCGTCAACGTGCTGATGACCCGCGGCAAGAAGTCGGTCGCGGAGGCCATCGTCTACCGCGCGCTGGAACAGATCACAAAGAAAACCGGCAAGGATCCGCTGGAGGTGTTCAACCAGGCGCTGGGCAACGTGCGCCCGATGGTCGAGGTCAAGAGCCGCCGCGTCGGCGGCGCCAACTACCAGGTGCCGGTGGAAGTTCGCTCGGTTCGCCGCAACGCACTGGCGATGCGCTGGCTGCGCGATGCGGCGCGCAAGCGCGCCGAGAAGTCGATGGATGCGCGCCTGGCGGCCGAACTGGCCGAGGCCGCGGAGGGCCGCGGCGGCGCCATGAAAAAGCGCGAGGAAGTGCACCGCATGGCGGAGGCCAACAAGGCCTTCGCGCATTACCGGTTCTAAACCGCCAGTCATCCGGAAAATAAAATGCCCCGCGTCACCCCTATCGAGCTCTATCGCAACATCGGCATCAGTGCACACATCGACGCCGGCAAGACCACGACCACCGAACGCATCCTGTTCTACACCGGTGTGTCGCACAAGATGGGCGAAGTGCACGACGGCGCTGCGATCATGGACTGGATGGAGCAGGAACGCGAACGCGGCATCACCATCACTTCCGCGGCGACGACCTGTTTCTGGAAGGGGATGGACGGCGGCTACCCGCAGCACCGCATCAACATCATCGACACGCCCGGTCACGTGGATTTCACCATCGAAGTCGAGCGCTCGATGCGTGTTCTTGACGGAGCCTGCATGGTCTACGACGCGGTAGCCGGCGTGCAGCCGCAATCGGAAACGGTGTGGCGCCAGGCCAACAAGTACAAAGTGCCGCGGCTGGCGTTCATCAACAAGATGGACCGCCAGGGCGCCGATTACTTCAAGTCCTACGACCATATCCGCTCCCGGCTCAAGGGCAACCCCGTGCCGATCCAGATTCCGGTCGGCGCCGAGGAAAAGTTCGAGGGCGTCGTCGATCTGGTCAAGATGAAGGCCATCTACTGGGACGACGCGACGCAGGGCACCAAATACGACCTTCGCGAAATTCCGGCCAATCTTGTTGAAGAGGCCAGGAAATGGCGCGAGAAAATGGTCGAGGCCGCGGCCGAAGCCAACGACGAACTGATGCACAAGTACCTCGAGGGGCACGACCTGTCGGAGGCGGACATCAAGGCCGGCCTGCGCACCCGCGTCATCAAGAACGAAATCGTGCCGATGCTGTGCGGTTCGGCGTTCAAGAACAAGGGCGTGCAGGCGATGCTCGACGCGGTGATCGACTACATGCCTTCGCCGGTGGACATCCCGCCGGTCACGGGCGAAACAGACAACGGCAAAATCGAGACGCGCAAAGCCGACGACAGCGAGCCGTTCGCCGCGCTGGCGTTCAAGATCATGACCGACCCCTATGTCGGCCAGCTCACGTTTATCCGCGTCTATTCGGGCGTGCTCAACTCCGGCGACACTGTTTACAACTCGGTGCGCGGGCGCAAGGAACGCGTCGGCCGGTTGCTGCAGATGCATGCCAACCAGCGCGAGGAAATCAAGGAAGTGCGCGCCGGCGACATCGCCGCCGCGGTAGGCCTGAAGGAGGCCTCGACCGGCGAGACGCTGTGCGCGCCGGACAAAGACATCACGCTCGAACGCATGGTGTTCCCCGAGCCGGTTATATCCCAGGCGGTGGAACCCAAGACCAAGGCCGACCAGGAAAAGATGGGCGTCGCGCTCAACCGCCTCGCGCAGGAAGATCCTTCGTTCCGCGTCCATACCGACGACGAGTCCGGACAGACGATCATCTCGGGGATGGGAGAATTGCACCTGGAAATCATCGTAGACCGCATGAAGCGCGAGTTCGGCGTGGAGGCCAACGTCGGCAAGCCGCAAGTGGCCTACCGTGAAGCCATCAAGAAGTCCGTGGAAGTGGAAGGCAAGTTCATCAAGCAGTCCGGCGGCCGCGGCCAGTACGGCCACGTCTGGATCAAGCTGGAGCCGAACGAGGCGGGCAAGGGATACGAATTCATCGATGCCATCAAGGGCGGCACGGTGCCGCGTGAATACATCCCGGCGGTGGACAAGGGCCTGAAGGAAACGCTTCCCAACGGAGTGCTGGCCGGATTCCCGGTGGTGGACGTCAAGGTCACGCTGTTCGACGGTTCCTACCACGACGTGGACTCGAACGAAAACGCGTTCAAGATGGCCGCTTCGATCGCATTCAAGGACGGCATGCGCAAGGCCAACCCGGTCCTGCTCGAACCGATGATGGCGGTGGAAGTGGAAACGCCGGAGAACTTCGTCGGCAATGTCATCGGCGACTTGTCTTCGCGCCGCGGCATGATCCAGGGCCAGGAGGAAGTGGCGGGCACGATGGTGATCAAGGCCGAAGTGCCGCTGGCGGAAATGTTCGGCTATTCGACGACGCTGCGCTCCGCCACCCAGGGCCGCGCCACGTATACGATGGAATTCAAACATTACGCTGAAGCGCCGAAGACGGTCGCCGAAGCGGTTATCAATAAGAAGGCTGCGTAAGCAGGAAGGAACGGCAACATGGCAAAGGGAAAGTTTGAGCGCACCAAGCCGCACGTGAACGTGGGGACCATAGGTCACGTGGACCATGGCAAGACCACGCTGACGGCGGCGCTGACGCTGGTGTTGTCGAAGAAGTTCGGGGGCGAGGTCAAGGCCTAC